>NZ_JAIHAU010000066.1 GCF_020054945.1 Mahella sp.
GTAATGTGAGCCTCGCCAATGTTATTCCGGCTTTTTGCGCCAACAGCACTGCTTGCACTACCCCGAGCTAGCTGTTTAACTGCTGGCGACAGAGCCTGGAACTGGCTCTTGCATCCCAGGGTGTCTTGACCGGAATAACGTAGCCCGTCAAGGGCTGAGGCTGGTCAACTCCGAGGCTTCATGCCTCCGTCTTTAGACGGGGGTAGTTGACTTGCGGCTGTATATGCGCGGTAATATCACGACCGTTATAATATACCTTTACCCCCGGACGTACGGGTTGCTGCGATTCGCTTATACCAAAATATTTAAATACAGCCTTGGCGATGGAATCGGCTAATTGCTGTCTGAATTTGGCTTGCTTCAGCAACTCCTCTTCTCTCACATTGGTATGAAAGGCGCACTCTATTATAACAGCCGGCATGGACGTCTCGCGTATGATATAATAATAATCCCTGCCATTGCTAGCCTTTCTGGTCTTTATACCGCGATTGCGTAATTTTAAATCCGCCGATATCTGATTGACCAAATATGACGCCAGTTTGTTGCCGGTAGTGGTGAATAGCGAATAAAAAGCCTCCACACCATTAGCTTGAGGATTAGTGGCCGCATTGGTATGAACCGATATCAATGCGTCGGCACCGGAATTATTGGCTATGGCTATGCGCTGCACAGGCGTCACTGTCCTATCTGCATCCCTGGTCATTGTAACCTTTATGCCCGCTTGCTGCAGCTTGTAGCTAAGGCGCAGCGCTATATCCAGCACGCCGTCAGCCTCTATATAGCCGGTAGGCCCCCTGTTATACCTATCGGAGCCGCCGTGCCCCGGATCAATACATATATGCATAAGCTCTCTCTCCTTATTTTTTCTTCTTATGCATAGTATGTATTTAAAAAGCACAATGTTATATATATTATCTGTTTTTGCTGCGCCTTAAAAAGGCTGGTATGTCAAGCTCGTCGTAATCGATGCCTATACCGGCAGCCGCCTCTTTGGCCGCAGCCTTATTTTTATCTCTGGAAGGCACAGCCGCTTTCTTTTCGGTCCTCTCAAAGCCGGTGGCTATAACGGTGATGCGCACCTCGTCCTGCAGGCCATCGTCTATGACCGCTCCGAATATGATATTGGCCTCCTCATCGGCCGCTTCGGCTACCAATTCGGCCGCTTCATTGACCTCAAACAAACCCAGGTTTTTGGACCCGGTTATATTCAACAATACGCCTTTAGCACCTTCTATAGTGGTCTCCAAAAGCGGACTCTGTATGGCCTGGCGCGCAGCCTCCACAGCGCGATTCTCGCCGGTGCCGCGGCCTATGCCCATATGGGCCAGCCCTTTCTCGCGCATTATGGTCTTGACGTCGGCAAAGTCCAGGTTGACCAGACCAGGTACCGCTATAAGGTCGGATATGCCTTGCACGCCTTGACGCAATATATCATCGGCTATCTTGAACGCGTCCAGCATGGACGTTTTCTTTTCGGCCACCTGCAGCAACCGGTCATTCGGTATAACCACGAGCGTATCGACATAGCCTTTGAGTTCCGCCAGACCTTTTTCAGCATTCACCATGCGCTGGCGGCCTTCAAAGGCAAACGGCTTGGTAACAACGCCTACCGTCAATATGCCCATCTCTTTGGTTATCTGCGCCACTACCGGCGCGGCGCCTGTACCGGTACCGCCGCCCATGCCGGCCGTCACGAATACCATATCGGCGCCCTTCACCGATTGGGCTATCTCATCACGGCTCTCCTCGGCGGCTTTCTGGCCTATATCGGGATTAGCGCCGGCTCCAAGCCCTTTGGTAATCTTTTCGCCTATCTGAATCTTCTGATTGGCTTGAGACATATACAATGCCTGCTTATCTGTGTTGATAGATATAAATTCCACGCCTTTGTTTACCCCATACGGAGGACATGTCCAAACGCTGCTCATGCCTGCGCACAGTGGCACCGCCCGCTTTAGAGACATATTTCTTATTATTAGACGCATATTTTATCAAGCCTACGCCCACTGAAAATGTCGGGCTGGATACACCTATAAAATCCGGCGCGCCGATCCTTATCGGCATGTCCAATATCTGGCGGCCTAATTCCTTTGCCCCTTTGAGCAACGATAATCCTCCTCCGGTCAAGACTATGCCCGCGGGTATCTTGTCGGCGTAGCCCGAGCGTTCTAATTCATGTTTTATCAGATTAAACATTTCTTGCACCCTGGCTTCCACTATGTATGCTATTTCCTTTTGACTTATATTGGCAGGCACCCCGTCGCCCATCTTATTTATCGGAATATCACTGTCATCTTCAATCCACGATACCATGGCCTGACCATATTTCTTTTTTATATTTTCAGCCTCTGAAAATGGCAATCTGAAGCCTATGGAGAGATCATTGGTTATATGCCCACCTCCAACAGGTATCATAGCGGTATAAGCGAGATTGTCGTCTATAAATATAGAAATATCGGTTACCCCGGCCCCTACGTCTATCAACGCTACTCCAAGTTCTTTCTCATCATCGGATAGTACCACCGATGCCGACGCCAATGGTTCCAGAATCACCGCGGAAATATTTAATCCGGCTCTTTCTATACATTTTATCAGATTTTGAATCGATGTGGTAGTACCCAATGCAATATTAGCCTCTACTTCCAATCTTACGCCTACCATCCCGACAGGATCTTTTATCATATCGTATCCGTCAACGACATATTGTATAGGTAGTATATCCATTATTTCTTTACCGGGCGGCACCGCCATAACCTTAGTGGCTTGGAGCACCCTTTCCACATCGGCCTGCCTTATCTCGCGATCGGCATTGGAAACAGCTATAATGCCCTTATTTTTTATAAGCGAAACATGCCCGCCCGGTATCGCCGCGAATACCGAATTTATATTTATATCGGCCATATTCTCAGCCTATGTCCAGAGCAGCTATGACCTCACCCATTTATAATTAACCCCCTCAATCCTCTATTTTGTCTTTACCGCTGATGCTCTTAAGTATATAACGCCTTATGATTGCAAAATTCTGGAATAATCTGGTGCCAAACGCAAATATAGCAGCCAGATAAATGGGTATATCCAATCTATCCCCTATATATGCCAGCACTGCAGCCAATATAGCATTGCCGAAGAAACCTGAAACAAAAACCTCTATATCGAACTTTTTCTCCAGCCATGCCCTGACCCCGCCGAATACGGAGTCTAAAGCGGCTAATACGGCTATGGATACATAAGGCGCATAAGCCGTAGGAATATTAACGGGCAATATATAGCCCAACGCTAATCCCAATATAAGCCCCAATATAGGCAGCCACATAATCTATCACCCTCTTTCACCGTTCAACCGGTTTTGCATATCTGAAGTTTACCGGCCCGTAATAACCGGGCACGGTTATCTTATCCATCTTCTTTACGTTTATCTGTATACCCCAATATTTCAGTATATCATATATACCACCAGGCTGTATAAGTATGGCTTCCAATGTCGCCGGATCCCCTATCGCGTCTATAATAAATGGTGGTACAAAGCGCTCGGTATCGGTTATTATAGTAGGTCCTCCACACTTTATCTGCGTATTGGCCAAGAGCCTTTGCCCGTTCAGTGCCACAGCCTCTGCTCCGGCAGCCTTAAGATCATTGACTATACTAAGCAGATCCTGTTCATGCACAAGATAAGCATTTACATTGCTACCTTCTATCATCTCTCTGTCGCTGTCGTTTAATATAACCTGCACGCCTGGACCCTCCAACTCGGTAAGCCCTGCTAATATACGCGCGTCGTCTAATTGCTGTGTTAGGTGCTTTATATAGGTACTATCCTCGCCGCCCTGTTTTTCCAGCTCGGCCATACGCGCCTGATGACCCTTTAATTCTTCCACCAATTCTTGTTTTCGCTGTTCCAATCCGGTTACCTGCTGTTGCAAATTCTCTATCCTCTCCAGCGATGATGCAATAGACGGATCGTTTACATTGCTCGGAGATTTAAACTGCAGCATAGCCAGAAAGGCTGTTATGGCCAGAAAAAATGCTATGAGCAGCTGTTGCATCGTTTTTTGCATACCTACATCACCATTATTCCTTAGGTGGTACGGGCTTGGCGTATTTGAATTTTATAGCACCGGCATACTTAGGCACCATGACATTATCGGCTTTTTGTATTCTTACAGTTATACTATAGGTACTCAGCATATCCACAACACCGCCGCGCAATGTAAGAGCCTTTTCAAGATTTTCCGCATCGCCTATAACCTTAAACACATACGGAGGCGAGTAAGGCGTAGTATTTATGTTTATATGATTGCCCGCATTTCGTATCTCAGTAGTAGCTATGATTCTTTCCTCATTTATAGCTATCGCTTCAGCTCCCGCAGCATTTAATTCGTTCACTATTGTAAGCAGGTTGTCGTATTGTATAGCCATTGGAATATTCTCATCTACGGTTATGATAAGACCGGGTCCTTCCACATCGGTCAAACCTGCCAGCATACGCGTCTGCTGCAATTCATTCTCCACCGTCTGAGCCAATTGGCCGGTATTCTGAGCCGATTGCTCGTACTCTCGTATACGTTGCTGAAATTGCCGTATTTGTTCCTGTAAGTCCTCATTTTCCTGAGTCAGTTTCTGCACGCGCGCAGTCAATTCTTCGGCTCGCTGTATCGATGTGCTGCCGCCTACCCTCTGCACATTTTTAAACTGCGCTGCCAGCATTATGCCTAATATCATGCTTACAAACATTATCGCCAACTGGCCGCTTTTTTTATTCAATAGCCCTTCACCTTTCATACGGTTTATTTATAGTAAGGCGTGTATATAGCCTGACCGGCATATGCCACATCCAAGACACCTTCCGGTTCGGTTTGGCCTTTGTCCGCCAGGTCCTTCAACGCCGCTTGTATCCATGCCATTTTGGTATCCAGATCTTGGCTGTCGCCCATCCTTATCTGCATACCCCAATCGGTCATAACTATTATATCATATTCGCTCTGAATATCTATATGGGTAATATTGGATAACATGCCCCATTCCTTTAAGGCGGCATATAGTTCAACCAGCGCTTTGCCCTTATCAGAGCCATTGCTTATATTATCACCCATATCGAACACCATATCATCCATGCCGATAACTATAGGAAGCATCCACTGCCCCTTTTTCTCCACATGTTGCAGGTATACACCCTCCTGATCTACTAACGCATACCCGTCTGCAACCTCGATCATTAAAGCCTCTTGGCGTTCGGTTATATTTATTACCAATTCGGCCGGCAATCGACGATTTATGCTATCGACTACTATGTACGGATCGGTTTCCAAGCTCCTCTCTACTTGCCGCTTGTCCACTTCAAATATATTCTGTCCAATTACAACGCCGCTTAAATCGATAATGTTATTATACGACAATTTCTCATTGCCGGAAACAGTTATTTTTCTTATATCAAAAATATCGGTGGTAAGAAGAAGAAGGAACAGTATCGCTAATAAAAAAAGCATCAATATAGATAGAAATATATTCCTTCTTCTTTTTATTATATCCAACGACTTATCGGCAATCCGTTTATTAAAATCGTAGTTTATCATACGTTTAACCACACCTCTATGAAACGATAGACACATCAGCGCCTAAGTTATTTAAAACATCGCACATGCCCTCATAGCCGCGATCCACAAAATATATGTCGTCTATCAAAGTAACGCCGGATGCCGCCAAAGCAGCTACTATAAGGGCTGCTCCACCGCGCAGATCTTCGGCCTTGACTTCAACACCTTTTAGCTCCTGCACTCCTTTTATAATAGCGGTCTTATCGCATAGCATTATATCAGCTCCCATGGCTATCAGATCATTTACATGCCTGAACCTGTTCTCGAATACCGTCTCCACTATTCTGCTTATACCGTCCGCCTTGGTCAGCACTGCCATGGTTATAGCCTGCATATCGGTCGGGAAACCGGGATACGGCAATGTGGTTATGTCTACCGGGTATATACGGTGAGGGCCTTTTACATGCAATGAATCGCCATCCGATGATATATCGCATCCGATATCCTTATATTTGTCTATTATAGCGGCCATATGTCCGGCATTTATATTATCGAGCACTATATCCCCGCCTGTAATGGCGGATGCAGCCATATATGTCCCAGCTACTATTCTATCGGGTATTATGCTGTGATGCACTGCATGCAATCTATCCACGCCTTCTATAGTGATAATACTGGTGCCTGCGCCCGACACTTTACCGCCCATTTTGTTTATGAAACATTGCAAATCCCATATCTCGGGTTCACGTGCGGCATTGGTTATAACGGTTTTGCCCTGTGCCATAACCGCTGCCAGCATTATATTCTCAGTAGCCCCCACACTCGGATATCCGAGTATTATATGATTGCCAATCAGTTTGTTAGCTGCGCATATGAGATGGCCGTCATCTTCACCTATATCGGCGCCCAACATTTTCAATCCCTTCAGATGGAGGTCTATAGGTCGTTTGCCTATGTCGCATCCTCCGGGATATGTAAACCTGGCTTTCCCCATGCGCGCCAGCATCGGTCCGAGCAAGACTATGGATGATCTGAGCTCCTTGAACAACTTGTCCGGAAGCATCCAGTAATTTAAACCGCTTGAGTCTATTATTGCGCGATGATCATCGTATTCCACCTTGCATCCTATATACTGCAATATTTCAATCATGGCCACCACATCGGCCAGATACGGGCAATTTTCTATTACGCTTACACCGCCGTTTAACAATGTCGCCGCCAATATGGGAAGCGCGGCATTTTTTGAACCGCTTACTTTAACTTTACCCTTCAGGCGCCTACCGCCTGCTATTCTCATCATAGACACAGCCAACACCCCCGCGAAAGATGCTTATAGTTTACATATCCATAATATGCAGCACTCGCCGAGGTGTTACAATAATAGCTTATGGTAAACGCTTGGACGACACGAGGCGGTTGACTATGTCGTATATCCTCTCATCGGCATCAGTTATGCCCAGCGCCCTGCTGTTATCGGCCATGTTTTTTAATCTCTCTTTATCCTCAAGCAATTGTCCCACAGCTTTTATAAAGGTCTCCGGAGTAATGTCTTTCTCCAGCATAACCAGCGCCGCGCCTTCTTTTTCCAACATTCTGGCATTATACTCTTGATGGTTGTTGACTACATTAGGCGATGGTATCAATATAGAAGGCAATCCTCTGGCGGTTATCTCAGCCAGAGCTATGGCACCCGCTCGCGATACCACAAGGTCGGCGGCAGCCAATGCCTCTCCCATATCGTATATATAGGGCAATACCTTTATATTGCGGTTTGCGGCCAAATCAATGCTTTTGCTTTTTATGCCATTCAGCACCGTTTCATATTGCGCGTTACCTGTAGACAACAGCACTTGATACGGCCTTCGCCGCTTTATCACCCACTCTATCAGGCCGGTAGCCATCTGATTTATACGCTCTGCCCCGCGGCTTCCGCCTATGATGGCTATCACAGGCTTATCAGCAGAAAACCCCAGTGACTTGCGCGAAGGCTGAGGCTTAGCATCTATTATCTCGCGCCGCACAGGATTACCGGTAATTTCCACTTTGCCCGTAGGCACGTTAAAGTACTGAGCCGACTGATCAAAACTTATAGCTATTTTATCTACAAAACGGCTCAATATGCGGTTAGTGGCACCGGGCATAACGTTTTGTTCGTGTATGACAGTGGGTATATGTTTCAACGATGCTATAAATAATACCGGCCCGCATACATAACCGCCCGTACCTATGACAACATCAGGCTCAAATCGGTTTATTATACCGCGAGCCTCTTTTAAGCCATGTTGAAGGTCAGCCAGCGTTTTAAATACATCAAATGACAGTTTCCTGTTAAATCCGCTTACCGTTATGGTTTCCAGCTTAAAGCCTTCTTTAGGCACAAGCTGGCTTTCCAACCCCTTCTTCGTACCTACAAATAATATTTCGGTTTCCGGCCTATGCCGCATTATAGCTTTGGCGACGGCAACTGCCGGATATATATGACCGCCGGTGCCTCCGCCGGCAATTAAAACCCTCAATCTATCAAACCTCCGTCACTCGATCTCGCAATGCTTGGATATATTAAGCAATATTCCCATGCTGGCCATAGATATGCTAAGCGATGAACCTCCGGCGCTTATAAACGGCATAGGCACGCCGGTAGGCGGCATAGACGATGTGACCACAGCCACGTTCATGATAACCTGCAGCGCCACTATCGATATTATACCTGTGGCCAGCAGACGGCCAAAGCTATCTTTTGCCGTTATAGCCACGCGCAAACTGCGCCATATCAAAAACATGAAGATAAAAAGTATGGCCACACCACCTATAAAACCCAATTCTTCACATATTATAGCAAATATGAAGTCGTTCTGGGGCATGGGCAGATAAAATTGTTTCTGTCTGCTATTGCCCAAGCCTACGCCCCAGAGACCGCCCGAGCCCAGAGCATAAAGCGACTGCACCAATTGGAATCCGGTATCGCTGGCATCCTGAAATGGATCCCTGAAAATCATTATGCGTTTATACCAATACGTATCCGCTATAATGCCGGATGAAATTATATAGGCCGCCGCACCGGCACCGATGCCTAGCAAGGACGCCAGGTGACCTATATTGGCCCCGGCTGCGAACATCATAACAAAGCACAGCATTATCATAGTCAGAGCTGTACTGAGATTGGGCTGCATTACTATTATAACGAAAAATATACCCGCTATGATCAGATATGGAACAACGCCTTTGCTGAAAGTCTTCATAGCATCATTTTTTTTAGACATACTTCGCGCCATGTATATGACCATAGCTATTTTGGCTATCTCGGCCGGCTGTATGGTTATAGGCCCCAACTTTATCCATCGCGTGGCCTCGTTTATGGTAGCCCCCACCCCCGGTATGAAAACCACAAGCAACAGCAATATGCTCAACACAAGCAAAGCATTGGCCCAACGCTCCAGCTTATGATAATCATAATTCATCATAAACACCATGGCCATAAAACCCAGAACAGCCCACATTAACTGGCGTTTAAAGAAATAATATCCATCGTTGTAAGTATCCACAGCGTAATTGTAACTGGCGCTGAATACCATTACTATGCCTATGCTTACAAGCAATAATACCGAAAATAATATAGGATAATCGCAAGCTTTTTTAGGCAATGCGCCTACCTCCTCAATTCTCTGACTGCCTCTTTGAATACCATCCCGCGTTGTTCGAAATTATCAAACATATCCCAACTGGCGCAAGCCGGCGATAGTAAAACGCAGTCGCCCGCTGATGATAAATGCCATGCCTGCTTTACGGCCTCTTGCAAAGATTGTACTTTGTATATGCTTTCAAATCCCATACGTCTGGCTGCAGAAGCTATCTGATCGGCCGTCTCGCCCAGCAACACCAAGGCCTTGACTTTATTGTCAAATGCCTCTATAAAGCCGGTGAAATCCGCATGTTTATCCATACCACCGGCTATCAGTATTATAGGACCGTCTACCGCTTCTATGGCTTTAATGGCAGCATCGGGATTGGTGCCTTTAGAATCATTTATAAACCGCACGCCCTCTATTTCATCGACAAACTCTATGCGGTGCTCCACACCTTCAAATGTACGCAAACCTTGCGCTATGACATCAGGCCCTATGCCCATAGCATAAGCAATG
>NZ_JAIHAU010000067.1 GCF_020054945.1 Mahella sp.
TGAGAGTCTTTTATTCTAGCAATGATTATATTCAATAAAGCCGTTATTTATAAAGAAAAATATCATCACTATTTCCCTTATAATAAACAACGCTGAGACACTCTTACTTACTATTTTTATTTTACCTCTCTAAACAAATATTTGCAATATATTTAAAGATATATTTTGGCATTTTTCCATAAACGGGATTTCGAGATTTAACAGTTGAAAATTTAGGATCCATAGAGCCGAGAAATGCTTTAAGCAAGCCGATTTCCGGCCAATATTTTGAAACGCTATGTTGTATGGTGTTTTTATCCAGTATATTCGATATTGACAAAATCCCAAGTTTGACAGTTGAAGAATTTAAAAGAGGCAAACAGGTATTATACCCGGGAGTTTAAGGAGCTAGTCCTTAATAGGCTTGAGCTGCCAACCAATAATACAGTAACAGGGCCCTTTTGTCAAAAACCATTTTAGCCCTTCAAAGCATTACAGGAATGCTTCTGAATTATTATATGTCACGATAGGCTTATAAACAATGGTTTATTAGCCAGCACTATTATTAGTGCTGAAAATATGATATAGTCTATATAGCAAAAACAACATTAAGGAAGGACTTTATGGATAAGAAATACGCTGTATTAACGGATTTTGACGGTACTATATCCACTCTGGATATAGGCGACCAGATCATACAAGAATTTATACGGGTGGATAACGGCAAACAATTGGAAAGTGATTTCCGCAATAAGGTTATAGGTTCAGCAGAACTGTACCGACGACTGTATGCAGGATTTCATGGTACCGAGCGAGATGTAGTCGAATTTGTCAAAGGCTTTTACCTCGACCCTTATTTTAAGCAATTTATAGGCTTTTGCCAACAAAATAACCTAGAGCTGGCTGTACTAAGCGACGGTTTTCAGTACTATATAAAAGCCTTGTTTGAAAAATATGGTATAAATATGTCGGACGTGACTGTATATTGTAATAGAGCGCATTTTGATGCAGATAGGGTCGTACTGGAATTCCCATATCAAAACCCATACTGCAGCATATGCGCCAACTGCAAGGCAGGAGCTTATATAAAATACAAGGACATAGGCTACGATGTTATATTTATAGGCGACGGTTTCTCTGATCGATACGTTGCCGAGAAAGCCGATATAGTATTCGCCAAAAGCCATTTGGCGCAATATTGCGAGAACAACAGCATAGCCTATATACCGTTTGAGGATTTTAACGATGTAATAAATTCACTGTCTATGATGTTATCATTATCTTAGGCTGCGATGATAAACCGAAACGCGTAAAGCAGTATCTATCCGTCCATATATCATCGCAGTCAGTATCGGCATCAGTCCAACCTTTACGGTTCGTAAAGCTTGACGGGCCGACAGCGTACAGCTCACCGGTTATATGATGATGCGGGCCCAATAGGTTCCGGCAGCTGCCCATCAGTTCTATTGCCAGAGTATTTTGTCCATTCTTTAGGGCATCGGTAATATCTATTTTATAGGGAGTCCACGGAATATTGCCGGCAACTTGTTCGTTTATCCATACTTTAGTAAGCACATCATCTGGTTTTGTGCATAAATCCAGATAAATCCTTTGCCCTGGTTTCAAATGAGGTACATCGATATGTTGAATGAGTCTTACATTACCTGCATAAAAGGCCAAACCCTGTGCGCTAAGATCGCCGGTTGTTACCGTAGCGGGCATCTGACGGCATATAAAGGGGCCATCGGCAAATACAGCCCTACGATCTCCATATCCGTAATCAGACATGCTGTATACACCAAAATGCCCTAACAGGTATATGCTCTCTATCTCAGTATCGTATGTTATTTTATTTGTCTGTGATTCATGAATATCAGGCGTCATTAAAAGTTGATAGACGTCATCGGAATATTCAAAGTCAGTTCTCAATATAACCTCATTTATGCCACAGCAAATAAAGCTAAATTTCAGCGCCACCCGGGCAGCCCGTCCCATGCGCAAAAGCATATCCTGTATAGCTATAACCGGCATCATCTCAGACCACGGCCCGGCATCTATCGATATACAGGCATAATCCAATGTCAGCGCATTATAATCTTCCAACTCTATATGCCATTGATCAGTCAAGATAGCCGGTATTTCTTCAGGCTGAGCAATACGCGATATCACCTTAGCATCGTCTGTTCCCTTCTTATCCAGCAATATAGCATAAGACTGCATGGGCATAAAATTCAATTCAATCGACGTGCTGCCTTCGGCATAATCCGCCGGTACGACCTCGTATTCCCCGTTTTCCAATCGGCATAATTTAGGATACCAGATACCATCTAAAGCTATACGCGCACATACACTATCGGTTTGACTTATATTGACCGCAAATATGAGCCTTTGACCGTCATCCATATACCTTTGCTGAACATATATATGGCTTGCGTCATCGCCGTTCTGATCATATATATTAAGCCCCAAATCGCTTAAAGCGGCCTTTAACTCACGCTTATCCGGCTCTATACACTTTACTTTCGATCTCAACATAACCAAATCATCGCTGTCCCGCCCATTGACAAGCATCGGAAAATTTCCTATTGATATAACCCTTCCGCCTGATTGAACAAAGCGCCGGAGCAATCGCACCGTAGCCTTGTCCAATGTGAAAGCCGGAGGTATAACCACTGCCTTATAACGCGCTTTGCCCACCGCAAGGATATGACCATCTACATCGGCATATTCGCTCAGTATGCTTTCATCGCCATAATCGTAATCTATATGTAATTCCATAAGCCAACGGCTCACATCGGCCAAAGCCTTATCGAGTTTCTTTATAGATTCATTATCGATGGGACTATATTCCATCCAAGCGCTGTGCAAAGGATGGAGTACTAAAACATTACATATATGTCGTCCTTCGGTTAGCAACAAGCTCAAACGCGCAAAATAATCGTTGAATAATTTATAATCAGGCCACCACGGTTGCTGGTAAAATAAGCTGGGGGGATAGTCCCTCTTTCGCAAGCCTTTCATGCTGTACCATTCAAGGTGCTGGCACATGGTATTTACGCCAAGTACATATTGCCATTCGGCTATCCACTTGAGCTCCTCAAAGCTGATATTCCAGCCCGAGCAACCGAACATTTCCGATATAATATGCTTTTGGCCCAATTGATGAGCTACCGACGATACCTGCTTGACTGTAATCGTTCCGCCTATGCGGCGCAATAGCCAGTCTATGCCAGGCATTTGCATATAATGATAAAAAGGCATGGCACCTGCCGTACCCTTCATTTGCGCCATCATATTGTCTTCAGACATCACATGCCCCGTAGATACTATGCTATGATTTCGGCACCAGTCCCCTATTTGCTTGCTGAAAGCCTCCGTAAACAGGCGATTGACGGTCTTCCAGAAATCATATCTTATGCTTTGATATCCTTCTACTTTATAAAACAGCGCGGGAAGAACTGAGATTATACTATATCCATGTTCATTTTCAAACTGTTCGGCCAAGGAAAATGACCACGGGATTTTGCCGGAGGCATACTGGGGCTCATCGGTAAATATACCTTTTATAACGCTGCCAAAGCTGTCCTTCATACGCTCATAATATACTTCGTGGGTATTATCTATAAAGGAACGTATGGCTTGTTCATTTAAAACATCCACATAGTAGGGGTTATTTACCCATCCTATATGCAGCATTACTTCTTTGGGGCCTAAAGCGGCAATACTTTCTTGTCCCGAAGCATATCTGAAAGTCCTATAACTATCGCCCAATATATATATACCGATCGTTCTATCAGTCCACGAAACATTATCCGATTCTAGCTGCCGACATTCCAACCATTTCTGCTGATAATCGATGCCCAAGCCAGGTACCTTGCCATCGGCAAAACCGCTCGGCCATCCATTTTCATCATAAAGCCACGGGCTTATGCCCTGCCGCTTGCCTTCCTCCACGCATACTTCGATGGCTTGCAGCCATTCATCAGACATATACGGCGTCTTTAAGCCGGAACGAGCATGCATAAAATAGCCGCCCAATCCTGCCTCCTTCATCTGCCCTATTTGCCAACGCAGCTCATCATCATTGAGTTTATCGTTTAACGCCCAAAAAGGTATGGCTCTATATTCTTCGGGCGGATTTCTCATCTGATCCTTCCAATCCAAAGCAGCAGTCCTCCTCAACATTCTTCAAACATTATTCTACCTTAATAGACGTCGATATGCAATACTTATGGTTTACGGAAGAATTCATATATGCCCATGATCATGAGAAATATGCCGAACGATATACGCAATGCCCTCGATGATAAGCCTATAGCCAGCCATGAACCTATCATGGCACCAGCTATGCCTGATATGGTAATCCATGTCGCCAGCTTATATTTTATATTGCCGTTTTTCCAATGAATCGCTATAGCTATCATAGCCGTAGGTATAAATGCCGTAAGATTGACGCTCTGGGCAACGTGCTGTTCTATGCCGCCGAATAAAATAAGAGCGGGTATAAGTATAGTGCCTCCGCCTATACCCATCCCGCTTATAATACCTGATAATAAACCTATGACAAATATCCAGATCAAAATATCATTCTCACCGCCGCTATGATCATAAATACCGCGAATATCTTACATAAATATGCTCACGACAGTAAGGGGAAGTATTATGGATAAAGCCGTTGCATGAGCATCATGCTCTTCGACGCCTAATATCATAGACATAGCCGGCACCACTATCATACCTCCCCCCGATCCAAAAAGGCCGTTGCATAAACCGGTAACAAACCCTATAGCTGCTATCTTTAAGGCCCTCATAAAAATACCCGCTTATAAAAATTCACGGCATTCTCGGAATCGATATTTCTTCGAAACATAATTTCTCAATATCTGTTCCTCAAATGCCGCTAATCATACTATAGCCTAAATGCCCCTGCTTTATGCATTTATTTTTCAAGATGCTCCAATCGCTCTTTTATACTGTCTATCATGGCCTGATATTGGGCTGCCTTATCTTTCTCGGCCTGCACTACCGCGGGAGGTGCCTTGGTGATAAAGCTCTGATTGGACAATTTTACCTTTGTTTTATCGAGTTCAGTACAAAGCTCATTATATTCCTTTTTTAAGCGAGCTGTTTCCTTGGCTATATCTACCAGTTCGCCCAACGGTATATATATCTCCGCTCGGCCGGTTACCGCAGACACCGCATCGGCAGATATATCGCTTTTATCAGACTTTATATTCAACCCACTTACGCCGGCCAACCTTTCTATATACTGGGCATTGGCTTGAAATATAGGCTCATAAGAAGAATTAGTAACCAATACGACTTTCGGCTTTCGGCCAGCTTCCACATTCATTTCAGCCTTTATATTTCGTATGGCTTGTATCACATCCATTATGGACTGCATATTATCTATGCTGTCTTCAAACATAAACTCTGCCTCAACGCGCGGCCATTCCGCAAGCATTATTGTATCACCCGATTTTGGCAAATGGTGCCATATTTCCTCGGTAATAAACGGCATGTACGGGTGCAGCAGCCTCAAGATACCATCCAATACATGGCACAGCACATAAAGCGTATTCGCCTTAACAGCCTCGCTCTGGTGAAGCTGTACTTTGGATAATTCTATATACCAATCGCAGTATTCGCTCCAGATGAAGTCATAGAGTTTTTGTGCCGCAAGGCCAAGTTCAAACCGCTCCAGGTTGGATGTTACTTCTTCAACCAACTGGCTGTAGCGTGCCAGTATCCACCTATCCGGCAGCGTTAACTCATCAGGCGACGGAGGCTCTATGTCTTGTCCATTTAAATTGAGCAATACAAACCTGGCCGCATTCCATATCTTATTTGCAAAATTACGGCTGGCTTCTACTTTATCCCAGTAAAAGCGCATATCATTGCCGGGAGCATTGCCGGTCACCAGCGTAAACCGCAGGGCGTCGGCACCGTATTTATCGATCACATCTAGCGGATCGACGCCGTTGCCAAGTGATTTGCTCATCTTACGCCCTTCATCATCGCGCACTATACCGTGTATAAGCACATATTTGAAAGGTATATCGCCCATATGTTCAAGGCCGGAGAATATCATACGCGCTACCCAGAAGAAAATGATCTCGTAGGCGGTAACCAATACATCAGTTGGATAGAAATACTCCAATTCCGGCGTATGATCCGGCCAGCCAAGCGTGGAGAACGGCCACAGCGCCGAGCTAAACCATGTATCCAAAACATCGTGGTCCTGCTCTATATCATCAGAGCCGCATTTATCACAGGTATCGGGACGTTGAGCCGATACTATGACATTGCCGCATACGTGGCAATAATACGCCGGAATGCGGTGGCCCCACCACAATTGGCGTGATATGCACCAATCCTTTATATTTTCTATCCAGTTAAAGTATATATTGGCAAAGCGCTGGGGAATAAACTGTATGCGACCATCGCGTACAGCTTTTATAGCAGGTTTAGCCAATGGCTCCATTTTGACAAACCACTGTTTGGACACTATAGGCTCCACTATAGTGGAACATCTGTAACAATGCCCCACATTGTGAACATGATTTTCAGTTTTATCTATAAGCCCTTGCGCTTCGAGGTCGGCCAATACAGCACGGCGAGCTTCATATCTCTCCATACCGCTATAACGGCCGGCGTTCTCATTCATATGCCCATCATCGGCCATGACGCGTATCACCGGTAAGTTATGCCTTGTCCCCACTTCAAAGTCATTAGGATCGTGGGCCGGTGTGATCTTTACGGCGCCGGTACCGAATTCCATATCAACATATTCATCGGCTATTACCGATATTTCCCTATTTATAAGGGGCAATATGACAGTTTTGCCTATAAAATCTTTATAACGCTCATCATTCGGATTTACAGCTACTGCTGTATCGCCCAGCATGGTTTCAGGCCTTGTCGTAGCCACCACTATATAACCTGAACCATCGGTAAACGGATAACGTATATGCCAAAGGTGCCCGTGCTCCTCCTCGTACTCGACCTCGGCATCAGACAACGCTGTTTTACACTCGGGACACCAGTTTATTATGCGATCACCGCGATATATCAAACCCTTCTCATACAATCGCACGAATACTTCTATAACGGCCCTACTACATCCTTCATCCATTGTAAAGCGTTCGCGCGACCAATCGCACGATACCCCGAGCCTCTTCAATTGAGAGGTTATGCGGCGGCCGTACCTTTCACGCCATTGCCATGCCCTATCCAGAAATTTTTCTCTGCCCAGATCATATTTTGTAAGGCCTTCTTTAGCTAGTTCATCCTTTATCTTGGCCTCGGTAGCTATGCTGGCATGATCGGTGCCCGGTATCCAAAGCGCATTATAACCCTGCATACGGCGCCAACGTATAAGTATATCCTGCAATGTATTGTTCACGGCATGGCCTATGTGGAGCTGTCCGGTAATATTGGGAGGTGGCATAACTATACAAAAGGGCTGTTTATTTTTATCCACTTCAGCCCTGAAATATCCTTTGTCCATCCATTCGGCATACCATTTATCTTCTACTTTTGACGGATCATAAGCTTTGCTCAATTGCTCCATATTATTCCTCCTGTCGATTCAGTTTATATCAGTTTATAATAATCGTACAGATATTTTATAAGCGAGGCCACATTAAGCATAACGGCTATTGTCAATATGACCGATGCATACGGCACATCGAACACGACTGCAACTATCGCTATATAAAATATCACTGCGGCTGTCTTACCGTACCAGCGCGAGTAAGCCACCACCTTTTTATTTTTATACAGTATGTAAGCACCCAAAGCCGTTATACATTCTCTCACCAATACTATAATAAAAACGATCCATGGTATCAAGCCGATGCTGGACAATGCAAACAGCATTGCCAGCAACATGGCTTTATCGGCTATAGGATCCAGTATTTTACCTAAATCGCTTATCATATTATAATGCCTTGCTATATAACCATCTAAAACATCGCTTAACTCGGCCAAAGTAAATACTAAAAATGAATACAAGATATTATTATTGTCCAAGCCATAAAAGGTATATAAAAAAACGCCTACCAGTCCCAGCCGAAAGGTAGTAAGCACATTGGGCAACGTCATCTTATATCTCCAATCCTAAATATATTAATGCATTCTCATCGCTAACATGGGCATATTATATCATACGATTGCTGCAAGCACAATAAGACGCGCCTCATTTTTTAATAATGCAAATCGTCGGGTATGCTGCCGACAAAGGCCGCACAGGTTACATCAGTATTGAATAACCGACTAGCCACAACATTCATCTGTTCCTCTGTAACATCTTCTATTTTTTGTAATATTTCATCCGGTGTATATATTCTGCCCATTACCAATTCGGCTCTGCCCAAAGCGCTCATGCGATTGCTGGTACTTTCTAACCCAAGTACATAGTTGCCCTTTAATTGCTCCTTGGCGCGCCTATATTCTTCATGGGATATACCATCTTTTGATATATTACGTATTTCTTCTTTTATAAGATAAATCACCTCATTGATTTGCGATGGATTTATAGCAGCATATACGCTGAACATACCGATATTAGGATAAAAAGATGGGTATGAAAATACCGAATAGGCCATGCCGCGTTCTTCCCTTATCTTCTGAAACAAACGCGAACTCATGCCCCCTCCTATTATATTATTCAAGGCTAATAGAGCATACATGTCAGGGTCGTCCTGCTTAAGCCCTTCTATAGATATGCAGCAATGGATTTGTTCTATAGCCTTTTCTCTTTTTAAAACAACTGGTTTCACAACGTGAGGGGGAAAGACAGGTTTACTCTTGGAATTATTATTCCATCCACCGAAGTACTTGTTTATACATCTTGTCAATTCGTCTTCATCATAGCTACCGGCCACAGCCAATACTGCATTGGATGGATTATACCACTGGTTATAATATTGTGTTATAGCCGTTTTATCCATATTCAGCACATTATATTGGTTTCCCAAAATAGGCATGCCAAGCGGATGTTCCCTGAAAAAAGCCTCGGCCATAAGTTCTTGAACAAGGTCCTCAGGCGAATCCTCAGTCATGTGTATCTCCTCTGCTATGACGGCTTTCTCCTTCTGAATATCGTCCTCACTAAGTTTAGGATTCAATACCATATCCGATAATAAATCCAATGCCACATCTATATGTTCATCCATGACCTTGACATAAAAGCATGTGCACTCTTTGGCAGTAAAACCGTTTATTTGGCCTCCCACACCATCTATTATATCGGCGATATCTTTGGCGCTGTGTCGATTCGTGCCTTTAAATATCATATGTTCTATAAAATGGGATACGCCGTTATTGTCCAACGTTTCGTTTATAGAGCCGCTGCCTATCCATAGCCCTATAGACACCGATTTAAAAAAAGGCAATTTCTCTGACACTACACGTAAACCATTGGGTAACAATTTTATCTGATACATTAATACTCCTCCTGCTATAACTAAAAATTGTTGCACATGATTTTGATTATATGCTATGTATATACTTTCTGCAAGACTTTTTCTGTGAAAAAATCAAGACTATTGTACACCGTTGCTTTTTGCTTGACAAAGCATGTTTTATAAAATATAATATATTCACAAATTCACATATATAAATGTATATATTTTATACAAAGAAATGAGGTGCGAGGTTGGGCAATGTAGATGAAATGTCCGATATGTTTAAGGCGCTAAGCGATCCTATGCGTTTGAAAGTCCTTAAATTGCTTCCCAAGCATGGCGAAGAAAAGGAATTATGCGTATGCGCATTGGCGGACGAATTGGGTATTTCGCAGCCAAATGTTTCTCATCATTTAAAGATACTCAAATCGGTAGGGCTGGTTAAATGCGCTAAGCGCGAAGGCTTTTCCTACTATGCCGTCAACATGGACAAAATAAAATGTTTATTCGACGATTTACAAAATGAAATAGAAAAATAATACAAGGAGAACGACGTAATGCAATACAGAGACTTCGGCAATATCGGCATAAAGATATCGTTATTGGGCTTTGGCGCTATGCGTTTGCCCATGGCAAACATAAACGGCAATACGGAGGTTCTGGGATGATAAATTTAAGCGATACAGATTTGCAAACCAAGTTGCAGAGGTTAAAAGACATACTGGCCGGCATGGGTAGCGCAGCGATTGCTTACTCCGGCGGAGTAGACAGCACTTTCCTCTTAAAAGTCGCACATGACATTTTAGGCGATAATGTCATGGCCATTACGGCTCGTTCTTCCACCTATCCCGAACGTGAATTCAACGAAGCCTGTGAGCTCATCAAGCAAATAGGCGCCGAACACGTGGTCATAATATCGGAAGAACTTGAAATAGAAGGCTTTCGTAGCAATCCTGTCAACCGATGCTATTATTGCAAGAAGGAATTATTTAATAAAATATGGGATGTCGCCAAAAAGCATGGTATAAACCATGTGCTCGACGGTTCAAATGTGGATGATACATCCGATTTCCGGCCCGGCATGAAAGCAGCCGATGAATTGGGCGTGGAAAGCCCGCTCAGACAAGCCGGTATGACAAAAAGCGATATACGCGCTTTATCCAAGGCCATGGGCCTTCCCACATGGAGCAAGCCCTCTTTCGCCTGTTTGTCGACGCGCTTTCCTTATGGTCAGCCTATAACCGAGGAGAAACTGAGCATGGTAGAACAGGCTGAGCAATTTCTTTTGGACAAAGCATTTGCACAGGTAAGGGTGAGACATCACGGCAATATCGCACGCATAGAAGTAGCTCCGGAAGAACGTCGTCGTTTTTTCGACGAGCATTTGATGGATGAAATAGCCGCACGTTTCAAACAGATAGGTTTCGCATACACGGCTCTGGACCTTGCAGGATATCGAACCGGTAGCATGAATGAAGTTTTGAAAGAAGAAATGCCCGATGAACGCACAACAACTTAAACAACTGCTCAACGATGTAAAAGATGGCCGG
>NZ_JAIHAU010000007.1 GCF_020054945.1 Mahella sp.
TCCAATTGAATCTGCTTATCTTTTTCTACCTGTAATATGGCCGCTCTAGCCATGCTTATGGTGGTCTTGCGGAGGTTATCCCTGCTTTTCATAGCAGATTGCATATCTTTAAGCAACTGTTCTTTAAGGGACATTCACATATCCCCTTCCATTAATATTTTCTCTTTCTAGCCGCTTCGGATTTTTTCTTTCTCTTTACGCTCGGCTTATCATAATGTTCTCTTTTTCTTATCTCCGACAGTACACCGGCCTTGGCACACTCTTTCTTAAAACGCCTTAATGCGCTGTCCAAGCTCTCATTTTCGCCTACCACTATTTCTGAGGCCATTTGTTTCCCTCCCTCCGCTTTTGCAACTCTGTGTTTACGTTATCTATTATACTATCCGCAGCCATACGCTGTCAACAGCAGAAAAATTACATGTCAAAAAAAGTTTATTTTTTAAAAATTTCGGTCAGCCATTCCTTGCACAACTTCATCCATGAAGCAACATGCGGATACACACCCATATTTTCGGCAGCGGTCTCTTCAATCGCCAATGATAATCCGTGAGGACCATCGGGAAAGATATGGAGTTCAAAAGGCACATTGCTCTTACGCATAGCCTGCGCAAATAATATACTGTTTTCCACAGGCACAGCCTCATCCGCGTAAGTATGCCATATAAACGCAGGCGGTGTTCTGTCATTTACCTGTAGCTCCAAGGACACTTCTTCAAGTAAACTTTTATCGGCATTACTGCCAATGAGATTTTCTATAGAACCTTTATGTGCGAATTGTCCGGACGTTATAACCGGATAATTCAGTATCAGCGCATCCGGCCTGTTCATGCCCTCTTTTATGCCATCCACATTAGCCAAATACGGTTTAGACCAATGCACTCCGAGGCTGGCAGCCAAATGCCCGCCGGCAGAAAAACCGCAAACCGCGATTTTATCGGCATCTATATTCCATTTTTCTGCGTTATCCCTTATAATGCACATGGCACGCGATAGGTCCAGCAGCGGTTGAGGGTGCCTTCTCGGGGCCACGCTGTAATACAATACAAAGGCGTGAAAGCCTGCGGCATTGAATTGCACAGCTATTGGTTCGGCTTCTCTGTCGGATGTAAAAGCATAACCACCGCCGGGACATATTAACACTGCCCCTCGCTTGCGCTGTCCCGCCAATATATATGTAGTCATTGTAGGGCGGAAGCCATCCGGCCCCTCGCCGGCATATTTATAAGATTCCCATATATCTATGGTTTTATTTAGCATGCTATGACACCCCTTTTATTGAACTTTATGGGTTATATTATACTATACAAGGCGGAAATTGGCAACTGGTTGCAACAGAACCGTTAACGTCTTTTTATGATATTGACGGCAAGCATGATTATAATCGAGATGGCTATAATAGTGCCGCCGGGCGATAAATCCAAATAATAAGATAAAAATATGCCCGAGAAAACCGATACGACGGAGAACATTACAGAATATGCCACAGTTTGCTTAAAGTTTTTAGCTATGCGCAACGCGGTAGCAGCCGGTATCACCATAAGAGCTGATACCAGCAATGCTCCCACAATACGCATGGACAATGCTATCGTTACGGCCACCATGGCGGTAAACATGGTATTTATGGCATTGATGGGTATACCTGATATAGCTGCGGCATCTTCATCGAATGTTATAAATAAAAGCTCTTTGAATAGCAGGAATATCAGAGCGACTACTATAATACCGAGCGCTGAGATTATGATTATATCGTTTAGTGTAACCGATACGAGGCTGCCAAAAAGAAATCCCATGATATTTATAGCGCTGCCCTGGGAAAGGCTGAACAGTATGGCGGCCAACGCCATACCGCCGAAGGTAGCAACAGCCATAGATATTTCAGAATAACGTGCATATGCTCGGCGCAAACGTTCTATGCCTAAAGATGATGCCAAAACAAAAACCACCGTGCCTATGGTAGGATCTATTCCTATCAAGGTGCTGCCTGCCACACCAGCTAATGCCAGATGAGATAAAGTATCGCCTATTTGAGACAATCTCCTTAATACGAGAAAGTTGCCGATCAGCGGGCTTATAATAGAAATAATGGCGCCGGCCACAAATGCCCTTATCATAAAATCATATGTGAATATTTCCATTTTATTAGCTCCTATGCACATGGGATTCAAGCTTTACGGGATATCCATAGAGCTCGCTCAGCATACGGGTATCCATGTTATCCAAAGAACATTCCGGATATATATGCCCGTTACCCATGCATATAATGCGGCTCACCTTATCCGTAATAGCCCATACGTCGTGGGTAACCATCACTACCGTTATACCTCGTTCTTTATTAAGTTTCTCCAATAGATCCAACAGAGCTTGCTGAGATTTGGCATCCACCCCTACGGTAGGCTCATCCAAAAAAAGTATCTGCGGATCGGAAACCAATGCTTTGGCGATGAACACGCGCTGCTGCTGCCCTCCCGATAAGTGTCCTATCAGCTCGTCCTTGTAATCCAGCATATCCACCAGCTTCAATGTATCGTATACTTTTTCCCAATCCGATTTTTTTAAGCGTCGGAACAAACCCACCTTCGCATACAAGCCCATGGACACCACTTCTTTGACATCAGCCGGAAATGCCTGATTAAACGCGAAGGAGCGTTGCGGCAAATAACCTATATTATTCCACGCTATGCGCACGCTGCCGCTATTCGGTTTTAAAATGCCTACCATTATGTTGATCAAGGTGCTCTTGCCCGAGCCGTTCGGGCCTATTATAGCTACGAATTCCCCTTGCCCTATCGTCAACGAGATATTGTCCAATATCGTCTTTTCCCCATAGGCAAAGGTTACGCCGCTGACTTCAATTGCATTTTCCATATACTCATTCCAACGCTTTCTGTAAATTCTTTAAGTTCTCTTGCATTATGGAGATGTAATCCTCCCCGTTTTTTTCTTCCTCTTCAGTTAGTCCGCCCAGAGGATTTAACGTCAATATCTGCGCGCCGGTTTCGTCTGCTATGGTTTGCATCGGCTTAGGCGTAACCAACGGTTCGGTAAATATATACTTGATATCGTTGGCCTTACAGTAATCTATAACTCGGCTTATCTGCGCAAGGCTTGGCTCTTGCTCATCATTCAGGCCTATGACGCTTATCTCTTCCAGCCCATAATCCCGCGCTAGATAGCTGAAAGCCTTGTGATATACAACAAATGATTTTTTAGAAACATTGCTCAGCGTTTCGCTGTATCGTTTATCTAATTCCGATAAACGCTGCGCTAACATTTTATAATTTTGCTCAAAATACTCACCATTACTCTCATCCACACTAATCAGAGCTTCTTTTATATTGTCCGCCATTATCAAAGCATTTTTAGGCGATAACCATATATGCGGGTTAACGGTATTGCCCTCTTCTATAGGTTTTATATTTTTAGAAGCCTCATAATAGACAGCTTGCGAACTGCTGCTCTGGGTTTTAAGTATCCATGAATCCAAATCCATGCCTAAATATATTATCAAATCAGCCTTGGATAAGTTGGCTATATCGCGTGTACCGGGTTCCCATTCATGCACGCTTACGCCGGCCGGTATTATGTTGGTGACATCGATTCTATCCCCGCCTATTTCTTTAGCCATAAAATATAGAGGATATATAGTAGTATACACGATTGTTTTATCTGTATCCGCTGCCGGCTGACGCCCGCATCCCATAGCTGAGAATGTCAATATTACAAGCAATATCAATATTATAAGACGTTTCATTTACTATTTCCCTTTCTATTAGCGCATTTATCGCAGTACCCTAAAATTTCTATGTGATGCTCCACCACTTGAAAATTTTTTATGCGGTTTAAGCAATAATCCAAAGGACATATATCCAGACTTTCTATTTTACCGCACATTAAGCATTTCATAACATGAGTATGCGCATTTCTATGCATCTCATATACCCTACTGTGCCCCATACTAGTTTCATCTAAAATACCTATAGATGATAAAAGCTCAAGGTTCCTGTACACGGTATCGGGACTTATACAAGGCTGTTCTTCTTTTATATCACTGTATATGTCCTTCACTGTCGCATAACCATCTATAGACAGCAGTGTATCCAATATAATATCGCGCTGAGGGGTAAGCTTAAAACCATGCTCATGCAATATATTTACAGCTTCCTCTTTAGTCACAACATCACCTTCTAATTAAGAATTAATTACTATATAAGATGATAGTACTAAATATCCAATTTGTCAATGCTCAAAAATAGCAAGATTTTTGTATAAGTTTTGTTGCTCCGGCGCATAGTATAAAAGAGTGATATTTTATCCGAATCATTATCCATATAGTGGTAATAAATTTGACAACTTGTATATTTGAGTGTAAAATATCCATAATCCGCGATTCATTAAGAAGGAGGATATAAATCGATGGAATCAAATAGCAGTTTTCATCGACGGCCTTTGCGGCCGTGGATGATATATATACTGCTAATAGTGGCAGTAATCGCCGCATCCAGCTCCATACATGAGGTGCTGGCTAAAGATGTGACGGTTATGGTAGACGGTCGCAAAGCCTCAATTGCAACAAAGGAAGATACAGTAGAACAACTGCTGAAAGCATATGACATAACATTGGGGCCGGCTGATAAAGTAGTGCCTGCACCGGATACTACATTAAAAGACGGCATGGACATAAGCGTTATTCGTGCCACATTGGTAAAGGTCAACGATAACGGGCATATCAAAACGATCTATACCACAGCTTCTTCAGTAAACGATATGCTTAAAGAAGCCGGTATTTCGGTGAAACAAGAGGACAATATAGAACCTGCAGCAGATCAAAGCATATATCCTGGTTTATGTGTAAATATAACTAGAGCTGTGCCTGTTACCATATTGGCCGACGCTCAGGCTAAAAAAATATATACCACACGTACATCTGTAAGCCAGGTATTGGCCGATGCCGGCATAAAACTTGCGCAAAAAGATAAAGTAAGTCCCGGATTGGATACCGCAGTAAAAAGCGGTATCACGATAGAAATAGTCCGAGTAAACGAGACTTATGAAACCGTCGAAGAACCTATACCTTACCGGACTATAATTCGCGACAATCATGACATGGCCAAAGGCGTACAAAAGGTGGTACAAGAAGGCCAAAACGGTCGCATACAACGAAAAATCCTAGTTGTATACGAGGATGGCAAGGAGGTTTCGCGCAAAGTAGCATCTGAAACTGTGGTAGCACAACCTAAAAATAAAATAGTAGAACGCGGTACTGTACAAAGCCTTGCGACCTCACGAGGCGCTATACGTTACAGCAAAGTGCTGACCATGAACGCTTCGGCGTATACCGCCGGATATGATGGGGTAAACAACACAACAAGCACCGGACAAAGCGTACGGCGAGGAATAGCGGCAGTTGATCCTAGAGTAATACCTTTGGGTACCAAGCTGTATGTGGAGGGTTATGGTTTCGCAGTAGCAGCGGATGTAGGCGGAGCTATAAAAGGAAACAAAATTGATCTATATATGGAAACGTTATCCCAAGCCAGAGCTTTCGGCCGAAGAACGGTAAAAGTGTATATACTCAAATAAGCCGTCGCATCTACACAGGGAGTACATGATGTACTCCCTTAATTTTGTACCGACGCTTAATAATGCATAATAACATTAAAAGAGGGGAACCAGCCTGTGAATAAAACAAAGGATCTTTCGTCGCGGTCTGATGTGCAAAGATTTATAGACCAGCATAATTTCAAGCCTAACAGGACCTGGATTAGGGACTCTGACTATCAAACTCTCAGAGCAGGCGGCTCATGTTACTGCGGTGGAAGTGGACAAGCGTATCATACCATTACTAAAACAAACGCTACAGGATATAGACAATGTAAGCATAATAGAAGGTGATTTTTTAAATCCGATGGTAGCTAAAAAAATAAAAGAATGTCTGGCAGGGAAATCCGCTGTAGCAGTGGCTAATCTGCCCTATTATATCACTACGCCGGCGCTTATGGGTATTATAGAAGACTATATCATGATCAAAAGGGCTGTGCTTATGATGCAGAAAGAGGTTGCATACAGGGTTGTAGCTCAGCCCGGCAGCCGATTAAGCGGATCAGTAAAAGACTATGGGGTATTGTCGATATCGGTTCAATATTATATGGAGCCGCAAATATTGCTTGAGGTACCGCGGTCTGACTTCCTGCCATCTCCCGACGTAGATTCCGCTGTGGTCAGGCTCGACAGGCGGGATAAGCCGGCTGTAGCTGTCCAAGATGAGCGCATGTTTTTTTCTCTTGTAAAGGCCGCCTTCGGTAAAAGGCGCAAGACCCTGTTTAACGCGCTGGTCGGAGGTCTTGGATATCCATTGGGTAAAGACGGGCTAAAGCGCGTTCTTGAACAGGTAGGCATAGACGGTAATCGCCGAGCTGAAACTCTGTCGCTACAGGAATTCGCCGATATAGCAAACGAGCTATTCTATACCATAAACGGTTAATATTCTTTACATCATCTCATATTCCGCTTGTGAATGCGCACAGCTCGATCTACCGCCCAAAATATTATCACCAATACGGCGGCTCCTACAACGCCGGCTATAATGGTAGATGCCGCTCCATTCCCCGCGATAGGTATTGTATAATCCGGCATAAGCGATATGCCTGCGTTCCTTTCAAGCGATGTAAAACCGAGATCCTCGGCCACCCTTTCCAGGCCATCCGGAAACGATGAGGCAAACGGTGTTAAAGCTAACAGCATGGCTGCCAACAGCCATGGCCATAGTTTCTTTAATTTGTTCATGATTCCTCAATCTCCCGCTTTCCCCATGGTTTTAATACCGTTACTTTTGCTAGGAACGGCACGGTCACTGCCGTAATAACACCTTCTACCACGCCTATGATAGCATGCCACAACAGCATAGGCCACACGACAACATTAAATGGCACTGTGGCCGATACGCCGAGTTCTACGGATGCCGCAAAGGCCGCCAACACAATTGATAACCAACCGCTGACAAACAATAAGACAGGTCTGATTCTCCCGCCGAATGGAATACGCTGTACAGCATAAGCCCCCCAACATCCCAGAACGGCCATATTGAGCACGTTGGCCCCCAATGCCATAACCCCGCCATCATGAAATAACAGTGCCTGCAACGCCACCACTGCAGTCATAATAGTCATCCCAGCGGCCGGACCAAACAATGCCGTAACCAAAGCCGAACCCAAAAGATGCCCCGATACTCCGGGAGCTATGGGAAAATTGAGCATTTGCGCAACAAATACGAACGCAGCCATCATGCCCATCGAAGCAATGGGCTGTTCATCAAATGCGCGTTTTATATTCTTGTTATTAAGGGCTATAACCGCCACACTAACCGTCGCAGAAACGATCATCGTTTTGGTATCCAAAAAGCCATCAGGTATATGCATATATGTGTCTCCCCTCCTCAAATGATAACGAAAAGGCAGCTTGGAAAGTCACATCCAAACTGCCTCCATGACCTCAATTCGCACATATCATAACATATGAGCTAGGCTTATTGCAAGTAGGAATTTCTATTTATACTTCGGCAGCCAATCTCCATGCGCTTCTATCAGATCATCGCACATAGCCTTTATTTCGTCTATAGTAAGTTCCGCGGCAGTATGCGGATCCAACATGGCGGCCATATAGATATAATCGCGTTTTTGGGTAAGAGCTGCTTCTATGGTCACAAGCTGCGCATTGATATTGGTGCGATTTATAGCGGCCAGTTGCTGCGGCAATTCTCCCACATAGCACGGATTAACGCCATTTCTGTCCACTAAGCACGGCACCTCCACCACGGCATCCTGCGGCAGATTGGTTATAAGGCCGGTATTCATGACATTGCCGTGAATACGGAACGGTTTATCGGTTTCTATAGCTTCCATAATATAAGAAGCATACTCGCGCGTACGGCTGTGTTCTATATTTTTATTTTCCACAAGATCCTCGCGCATGCTCTCCCAGCGTTTTATCTGTTCCACGCACCGGCGCGGATATTCATCCAGCGGTATGTTGAAACGCTCTATGAGCTCAGGATTCCGGTTTTTTATAAAATAAGGCAGATACTCGGCGTTATGTTCACTGGATTCGGTTACATAATAGCCAAATTGCTTCATTATCTCATAGCGTACCATATCATTATGAGGCGTCGGGCGCGCGAAGGCTTTTTCCTTGATTTCCGGATATAGATCCTTGCCATCTTTTGTTATCTCTAACAACCATGCCTGATGATTTATGCCGGCTATTCTCCATTGCACGCCTTCAGGATCCATGCCCAAAGGTTTCAATAGGCCGGGTACACACCCCTGCACGCTATGACATAATCCCACCGTCTTTACACCGGTAGCCTTGAGCATAGCCCCCGTCAACATAGCCATCGGATTGGTATAATTCAAAAACCATGCATCCGGACACACCTCTTCCATATCTCTGGCAAAGTCCAACATAACCGGTATGGTCCTGAGCGCTCGGAAAATACCCCCTATACCTAACGTATCGCCTATGGTCTGACGCAAACCGTATTTTTTCGGTATTTCAAAGTCGGTTACCGTACACGGTTCATACCCGCCGACCTGTATAGCGTTGACCACATAATTCGCGCCTTTCAGCGCCGCTTTGCGATCGGTGTAAGCCACGATCCTGGCGTGTCCGCCATTGTTTTGGTTGATATTATTGAGCATCTTTTCGGAATCGCCGAGCCGCTGAAGATCGATGTCATATAAAGCCAGCTCGGAATCCTGTAATGCCGGAGTTAGTATACAGTCGCCCAGTACATTTTTGGCGAATACAGTACTGCCGGCACCCATAAATGTTATTTTGGCCATATCAAGCTCCCCTCTCTGATTTTCATAATTCAATTATAACTTGTATATGCATAAATGAAATGATACAATGCTATGAAAATATGGTATAATGTTAGATATAAAAGGAGTGAAATTTAATATGAATGATTCGTATTTTCCGGATACCAAAGAAGGCATAGATCTGAGCGTATACCACTGTGGTATAGAGCAATGTCAACCGGGGCACTCATATGGTCCGGCTGTAAGGGACCATTTCTTGATACATTATATACTGGATGGCTGCGGAAGTTTCTCGGTCGATGGCAAAGAATACCGCTTGCAGAAAAATCAGGGGTTCCTTATATGCCCCAACATAGTGACGTATTACGAGGCCGACAGCCAAAACCCATGGACTTATACATGGGTGGGGTTCAACGGCGTAAAAGCCGAACAATATCTGAAATATGCCGGTCTGGATCGCTTTGATCCGATATTTACCTATGATAAAGGCGATTATATCGCCAAATGTTTCTCTCAAATGATGGATGCGCGCCGGTTAAAGCGCGGTGATGCCATACGCCTTCAAGGGCTGCTTTATATATTTCTATCGGAATTAATAGAATACGGCGAGCCTAAAGTGGCAAACAGCAAAAGCCATACGGATTTGTACATAAGTAAGGCCATGCACTATATACAGACAAATTATTCGCAGCATATGAGCATAAATGAACTGGCTGCCCATATAGGGCTTAACAGGAGTTATTTCAGCGCTCTATTTAAGCAATACGTCCATATGCCGCCCCAAGAGTTTATCGTGCGCTTTCGCATGGATAAGGCTTGCGAACTTATGCGCAACGCGGATCTGTCTATAAGCGATATAGCCAGGTCGGTGGGTTACGATGACCCCTTGAACTTCTCAAAGATATTTAAAAAGATAAAAGGAACATCGCCATATCAATATAAAAAAGGGGTTATAGCAAAATTATAACCCCTATCTTGCTGCCCGCATGGAATTGAGCACCGCTATAACAGCTACGCCCACATCGGCAAACACCGCGGCCCACATCGAAGCCATGCCCGCAGCGGCCAATACCAGTACTACTGCTTTTATGCCTAAAGCCAATACTATATTTTGCTGTACTATGTGTTGGGTATGACGAGCTATATCGATAGCCTCCGGTATACGCGATACCTCATCATTCATCAATACCACATCGGCCGCCTCTATAGCGGCGTCAGAGCCAAGATCCCCCATAGCAACGCCTATATCGGCTCTGGCCAGTACCGGGGCATCGTTTATGCCGTCGCCCACAAATGCGAGTTTCTGTCCGGCAGTAACATCTTTATCTTTTTGCAGCTGTTCTAATTTTTCTACCTTTTGATCCGGCAGCAATTCGGCAAAGTATCCGTCCAGTCCCAATCGTTGCGCGACCGCTCTGGCGATAGGCTCTCGGTCGCCGGTCAACATCACAGTTCTTATTCCCATATTCTGAAGTTGCCTTACGGTCTTGGCAGCATCCTCCTTTATCTCGTCAGCTATTACCAAATAGCCGGCATATGTGCCATTTACGGCAACATACACTATGGTGCCCATTTCATTTATATCAGGATATTTTATATCGTATTTATCCATAAGCCCAGCATTACCGGTCAATATTTCGCGATCACCTAATACAGCCCTGACGCCTTGACCGGCTATTTCTTCATAGACCTTTATATCCAGGCCTTCCGGCGATTGGCCATATGCTTCTATTATGGATTTGGCTATGGGATGATTGGAACGGCTCTCAGCTGCCGCCGCTATCATCAGCAGCTCATCCCTGTCCATACCATCAGCCGGTTCGATCTTCGTCACCTTGAAGGTGCCTTTGGTCAGCGTCCCCGTTTTGTCGAATACGACGGCGCCCACCTGATTCAATGCCTCGAGGTAGTTGCCGCCTTTGATCAATATGCCATGCCGCGAGGCAGCGCCTATTCCGGCAAAGAAACCCAGCGGTATGGACAAAACCAGCGCGCATGGGCAGGATACAACCAAAAACACCAGTGCCCTATATACCCAATCGGCAAATATAGCCTGCGGGATAACCAGCGGCGGGATGACGGCTATGGCCAATGCCGCAAACACCACTATCGGCGTATAATAGCGCGCAAAACGCGTGATGAATTTTTCGGTGGGAGCCTTTCGGCTGCCGGCCTCTTCCACCATCTTCAGCACCCTTGACAATGTCGACTGGTCAAAAGGCTTATTTGTTTCTACCTCTATCAGTCCATATGTGTTTATAAAACCGGCCAGCACATCGTCGCCGGTATTGACCGTCCTAGGCACCGATTCGCCTGTCAGTGCGGAGGTATCCACCATGGACTGACCTTGGCTTACCTTACCATCCAACGGTATCCTCTCTCCCACTTTCACCACTATGGTATCGCCTATATTGACGCTACGGGCATCTACCCTTTCTATAACACCGTTATGCTTTAAGTTGGCATAATCCGGCCTTACATCTACAAGCTGTTTTATAGAGCGCCTTGAACGGTCCACAGCCTTATTCTCAAAATACATGCCTATTTGATAAAACAGCATGACCGCTACGCCTTCGGCAAATTGTCCTATGGCAAAAGCGCCCAATGTGGCTATAGACATGAGCAGGCTCTCATCGAAAACCATACCCTTTAAGATATTTGTCGCAGCTCTGAACAAAACATCGCCGCCTGATATTATATAAGCGGCTCCGAACAATACAAACTTCAGCCATGCGATATCAGGGATTAAAAATGCCGCTGCATATACAATTCCGGCTATAATAAGACGGCGCGGAGAGATATCTTCTTCGTCCTCTTCATCGCTGTCCTCTTCGATATCGTTCAAATAACGCATATTAACCTGGGGCTCTATATCGTTCACAACATTCTGCACCCTCTTTATAATATGCTCTTTGTCATGCTCTTCCTCCATTTCGATGGAAAGACGCTGCGTGGCCAAATTTATCGACGCATCGCATACGCCGTCTATCCGCTTTATCCCGTTCTCCATTTTAGCAGCACAACTAGCACAGTTCAAGCCGTCCAGTACAAATTCCTCTCGCTGCTCTGGCATAAACATCACTCCAGTCGTATAAATATATGCTCAATTGCTCATATGTTAATTATATTATACACCTCTCTGCAATGAAGTCAATACCAGTGAAAATAAAGCCGCGCCCAGACCCATGTTTGAAAACACGGGAATGTGGCGCGGCGATTCCTTTAGTCGTCGGGTCTATAACTATCCTATACTATACTTCTATACTTGAGGCAATGCCTCCAATGCCCGTATCAATTCGTCCTCCAGCAAAGACGAATCCTGCAGCTGACCGGATAGATAGGCATCATAAGCGCCCATATCGAAATAGCCATGGCCGCTCAGATTAAACAATATAGTTCTTGCCTCCCCTGCTTCTTTTGCTGCCAAAGCCTCATCTATGGCCGCTTTTATGGCATGCGATGATTCAGGCGCCGGTACTATAGCCTCATTCTGTGCAAAGAGTTTGGCGGCGTCAAATATCTCGCGCTGATCATAGGCTTTAGCCTCTATTAAGCCATCGTGCAGCAGTTGGCTCTCTAAAGGTGAGGCGCCATGATAACGCAACCCGCCCGCATGTATGCCCGGCGGCATAAAATCATGACCTACCGTATACATCATCATCATAGGAGTCAACTTAGCAACATCACCGTAATCATAGGCAAACCTGCCCTTTGTCAGGCTTGGGCAAGCCGTGGGCTCCACAGCCATTATACGGGTCTTTTTACCCTCTTTTATCTTATCGTAAACAAAAGGCATGGCTATCCCGCCGAAATTGCTGCCGCCACCCGAGCACGCTATTATCACATCAGGATAACAGCCGGCCTTTTCCATCTGCTTTTTGGCTTCCAAGCCTATAACTGTTTGATGTAATACTACGTGATTGAGCACGCTGCCCAGGGCATAATTGGTGTCGCTATGGTTAATGGCATCCTCAACAGCCTCGCTTATAGCTACACCCAGGCTACCCATAGAATTTGGGTCTTTAGCCAATACATCCCTGCCGGCCTGAGTCTTATCGCTTGGGCTCGGTATGACAGAAGCTCCAAACAGCTGCATCATTGAACGCCTATATGGTTTCTGCTGGTAGCTTACCTTCACCATATAAACCGTACATTCCATCCCGAAGAAATTACACGCCATAGCCAGAGCGCTGCCCCATTGACCCGCTCCGGTTTCGGTGGCCAATCTCTTTATGCCGGCCTTCTTATTATAATAAGCCTGCGGTATGGCGGTATTGAGTTTATGGCTGCCGGCCGGACTAGCGCCCTCGTGTTTATAGTATATTCTGGCCGGTGTATCCAAAGCCTTTTCTAATCGACGCGCCCTATACAACGGCGACGGTCTCCACAACCGATACAGCTCACGCACTTCCTCAGGGATCTCTATCCAACGCTCGACGCTCATCTCCTGCTTTAAAAGCTCCATAGGAAAGATCACCGAGAGATCCTCCGGTCCGGCCGGTTGGCCGGTTTTTGGATTAAGCGGCGGTTTTACCGCATTTAGCAAGTCGGCCTGGATATTGTACCAATGGGTGGGTATCTCGTTTTCATCAAGCAATATCTTAGTATCGCTCATCTCAACTCAACTCCTCTGTTCAAAATTATAACGGGTATATTATACCATATTCCCTCATAGGCTTACAACAATAAAACTCCTGCTATAGGTTTGACAATATATACCTCGCTACGGCTGTGAAGCTGGACCACTACGCAATCAAAGATTGCTGTGGTCCCACGCTTCAAAAGCCCGCTCAGCATATATGTCAAGCCTTATATCACGTAATTATTGCGTACTTACAATTCGTTTCGCTTGAGCAAGCTAACGCCGGCAATATTTCATGAGTGGGCATAGGATTTATATCTTTGCATGCGCTGAGTTCGCCATATTACGAATCGCAGGTGCCGTGATATATCATTTCTGGCCTGTCGCCTGCTTGAGCACATCCTCGAGCTGTTTCAAATATTCACCGTAGGCGGCCCAGTCTCCGCGTTGCGATGCATCCTTAGCCTGCTGCAGCAGATCATTAGCCTGCCTTATGAGATCCTGCTGCTGTGGTGTACCGGGAGCCGCAGGCGCCGCAGGCTGCGCTTGTTGTTCTTCTTCTATACCAAATATGCGGTTTAAAGCGGCTTCAAGGTTATCCTCCATAACCAGCTTATTTTCATAGAACATTATAACCTTCTTGACCTCGGGCAGACTGTTCTCGGTGGCCGAGCGTATATAAAGCGGCTCCACATAAAGCAGCGAATTCTCTATCGGTATGACCAGCGTATTGCCTCGCACCACTGATGAGCCCTGCTGATTCCACAGCGTTAACTCCTTCGATATGTTGGTATCCTGATCAATGGTATATTCGACCTGCATAGGCCCATATACCAGCTTGTCTTTTGGGAATCTGTATACGATAAGCTTACCGTAATCGTCGCCGTCCATGCGCGCAGCCATCCACGCCGTCATGTTATCCTTCTTTACCGGCGTAAACGGCACCATTAGCACAAATTCCGCTTTATCCTCTCCCGGCAATTTCATTATTATATATTGCGATTCAATCTCCTGTATTTCATTGCCATATTTTTCATTAGCTATATCCCATGCATCTTCGCCGCTGTAAAACACCTGTGGATCAGTCATATGATAACGCCTATATATTTCAGCCTGTACATCGAATAGAAGTTGCGGATAACGCAGATTATCCTTAAGACCGGCCGGCATATCATCGGCATCTTTAAACAACTTCGGGAATATTCCTTTATACACATCGGCTATGGGATCGGTCTCATCCACGATATAGAAATCGGTTTTGCCATTATATGCGTTTATAATTACTTTAACCGAATTGCGCATATAATTCACGCCCAAATTCATATTATCCGGCTCTGCATACGGATATCTGTCGCTTGTAGTATAAGCATCTATTATCCAATATAGCCTGCCATCGTCGCCTATAATGATATACGGGTCATCGTCGTAGCGCAAAAACGGCGCTATCATCCTCACTCTATCAGCTATATCGCGATTTATCAGTATCCTGCTCTCAGCGTTTATATCCGATGACAAAAGCAATCTGAAATCCCCTGTATACAGCGTAAACAGCAGCCGATTTGCAAATGACATAGCTATGCCGCTTTCTTCCTGATAGATTGTTTCCTTATTTTGTTCTCCCATGGGATAATCGAATTCCTTTTGCTTCGTCTTTACTATAACATATTGATCGGTAGATTCGCCGAAGTATATTTCCGGCCTCTTTATGTCGACGCCATCAGCGTTCTTAGGCGGTATATCCTTTATAACCAACTGCGGTTGTCCACTAGGCGTTACGGCATTCACAGGCGACATAACAACGCCATAACCGTGTGTATATCTAAGATGCTGATTTATCCACGTCTTAGCATTATCCGGAAGCTTATCGATATTTAGCTCCCTAGGTGATAAAAATACCTCGGTATAACGGTTATCCAGCATATAACGATCTATATCTATATCGTTGAATTGATAATACAGCCTTATACCCTGCAATTGATTATATACCTCCAATGCCGGTCTATAATCGTTAATCCGTATATTATCTATAGTATCCCTGTTTTCGTTTAGATCCTGAACCGTCAGAGTCTGATCCGCACTAAAATCCTTTTCTTCTATTTTATCCAAACCATAAGCCATCTTTGTATACTTTATGTTGTTCTCTATATAAGGCTGTTCTTTCTTAAATTCATTGGCCGATACAATCAGACCTTGAACCACGCCTCCGACAACAGCCGAAGTTACAAGAAGCGCCAATATAGCCAGAGGAGCCGATGCAGCCCACCATATCTTTTGCCTTATAGCTCCTATAATAAAAACAAACGCTCCCGCAACCGATACAATCATAAGTATTCTGTAAAACAGCAGGGTAACGTGAATATCGGTATATCCCGCTCCTACAACCTTGCCGCGCGTAGAATACAGAAGGTCAAAGGTTTTTAAGTAATAACCGAAAGCCAGCGTAAGAAAGAATATGAAACCGAGCCATGCTATACGCTCTATAGCCGCACGTACTATATCCTTGTTTGAAACAACCCTAATAACGTTATCCTTCTCGAACAAACGATAAAAGCGCATTTTATCCGACATATACATAAGAGCGTATGCCAGTATTGTAACTATCGCCAATATAACAGTAAAATTCAATATAAAGCTATAAAGGCTATGTAAAAAAGGTAAACGGAACATATAAAGGCTTAGGTCATGCCCAAAAATCGGATCTTTTATGCCAAAATCGGATGAATTGATAAACGTGAGCCATTGGGACCATATACCCGAGGATTCGGATAAAGCCACTGTAATAGATATGAACAATAAAGCTATGATTATAACAGTATTCAACAAATGAGATTGCCGTTTGGTTAAATCGGCCGCCATATAACGTGCGTAATCGCGCTTAATCATATTGCTATATGCATACAATACAGCAAATACTGCTATAAAAACGGGAATAGCTATTTGTGCCTGCGTTATAAAGCGGGTCATGAATACCGAAAGGTAACCTATGCTGTCGAGCCATTGGTAGTCCACAAAAAATCCCGTCAAAGCCAGCAATACTATAATAACGGCTATTATTATCGTTATAAGCCATCCTATCCATCGTTTCAGCGTCATCAAAAATTGGCGCAGGAGACTCCATCCTCCGCATGGTGGAGAGGAATGCGCCTTTGCCTCCTTTCGTATTTTTAGGGGCGCTGTTGCGCCCCTTTCGCCCCGTAAGGGGCTTGTGACGCCCGGCATGCCGGGTCTCTCCTCGCCAATGTTGGCAGTCAGTACACCCGCATGGCACCGCCCTTACCCATCGGGCTTTTAACCATGCGGTTGTAGTGGTTAGGACTGGAGAAGCATCCTAACGTACGTTCTTTAACTCTCCTACCAACGTAGTGCTCGCGGCACTTAGGCTGGTCAATCAGGGCTCTTTCAAGCCCCCGCCTCCATAGGCGGTGGGTTATTGACCCCTTCATCATACCACACTGACTATATTTTACCCCTTACGGCTAATTTATGCAAGTTAATATCTACGCTCCACCGATTCATCCAGTATAGCCAACATTATGCGCTTGTACTCATTATCCGGTAGCGGTCTTAAATCTTCTGCCGCTTTATCGGCAAAATTTTGAGCGGTCGCACGAGCCCTCTCTATCCCTCCTGATGCTTTGACCATAGCCTTAACCGTTTCCACATCGTGAGTATCATACCCGCCTTTGCTCAGCACGTTCAGCAAAGGCATACGATAATCGGTATCCAGCGCATATATCAACGGCAGGGTATATACGCCATCTTCGAAATCAGCGCCTGCAGGCTTGCCCAATTCCTCCTGCCGGCCTTCAAAATCCAATATATCATCTATGATTTGAAACACCATGCCGAAATCCGTACCGAAATTTTTCAAGGCATTATATACGGTTTTTGAGCAATTTGCCCTTTTTGCGCCTATGACACAGCTCAGAGCAAACAGATCGGCGGTTTTATGCCTTATGCGCCTTAGGTAGGAGCGTACCGATACCGTCGTATTGTAGCGCTGTTGGTATTGATCGACTTCTCCTTCGCAGATCCGCTTTACAACCCTTGATACCTCATAAAGGTCGTCAAATGACACCTCTTTGCTGAGCAATGAAAAGACTGTGCTGAATAAAAAGTCACCGGTAAAAACGGCCACATTCTTGCCCCAACGCGATTGCACCGTCGGCTCGCCGCGCCGTATAGACGCATCATCTATTATGTCGTCATGTACCAGCGTGGCCATGTGAAGGATTTCTATCGCTGCGGCCAGATTAATTATCTCATCGCGTTTATAATCGCCAAAGCGCGACGATAATATCACCATAAGTGGCCTTAATCGTTTGCCTCCCGATCCGGCCAATTGATTGATAACATCAGAGAGCAAACGTTGATGCGTCTTAAGCGCTCGCTTTATATAATTATCGACAGCACCCATATCTTGCTTAATATCATCGGTATAAAATTCAAACGCAGACATAGCTATATCTCCTTATTTTATAAGCCACCTCATATGGCTTTTTATATATCGTTCCAAAAATGATGCCACTAACCCTATAAAATAGCCGGCGATCACTCCGGTTATCAATAACGCCGGCAAATAAGCGAATATTCCGGCCGTGTTGGCAACTATACTAAATACCAGAAGCTGACCTATATTATGAAACACACCCCCCGCAATGCTTATACCGGCCAGACTAAAATATTTATAAAACCTTTTGTACATAATGCTCATCACTACGGTGCTGAGCAGACCTCCGGCCAAGCTGTAGAAAAACACCACAAACCCGCCGCCGAATAGCGAGCCCAAAAACGTTCGCAGTATGACCACTATAATAGCCTCTTTAAAGCCAAAAACCATTATAACTATTAAAGTAACGATATTGGCTAATCCCAGTTTTGCTCCGGGCGGCATAATACCCGAAAGCGGTATAAAGCTCTCAAATATATGCAACATAAGGGCTATGGACACCATTACACCCAGCAATACCATCTTATTAGTTATACGCATAGAATCTCCAGTCATCAATAAGCCACGCTATCCACACCGGCGGGCTGGCCCATAATCTGCACAGTCAGCTTATGCGGCAGGCATACTATAATCTCGCCAGGCTTATCTATCCATCCCGTATTGACGCATATCCTATCAGTACAATCCGCATCTTTTACTCTGATACGACCGGCGCTCACTTCTATCGTATTATATCCTCCGCCGGCTATCTCTACAGTAAAAATATCATCCTCCTGCATACGCGACGCCGGTATTTCTCTGTAGATCTCATCACCTATTTTTATGACGGCCCCTGCAGCCTTTACGTCAGATATATTATCTCGATAGTACAATACCCCATAGCCGACCATTACGGCGACAGCTATAACGAGCAGCAGTATTCTATCGCCCTTCTTCATATATAAACTCCTCGTCGGTTATATTGATGTTATCCTTGAGGCCGCTGGACACAGTAATTTTTTTGTCGTTTGTTATCATGATACATTCCACATCAGACAGCTCCTCGACAAGTTCCATACCTTTTTCGGGGCCTAATAAAAATACGGTAGTTGAAAGGGCATCGGCATCTATGGATTTATCCGATATAATGCTGACGCTGGCCAACCCGTTATCCGCCGGATAACCGGTGGACGGATCCAAAATATGATGGTACCGCTTGCCATCTTTTATAAAGTAGCGTTCATATGTTCCCGACGTCACGACGGTCTTATCTGTTTCTTCGACCACCGCTACATAATTGCCGGTGGGCTTAAAAGGGTTCTGTATACCAACGCGCCATGGATTGCCGTCCGGCCTGGCACCCACCACTACAACATTGCCTCCCAAGCTTATTATGCCGCTTTTGACACCATATTCCTTAAATATCCTTGCCGCCTCATCGCCTGCATATCCCTTTGCTATAGCCCCGAGGTCTATGGACATGTTTCTTTCCGGCAATCCTATAGTGCCCGACGACACGTCTATCTGTAGCTTTCTGTAATCTATAAGGGCTTTCGCGCCATCTATAGCTGTCTGAGACGGTACCTCCTCTTTCTTGCCTATGCCCCATAGATTTACCAATGGCCCTACCGTTATATCAAAGGCCCCATCCGACAATTGGCTGTAATGTTGAGCGGTCTGCACAACATACATGGTTTCATCGCTGACCTTTACAGGATTTTGTCCCGCGGATTTGTTTACTTTATACACATCTCCTGTTTCGGAGCTTACGCTCATCAGATCATCTATCTTTTTTATACGCCCCATAGCGGCGTCTATGGCTTTTTCGCCATTCGGGCCGTAAGCGGTGAGTTCCATCAATGTATCCATAAGGAATTCGGTTTCTACTGTTTTTTCGGGCTCCTTGCCGCATGCTGATATTATAGGCAGCAGGCTTATCATAATCAAACATAATAATACAAGCCTTTTATACTTCAATCCTTTTGCTCCTCTAACAATTAAACTAATCAATAGTATAGCATAGTATTGTACAAAAATCGACAATAGCTTATTGGTTAATATTATATCAAATATTCATCGATATTTCATCTGTTATATTGTGGGATATAATGATTCCATTGTTTGTTGCATTAAGCCAATATAATAACATTCTTCAGCAAAATATTGCTTGAAAAAAATATTATATATGATACAATATTAAAAGTATAGTATAATTATTGGATTAGTTATTGGATTGATTATTTAACAATCATGGTTAATATTTTAACGCAAAGGGGAGATGTTATTTGGCACAGAAACGCATAGTGATACTCGGCGCCGGTTTTGGCGGTCTTACCGCAGCCAAAGCCATACACAAATATCTCAAAAACGATCAAGACGTCGATATTTTAATGGTAAACCAAAGCCCTTATCACGTATATCTTACCGAGCTGCATGAGGTAGCCGGAAGCAGGGTGTCGGAAGAAGGCATACTGGTACCGATAGAACACGTGCTCGAGCATACCAAGGTACGGTTCGCACAGGATACTATAAAAAAGGTAGATGTGGATAACCATAAGCTCATATCGGACCAAGCGGAATATCCCTTCGATTATCTCATAGTAGCTTGCGGCAGCCAACCTACGTATTTCGGCATCCCGGGCATGAAAGAAAATGCCTTAACGCTGTGGTCGCTCGATGATGCTAAAAAAATACATCAACATGTGCTGGATGTATTTGAACAGGCCGCTAAAGAAAAAGACCCTGCCAAGCGCAAGGAATTGCTAACCTTCGTGGTGGGTGGCGGCGGATTTACAGGCGTGGAAATGATGGGAGAGTTGCGTCAATGGACCGAAACGTTGTGCAAACAATACGGTATACCAAAGGAAGAGCGCACCCTCATTATCGTTGAGGCATTGCCTAAGATACTGCCCAATCTGCCTGATTCACTGATCGAAAAGGCCAAAAATTACATGACTAAAAAAGGCATAAAGATCATGACCGATTCGCCTATAACCGAGGTGGAACCCGGCGTAATACATCTGAAATCCGGAGAAGCTATAAAAGCGGGCACATTCATATGGACCGGCGGCGTGGAGGCTAAGGATTTTGTAAAAAACATCGGCCTTAAGACCGGTAAACGCGGCAGGATAGAAGTAAATAAATATATGCAATCGGTAGATGATCCTAATATATATGTCATAGGCGATGACGCATACTTCGTTACCGAACACGGTGAGATGCCAGCTTTAGTGGAATCAGCCATGGAAAGCGCCGAGTGCGCGTGCTATAATATAGCCGCCGATATACACGGCCAACCCAAGAAAGAATTTAAGCTGGAGCTGCGCGGCGTCATGGTATCCATAGGAAGTACTTATGCCGTAGCCAATGTCATGAACATGAAAATGTCGGGCGTATTTGCTCTCCTGATGAAGCATCTTGTAAACCTGAATTTCTTATTCGGGGTAGGCGGCATAGAATCGATAGTAAAATATATAAAATACCATTTCTTCCAGAGCAACAGAGGCCGTCCTATGATCATAAAACATATGACGGTAAAATCCCAAACCTTCTGGTTATCGCTCATACGTTTCTTCCTAGGCCTTTTGTGGATAACCGAGGGCATAACCAAGGTACAGGACGGCTGGCTTTCAGGTTACGCCAAGATAGGCGACGTCGGCTCCGGTGCCAGTCTGCAGCTTGTCGGTCCGTCTACGCCAGGTTGGTACGCATGGATAGCTGAACATATAATATACCCTAATGCGATATTCTTCCAGTCGCTCATAGTGCTTACCGAGTTGGCATTGGGCCTTATGTTCATATTCGGTTTCCTAACATTCATAGGAGGCGTTATATCAGCCTTCATGAGCATAAACTTCATGTTATCGGCAAGCGCCAGCGCAGGGGCTGCTGTAACACCGTCATTGCTGAATCCGGGTAATCTCTGGATTTTGGTATTGTCCATTGCCATGCTGGGCGGTGCAGGACGAGCATTCGGACTGGATTATTACTTCATACCGTACTTGAAGGAATTGATACGTTATTACCAGCGCAATCACAGATTGACGCTGATCCCTTTGATAAAGCATGTATTGAAAGAAGACAAATAAGTGATATAATTAAGGCAGAATCAAAGATTCTGCCTTAATTATTTGAGTTACAGGAGGTTATATAAAATGGAGAAACGTGTGCTCGGAAAAACAGGAGAAAAGCTCTCCATAGTTGGTTTCGGCGGAATAGTGGTATCAGGTATGGAACAGTCCAACGCCAATAACGTGGTAGCTGACGCCATAGATAAAGGCGTCAATTATTTTGACGTGGCACCTACATATGGCGATGCGGAGGTAAAACTCGGATATGCTCTGGAAGGTAAACGCAATAACGTGTTTCTGGCTTGCAAGGCCGAAGAACGTACTAAAGATGGCGTGATGAAACAGCTCGAGCAATCATTGAAAAATCTGCGTACCGACCATTTTGATCTGTATCAGATGCATTCCATGACCACACAGGAGGATTTTGATACGGCCATAGGGCCTAATGGAGCTGTGGAAGCCCTTGTGGAAGCCAAACGTAAAGGTCTGACGCGTTATATAGGATTTTCGGCTCATTCGGTGGAGATAGCCTTAAAGCTCATAGACGCTTTCGACTTCGATACCATATTGTTCCCTACCAATTGGGTCAATTTCTTCAATGCCAATTTCGGCCCGCAAGTGGTAGAGAAAGCCGCTCAAAAGGGTATGGGGTATCTGGCTATAAAGGCCATGGCCATGACCCCATTGGCTGAAAATGAGGCGCGTGCTTATCCAAATTGCTGGTATAAGCCGGTGGATGATCCTGAGCTGGCGGCACTGGCCTTGCGCTTTACATTATCCCAACCCGGTGTAACGGCGGCTATACCACCCGGAGATCCAAATTTATTTAAGCTCGCTTTAAGCATAGGCGAAAAACCTTTTGAGAAAATAACCGATGAAGAGATAGAGCTCTTAAAGCAACGGGCAAAGGGATTAAAATCCGTATTCCCGCAATAATACCGTGCAAAAATGATAGAGACAACAGGGGCGCATAATAGCGCCCCTTCAAATCCTTCATAAAGACAATTCGTGCTGCAGCATAGTTATATAAATAAACAACCTATCCCATGATAACTTCGGCTTTATGGCGCTTGCCATCCCGCAAATCCGGCAGTTTATGGCCGTCAATCTTTTTGCCGTCCAGCCTTATCTCTTTAATCCCGCTATTGACATGCGCATTATTATTTACTGATATATCATAGATCGTTCCGCGGAACAAGCGCGTATATTCAAATCCATCCCATGCCGATGGTATAGCCGGCGCTATAAGCAAACCGTCTTTCTCCGGCCGTATGCCGAGTATCCATTGAACCGCTACCCTGTGCAACCATTGGGCCGAACCACTGTACCACGTCCAACCACCTCTCCCGAAATTCGGCGACTGTGGGCCATCGGTATTGCCAGGCGTAACATAAGGTTCTACCTTGTATGAATCAATATCATGCGAGCGGTTAGGAGGACATATCCTTTGGTACAGCTCATACGCTTTATCGGGCTGGCCTACCATAATATATGCCACTACCGCCCATGCAGCCGCATGAGTATATACGCCGCCGTTTTCTCTCAAGCCCGGTGCATACCGCGATATATATCCAAGGGTTTCCGACGGCTCGCCATATGCCGGATATAAAAGCAATGTACCGTAATCTTTGAACAGGTAGTCGGTCACCGCGTCCATGCACTGCTTTTGCCGTTCCTCATCCGCTATACCGCTTATTACAGCCCAAGTTTGCGGATTCAAGTAAATACTGCCTTCTTTATTATCCTTGGAACCTATCTTGTCGCCTTGATCAGTGGTGGCTTGAAGATACCATTGCCCATCCCAACCAAATTTATTTGTATTCTCTTTTAATACAGCCTGTACATCGGCGCACTTATCAGCAAGGGTATCATCGCCTTTCAAGCGCATAATAGGTATAAAATCGGTCAATATCGCATATAAAAACTCGCCGACCCAGAAACTCTCACCTTTCATATCAAGGCCTATGCCATTCAATCCGTCGTTCCAGTCGTTCTCACCAATGAGCGGGATACCTCGCGGGCTGAAACGCATAAAGCTTCTTTCAATGGCTTTAACGCAATGATGATACAATGTATCTTCCCCACCATCATAATATGGTATAACCTCATCCAATATGGAATAATCATCGGTTTCTCTGATATAATTTTCGGTTATATAAGGCAACCAAAGCAGATCGTCGGAGCAAGTGGTTGTAATACCCCAATTGCTCAGCGGCATCCACCAGTGCAGCACGGTACCATCGCTGCGCTGTTTGCCCGCATGTATAAGTATCCTCTCTTTGGTATACTCAGGTGCGCTTTCCAGGAATATAAGCGAATCCTGCAGTTGATCCCTATATCCATAACCCCCGCTGACCTGATAATAACCGGCTCTTCCCCATATACGGCAGGAAATAGCCTGATATTTAAGCCATGTATTTGTCATAAAATCCATGGCTTTGTCCGGCGTTCGGATAATTTCATTCTGCAATAAAGGCTTCCAGAACTCCTTCACGCTCTCGAAAGCCTTCTCGCATTCGCGCGTATCGTTATACCTTTTAGCCAATGTCATGGCTTGGTCATCATTATCAGCACAACCGACAGTAAAGCAAAGGCTCTCATGCTGATACGGATCAAGGCTTATGCTGACCTGAAGGGAGGCTATCGCGTCACCAAACCGGCCTACATTGCGGGCGAGGATTTTGTCATGCAATGCTTTTGGATCATTCTCATCACGATACATACCAACAAACGACTCTTTGTCGCCATCATATGACATGGGTTTCAAGCTCGATGTGTGAAAAGCCACATAGTCCCAGTTTCGGTTGTTATGTTGTCCCTTACCGTTGGCCAGATCGGACATGTATTTTTTTACTAGAAAACCATTTATATCATCACTATACCGCGTATCTATGAACAGCTTATGAAATTCCCTATGCTCATCCGGTGCGGCACCGAGAGCCCATTCCATATATGTGAATAAATCCAGCGACCGCTTCTGGTTGCTTTTATTGATTAGTTCCACTTGCCATATTTCCAGCGGTTGTCCTGGCACGACAAAAAGCGTCCATCGGCTTTCTACGCCACGATATTCCTGTATAAAAGTAGTATAACCTATGCCGTGATGGACTTCGTAGCGTTCAGCTTCGCAACGCATCGGTTTATAACTGAGCGACCAACATTGGCCCGTATCGTTATCCCTAATATAAATGTACTTTCCCCATCTATCCTCTATTATATCCTGAAAACTTCTGGTAAGTCTATTTTCACCTGCACTGAAGCGCCACGAATAACCCCCTCCTGTTTGAGAAACGATGAATGAATACTCACCGTTGCTTACAGCATTCACCCAAGGCCTTGGTGTGAACGGCGTTTTTATTATATATTCGCTGCCATCATCAGAAAAATATCCATATTTATTCTCAAATAGTCCCATAATTTTCATTCCTTCTAATTTTATGCTTCACCGCATGATTTGCGGATTATGAGTTCGGCAGGGAGTATAATCTCTTCATTCGGGAAATCGCCCTGCAAAGCCTGCATCAAAAGGCGTACTGCCAGACAGCCCATTTCATACACCGGTTGCTTTATCGTCGTCAATGGGGGGTTGACATATTGAGCCAGTCTTATATCGTCAAACCCTATGATGGCTATATCCCTGCCCACTTTTAAACCGGCTTCATCAAATGCTTCCATTGCACCTATAGCCATCTCGTCGTTAGCGGCAAAAATCGCCTGAGGCAAATCGTTCTGAAATAGCATCAGCTTAGCGGCTTGATAACCGCCTGATTCCACGAAGTTCCCATTATAGTATAATTTAGGAGTATACTCTATCCCATAAGCCTTCAAAGCCGCTTTATAACCGTCAAAGCGTTTTATATTATCGTATGAATCGTCGCTGCCGCTTATATATGCTATCTTGCTGTATCCCAAAGATATAAGGTACTCAACGGCCTTATAAGCACCATTGAAGTTATCCACCTCGATATTTATAATATATTTGCCGCTTGATCGGCGATCCAGCAAAGCTATGGGCATATCTTGCCGTGCGGCCGATTTTATAAGACTATCATCCAGATTATGGGCAAATATGACCATAGCATCGGTTCGTTTTTCTTTCAGGAATTTAGCTGCGGTGCTGTCAAACCCCCCTATAGCGCTAAGCGCCATAAGGTCGTATCCACCGGCCAGCGTCGCCTCCTGTACGCCCCTTATAAGCTCTGAAAAGAAAGGACCTGCAAGGTCAGAAACTATAAGTCCTATTGTGTTGGTTTTACTCGATTTTAAATCCCTTGCATTACCGTTCGGGCGGTATTTAAGCTCTTCCGCCGCTCTAATGACCCTCTCTTTTGTCTCGGCGCTTACCGGACCGCTGTTATTCAATGCATATGATGCCGTCGATATAGAAACACCCGCTTTTTTTGCCACATCTTTTATAGTAACCATATTATCACCCCCTTAACTATTTGCTATACTTATTCGCCGGTTATCCCTGTACGGTCTACCGATTGTATAAACCATCTTTGGAGTATAAGATACATTATAAGCAACGGCAGTATAGTGAGCACTGTCCCAGCCATTTTTATCGCTTCATTTATATAATTAGCTGAATTATCAGCCAATGGATATATTTTTGTATATGTTGCCTCGAACCTTTGTAATTGCAACGGGAGCATTTCTACTGCATTACCAAAATACATAGAGGCTGAGTTAGTATCATTCCAATACCATACAAAAGAGAATATAATTGATACTAAAAAAGCAGGACCAGCGCTAGGCACTGCCACTCTCATAAATATATTCCAATCATCTGCTCCATCTATGGCAGCGGCCTCCTCCAATGATTTAGGCATCATATTGAAAAATTGATAAAATATCAATATAAACAACGATGCAAATAACCCTTGCCCCAATGAAGCTGGTATGACAAAAGCCAATGCACTACCTAGTAGGTTTAATCTCTGATACATTATAAATCTCGGTATAGTCAAAACTTGCGATGGTATAAGGAATATCAACAGCATAACAGCAAACAATATTTTTTTACCAGGAAACTCGTACCTGGAAAATCCATATCCAATAAGCGCTGAAGATACAGTTTGCATAACAGCCGAAACAGTTACTACATATATGCTATCTAATAACGCGCGACCGTAATCTAATACTTTAACGGCTTTAATAAAATTATCTATATATAACTTTGTAGGTATCCAATTCACCAAAGGATTAAGTAAATCGCTTAGATCCTTAAAACTTGTAGAAATCATATATAAAATCGGATACAAGTAAATAAACCCTATCCCTATAAGAAGGGAATATACAATAATTTTAAATATCAAACCCTGATCTTCATTAGAGCCTATAAATATCTTTTTAAGCCCTTGTATTGTATAATTATTCATGGTCTCAACCTCACTCATACTTTTTTTCTCTAGGCATAAGTATCAAAACATAGAGGCCTAGTACTAATGCTATAACTATCAAATATATCCATGCCAAAGCCGAAGTATAACCGAAACCCATATTCGCCTTAAACATATACTCGGCCATAAGAGCAGCAACTTCATTTACCGAAAAAGTAGACATAGCCACTATAGTATATATCGCATTTATAACGATCATAGGTCTAAGTTCCGGCAACATGATTTTCCAGAATATTTCCCACATAGTGGCGCCTTCCACTTTAGCTGCTTCATACACACTTGGATCTATTTTTTGCAAGGCCGCTAAAAAGATTAATATTTGTATTCCCGAAAACCAAAGGATCATAATTATATTCGTTATGACATAATTAAGCGGATTAGCAATAAATAATGGTAAATTATTGAGCATTGCCTCTATAGACGTCGAAAACATATCATTAAATCCAGGCATAGTAGTAGCACCTTGGTTCATAAGTTCATTTAATACTGGACCGCTAGTTATTATAACCGGCAAGAAGAATAACCCTCTAAACAATCCTTTGAATTTTATATTAGAATTAAGTAGTATACTTATTATTAAAGCAAACACAAGGATTATCGGCACCGATATCGTTATCTCCAAAGCATATGATAATAACGTATCAACAAACTGGACATCGGTAAAAAATGCATCTTTATAATTAGCAAACTTTATATAATCTGCTACAATACCTGCATCAGCCGTGATCTTTACCTTGTGAAAGCTTAAATATAGCGAATAAAAAAGGGGATAAGCTGTAAGCAAAACAAAACCCACTAGCCATGGCATTATGAATAAATATCCATTTATTTTCCTCTTAGTAGAATATTTAAGCTTTCCCATCTGTTATTCCACCTCCCTTATCAAATATCCTTTAGCTGGAACACTTTGGTCGCCATAAGTATATGCTGTATCACTATAATTCACAATAATAGCTACGCCATTAGAATATGTCACTTTCACAATCTGATTTTCTAATACCTCTCTATCTTCAATAGTCTCTCCCTTTACATATTTTAGAGCGCCGTTTATTTCATCATATATTTCTTTTATAGTATCACTCCAATTGCCATATTCTGAGGTAAATATATCCTCAGATGCCGTATCCATCAATTTATAAGACGGTTGATACGTTAATATAAAAGACGGATAACTGCCATATTCTATATTTCTCAGCACGTCCTCTTCTAAATTAGAAGAGAAATTTAGAAACGGTGAAAAATAGTTTACATATCCTTTAAGTACTATTTGCATAAATGGCACTGTATCGGTTTCATATACATATTCAGATGAATAAAGCGGTATATCTAAATAATTATCCACATACTTCAATAAATAACTATTGGGAGTATACAATGATATATTATCCATTTCACCACTCATTTTATTAAGCATATCGGCATATACTTGAGCAGAGGCAATTCTGGAAATTTTCTCTTCCCCGTAAGCGGATGACAAAATATAGCCTATACCATCTACTGCCAATCCTTTGATATTATACTCCTTTAATTCTGTTAAATCCTCTTCTGATCTATTCAATGTCACAGATGGTAAAAGATAATAAAACTCCTTATTCTCTTTTTTATCATCGAACTTCAAAAGTTCACCAGTTATCCTGGTTATAGTATCTGTCCTAGGAGTATAACCATCAGCTCCTTTATAAGCTTTAAGGTAATCAGCATATATACTTACGTTCAAATTTGCATTACTATATTTTTCAAAAAACTGAATAAATTCATTTTTCGCACCTAGGCTTTTATTAAAAGGAAAGATCATAGGTTGCGTACCAGTATAACCTCCAGCCGTTATCCCTTTATAAATTATCAACATATTATCCAAGCCATTCCTCAGCATATCATTTATAATAGCTGACGCTTCACTTACAGTAGTCATATTAACTGTGCTCCTCCAAAAGAGCACTCTTTTGCTCTCTGCTCCTAAGAGTTCTATCCTCAACGGAATATTCGATTTACCGTCGTCCTTCTTTCCTAAAATTCCGTTGCTCTCTAGATAAGATCTATATGCTTTAGCCATCCCCACATAATCAGCATCTTGTCCGCCTAATATCGATATATCCATCTTTATATCGAATTTGTTTCTTTCTTTCGGATAGGTCATGACTACATCGCCCTCTTTACTAGTAGGTTGAAAATAATTCTCTCTGTAGTCGAACTCAGCGCCAACCCAATAATAATTTGTAGTTAAACCTGCTGGATAAGCAAAAATCGTAGCATACTCTGCCCCATTTTGTATGTTGACAAAATATGCGTTTTGTTTAGTCCCATGCACCATCCCATACACAGGCAAATATATAGATTTCGGCGGATTATAGTATTCGGTGTCTACAGATACATAATTAATAGCTGGATCATTGCCATATACTTTTGCTAAATATGGCTGTTGTGCTTGGAAATCACTCCCACCAAATCGTATCAAAGCGCCAGGACCATCAGGAATAAAAATATAACCGAGGATCTCATTTTGTCTAACAGCACCCATAAACGGGAACATCTGTATAGAAGCTAAAATATTCTTCCTATCTACTATAGTACTATCTGGTATTTCTACATTCACACCGCTTTGTGTTAACCGCACATATATAGAAAAAGCAACTTCCTCATCCTTAAACTCGATATTTGCTTTGACCCCATTATTTATGTTAGAAATAGCCATTTTAACATCATCATCCAATAATGTATGGATCTTTGTTTTGCCAGTTTCATCAAACATATAAACCCCCACAGGCGATAGAACTCTCTTTAACCATTCTTCATTAAAATCACTATTCTGAGCATTATCCAATACAGTGCTCCATACATAACCCGTCTTATTGTTCTGTATCTTCAGCGCCAATGTTTTGAAATCAACATATAAAGTTACATTAGTATTTTCAGCTACCTTTGTATAGCTTGCCGGTATGTTGGCATTAAATGGATAATTCGTATGACCATTATCTTCTTTCTGTGTATACCTATTCAAACTAAAGCTTATATAAGGGTCAGCTGATGCTGAGGTAGCTATTATAGCCAAAAATACAAATACAAGTACTAACATCGTAATCTTTCTAAACACGGACCATCACCTCCTGAATAATTGAATATATAAATTGATAAAGCTGATTAAATATAAGGTATAATACGAATACAATAAATATAATAATCAGCATAGCAAATATAGTAAGTAATATATTGCCTATAGTTTGACCAAACGAATAGTCATGCACTACGCTTACCATAATAAAGAAGAGTATAGCGCACCATAATATCATTAAATAAAAACATAAATCATATACAAAGGCCTCATTATATGTCAAAACATTAGACAACAATATAAGCGGTATTGTAAATATTATATAAGGCGCTAAAGCATATGCCGTACCTATATAGATATCCCTGTACCTTCCTTCTCCCTCATTTATGGCACTAACCAAATAATTAGAATTAAACCATAGTATTATTGGCACAAAAACCGTCACTAACACCGATGTCAACGAGATATTTAGCAAATCATTATTATTAAACAAGTACCCTGTTAGAAATATGCTCAATACATACTCGACAAAAAATACTATATACAATATAGCGCCTGATAAAATCGAACCCTTATTTTCCCATCTAAGAGAGTAGTAAGCATCTATTGGATGACTAACAAAATTAAAAGCAAATAATAGGTCGCTTAAAAGTTTGCTTTTATTTATTCGTTCCATAACGCGTTTTGAAAAAGATCGAGCAGCATCGTTAACCATATTTATTCTCTTCAAAATAGCGATAAGCACGGTCACCGACAATAATACTCCCAATATAAGCGAAAGCCAATTGCTCAAGAAATCTTGTCTTACCTCCCAAAATGCTTCTGAATAACCGCTTTTATTATTAGCCAAACGAAATTCAGCCATGGCTTCCTTATACTTCTGCTCCTTATAATAAGCTTTGGCTATAGAGTCATGAGCTATTGTAAAATTGCTATTCCATTTAAGCACATTGTGCCATAATTGTTGGCTTTCTACATATAATCCCTGCCTATACATATAGAGCGCTTGATGAACATTTTGCGCAAATTCGGTAGGACGATACAGTAATACAATATTATTCGTGCCATCCAAAAGATATAACATATCGTTGTTATCAATCTCTATGGCCTTCGGATCAGACAAAAAGCCAAAGCGTTGGGCGCTATCTTCATTATTACTTTTACCGCCAAATACAAACATTAAATTACCATAACTATCATACTCCATAATATAGCCATCTTCATTAACTACATATATATTCCCATATTTGCTAACAGTCACATCCACAGCATTGGATGCAAGGCTCATATCTGAGTCTATTTCGACAGTTTTTAGCATGTTTTGCCCAGCTATATTTAATTTTTTTAAATTATCTTTATCCGCTCCTCTAGTAACCGTATATATTATAGCATCGTCATCTATATCTATATTATTGGGAGATGGCGGCAAGATTTTAAAAAGCTGATTAAGTTGGGCTTCCGTATACAACAGCCCTTGTAATATTCGTTTGAGACTTGCCTCGCTTTCATTGACACCATAAAAACCGACAAACTCCCCTGCAACATTTAACTGCACTAACCCCTCGGTGGAGCCTTCACTCACAATATATATATTATACCTTTTATCAACAACTAACTTACGTGGCTTAAATTGCGATCGTTTCCCGTATAGCGGCGAATTAGGTCTGCCAAACGCATTGATAAGCCTGCCAACATCATCGAAAATATATACTTTTTCATTGCCATAATCAGCCACATATACAAATTTATTATCATCTACAAATACTCCCGTAGGCCTATTAAGCACTCCTTCCCCTATTTCCTTTATTAAATTACCATCTTTATCAAAAGCAACGATTCTTGCATTACCGCTATCAGCTATATAAATATCTCCGTTTTGTGCTATATATAGATCCTCAGGGCTCTGAAATCCTCCTTCAATTACCCCTACAGGTTCATAAGGCACAACTGTTGGAACCAATTTATTTTTATAATTTGGCGTCCATGCCTTATACGGAGTATCCGCAAAAACTACTTGGGGTATAGCAAAAAATGTTATAAGCAACATTATAACAAGATATAGTACACATCGTCTTATCATTCTCATACAATTCCCGCCTTCTATTTAATACCTGAATGGGCCATTGTGTTCATAACCTGACTTTGAAGAAATATAAATATTATTAAATTAGGTATAAACATTATTAACGTAGCTGCAGCGGCCATACCTTGTCCTGCAACAATGTTGCTTGAAGTAGATGAAAGAGTGCTCATATAAAAAGCGAATGTTTTTAATCTTTCATCGTTTATATAAAGCGAAGATGTTTCTATATTATTCCAGGCCAGCTGGAATGCTAATATAGCCACTGTGGCTATAGCCGGCTTTATTAACGGTAATACTACTCGCCTAAATATATAGAGATCCGATGCCCCATCTATCTGAGCAGCCTCTATCAGTTCATCTGGTATCTGATCTAAGAACTGTTTTATTAGAAACAATCCTATCGGCATAGCTACAAGCGGTAATATATGAGCAAATATAGTATCTATCACTCGCAGTTGTTCCATCACAAGATACCGTGGTATCGTAACTGCAACGCTTACAAACATTAAGGCCAGGGTATTTATCTGAAATATTACATTTTTCAATTTAAAATCCATTTTAGACAACGCAAAGGCAGCCAAAGCGCTTAGAAGAACGCTTAAAGCGACTACTGTTGCTGTTACAATAATACTATTAAAAAGATACCGCGATACCGGTATGCCAGCTTGCCCTGTAACGCTAAAAAGATCTCTAAAGTTCTCCCATGTCGGTTTTTGTACGAAAAATCTCGGTGGAAATGCAAATAATTCGTCAAATGGCTTAAATGCATTAGAAAATATAAAAACAATAGGTAAAGCCATAAATATCGCCAACGGTATCAATATTGCAAAAAATTTTATTTGACTTTTATCAAAAACATACGGATTTATCTTAGTACCTCTATATGACATCCCTGTATCCCTCCCTAGTCATTTTCTCCAAATAATACCCATGCTAACCGCGATAACAAATATACTGTAAGCAATAACACTACCGAAACTGCCGCAGCATAACCCATGTCATATCGTAAAAAACCATAATCCTCTATATGGTTCACAATCAGTTGACCTGCATATTGGGGAGTTGGATTGGCTCCGCTCAATTGTACACCGATTGCGCCTGATTGAAATGTATTTACTACCGCCATAACTGCTCCGAATAACATTTGCGGTTTCATGGATGGTATAGTTATATACATTATTTCTTGAAGCCTATTACCAATACCATCAATATAGGCAGCTTCATATAGCGATGGATCTATATTCAATATACCTGCTAACATGGCTAAAAAACCCACTCCCATACTACCCCATAAAGTAACTATGATCATAACTGGCATCAAGAAATCAGGAGATTGCAGCCATTGTATAGGATAATTTATAATCCCCAAATTCATAAGCAAACTATTTAAATAGCCTGTTTGATCACCGCTAAATATAATACTCCAAACTACAGCCATAGCTACACCCGATGTCATTGATGGCGAATATATTATTAATGCCAATACCGTTCTGGGCACTTTCGGGATCTGCGCTAACATCCAAGCAAGTAAAAATGAAAGCATGTATCCGAGCGGCCCAACAAATATCGCATATTTTATGGTATTAGGTATCACATATTGCATAAATACTTCATCGTCGGTCAGTAAATCTACATAATTTTTGAACCCTACAAAGCGCGGTGGTCGTACAGCATCGAAATAAGTAAATGAAAGTACTGTAGCAGCCACTACAGGTATCACGATAAATATACCAAAGAGCATAAAATAAGGGGATAAAAATAAATACGGATTCCTATGTTTCATTTTCCCTCCTCCATCCAACTTTTTACCAAATCTATAGAAGGTATCTTATACTCTTTAACTATCTGCCCATTCCTTAGATAGCCTAAATTCTCCATTTGCTTTCTTATTTCCCTATTTATATCTATAACTGAATCATCAACCGCATTGCGGAAATTTTCGCCTTCAAAAACTATCCTATTCCATATATTACCCAATTCCCTCTCCATCATATAAAATCCGGGAATTCTTGGAGCTTCTTTGAGCCATTGCCACTGCTCTAATATAACATTTTTATGATCCGGATTCCAAGGCAACTCACTAAAAGCTTTTAAGTTAGCCGTATTCCACATATACTCTTTACCATACGTGGCCTGCAAATTAACAGCATATTCTACTTGCACGTCTGCAGATGACCACCATTTAATAAAGCGCCACGCATCCGCGCTTTCATCGGTTCGAGCGAATATCATGCTAGCTCTATCTAAACCAGGCGCCCATCGCTCAACTGTGCCATTATCACTCTTAATGCCAGGATAAGGTGCTATATCCCACAAACCGCGCAATTCTGGGGCTGCTGTAAGCAATTGTATATATGTGCCAAAATTTGATATTCCGATTGGCAATATACCATATCTAAAACTATTGTAAAAATTAGGTACTTGCATAGGCATACTATAAACAGTAAATATATCTGACATAAATTTTATTCCTTTTAATGCATTTTCTTGATCTATAGCCGCACTCATTCCATCAGAAGCATATAATTCACCTCCGAATTGATATATAAATGGTACAGTAACCGGAAATGGCTTAAGCCCTCCTTGACCTGCCAACGGTACATAAAAATTCATGCCATATCTCTGCAACTCTGGCAACAACTTTAAGACATCATCCATTGTATCAGGTATCTCGAGAGTTAGTTTACTCATTATGTCCTTTCTGTAAAATAATACCCAAAAATCTTGTGTTTCCGGTAATCCATATGCCTTATCATCAATAATCAATGGCAGCATGGCGCCAGGGGCATAATCTTTTATAATGTCATTAAAATCTGTGAATTGGTTGAGATCTAATGCTGCTCCTCTTACTGCTAAATCATAAATTCGCCAATAATTTATACCTAATGCTATATCTGGCTGCTCTCCAGCAGCGCTAGCTAGTACCAACTTCTGTTCATCAGGCATAACCGAAAACTTTACCTTAATACCTGAGTCAGGGGTAAACTCACTATCTGTCATCTTTTGAAGTAATTCTACATATGTTACTGGACGGTTAACCCATACTTCTAATTCGTCAGGAGCAGTTTCAGTACTATAATAAGCTACATCTCCAAATGAAGATAAAAACCTCTTAGCCCAATTATCAACTTGTTTGCCCAAACCCACATTGGCAGATGGAAGCAATTCGTTGCCTTGAAATAAATAAAATCTATCTACGTCAAGAGGTTGCTCTTGAAGCAATGTAAATAAATTGCCCAAATACTGCGCTACAGAGGCAGAACCATCAGATAAGGCTTCTAATCTGTTAGGTAATTCATCCGGCTCCGCCTTCAATCTCTCTAACTGGTCGATAGCTAGTTTTATAGTTGTACCTGCCTCAGAAGATCTTCCTTCTAATTCAAATTGCTGAATGTATTTATAATTGGCATCTAGTTCAGATTGCCACTTGTCCATGCGCGCCACCAGATCAGGTATATAGTCCGTTATAGACCAATCTCTATTGGGGTCATACTTATTACCGGTTAACTTTTTTATTTCCAATGCCAGATCGTTTATTTCATTCATTATTCGGTTTATATTTTCCATGGTATTAGAATATAGAGAAGCATCAACTTCAAGGCTTATAATATGTTTGCCTTCGGTCAGGAAAAACTCATAAGGTTGACCCTCTTGAGCCGAGAGGATCTCGTTATACCAATTTTCGTCATACTTAAATTTATAATGTCTTACTTCGGCAAAAGGTATTTCTCCATCTATATATAGATTCCTAAATACTGCCACATTTGCTTTATAATTTTGTCTTACTTTAAATGCCAGTTTATAATAGCCATACTCTTCAACATCTACTGTCCAATTAATGGTATCACCATGAGTTAGCCATGATTGACCATCTATTATATTTATCATATCTTTTTGCAAGTTATAAGGTACAACATTTACATCCCTAAGTGCTAAGGCTCTTACTGATGGACTGCTTTTAGAAGCTATCTTTTCAGCTTCATAGGAAACAATATTTTGCTCTTTAATCAATAGTTCTGTAACATTATGCATGCTTCTATATTCTCTATAAGTCGGTATTACATCTGAAGGCCGAATATAGAGTTTGCCCAGTAGAAATTGGCCATTAGTATTAACCAAAGTTATAGTATTATAGCCCTCTTTTAAATAAAATTTTAATGGTTCATCGCGTAAACCCGATAGATCCTTCGCTTTTGTATAATACCATTTTTTAATTTTAATTTGCCTGGGCAGTATCTGATTACCATGTCTATCTAATTCAAATGATTCTTTTATATATTTCCATTCTACTGGAAAAACGATCTTTCTGCACTCCTGATATTGGTATTGCCCGTTCACCATTATTTCATTTTCTATATCCAATATGGAATCATCCATCGGATAATATTCGAAACCCAATTCATACAAACCGTCTTTATCCACAAGTATCTCGAAAGTAGCACTATTACCATCGTCAAAGTATAGTGTTTTTCCATCATGCCCTTGGCTTTCTTGTTCGGATTTAAGCGCAGCGTTTCCAGATATAAAAGAATATGCCTGAACAGTTGTCTCAAAGCTTCCATTATATAAAATGCCTTCTTTAACCCAATCGCTCAAAGCTTCTGAATAACTTTTTTCAGTTATACTCTGTTTTTGTACATCGCTTATCGCGCTTTGACCACTGTTATCTTTTACAAGTGGATCGGCTAAAGCATCACTATTATTAAATGTCATAATTATAAACATTAATATTATAACAAGAGAAAAAATATTTTTTAAAGCTGACCTTGCCAACATAATCAGGCTATCCCTCCTCTGCATCATTTCTCGGGACTACTTTTCCCTACAAGGAAAGAGTAGCCCCGACCTCCATTAAGTAATTATTTTAATGCTGAAGCTGCTTCTTGATATTTTTGATTGGCTAAATCATTTAGCTGTTGAGCATAATCCTCTATTTTAACTTTACCTTGTATCGCAGCGCTTATGACATCACCTATAGTCGCATTATCTTTGTCGGCAATTTCTATACCAGTAACAGCATTCCAACGAGAATCAACATAACCAGGGATTACCTTAAAGCCTTCTACTATACCTTTGCTTACATTATCATAAGCTTCCTTCACGCCGTCCATACTAACAATAGAAAAATACTTATCCACTAACTCAGGATCATCTTGTATTGGTAAACCAGTTAACGCTTGACCTGAAGCCTGAGCCAATTCAACACGTTTAAGATAACCCTCTTTAGAAAAAGACATCCATTTAGCAAATTCATATGCTTCTTTTGCATGAGCACTAGATTTGGCAATACCCAAAAAATCCAAAACTATTGGTATTCTACCCCCAGGTACACCAATAAAGCTAACCTTAAAATTCATATCATTGGTAAAACCAGGAACAGCCCATGTTCCATCCCATTTTATAGCCGTATGACCAAGTGTCCATGCATCGAAATCATCTTTACCAATCTTAGCCTTAACATCATCTTTGAGAGCGCCAAATACATAACCGTTGGTCCATAACGAGTTAGCAAAATTAATACCATCTATAAATTCTTTTGAATTGAGGTTATATTTATTACCGTCCCATGTATAGTAACCATAGTTTTCAGATACTGATGAAGGGTACCAATCTGGTATTGCATCCACAGACGATAAACCAACAATATTTTTGTTTATTTGGGTTAGCTTTTGTGCAGCATTTCTAAAATCTTCTAAGCTACAGCCATACTCCAACGGCGTAACATTTTCCTGATTAAATAGATCTACATTTATGAAATAGCCTAGAAACAACATTTGAAGTGGCACAGCAGCCGTTTTACCATTATATACTATACTATCACTTATCGTCTTGGGTATATTAGCCCACTTGCTATCACTTTCAGTAAACTCCGTAATATCATATAACCATTCGTTGGCTAAATATGACGGAACATTGTTTATCATAAATACATCTGGCAACGTACCAGCAGCAGCGGCTGATGCTAACGATTCATCCCATTTTGAGGGGTCTATCGAACTGTCTATCTCTATCTTTATATTCGGATTTTTATCCATAAAAGCTTTTATCATTTGGCGTTCTATATTGTTCTCTTCCTCAGTACCTAAATTCCAATTAGCATATTTGAGCGTTATGCTTTGGGAGACTGTGCCATCATTGTTAGTATCTTCATTTGTAACAGCTCCACCTTCCTCAGTACCCTGACCCATCTCAGTCTGCTCAGTCGTACATGCAACAACTGAAATGACCATAACAACTACCAGCAACAAGACTAATAACCTTTTAAATCGCATCATTTTAAACTCCTCCTTACAAAAAATTTATTATTTATAACAGCCGATTTCTTTAATTAAGGCTGTTATATACGTAATAATTATATTGTCCATAGAATCTACACTATCAAACATTCAGGGTTTATACGAAACGTTTCTATATATTCTCGCATTGGCATCATGCTAAAAATTTTTAACTAATAAGCAAGCTGTTCGAAACGTTTCGATGATCATGCCAAAACCCCCTTATTATTTATATTATATATCACCTCTCATCCTTAGTCAAGATGTATATTACTGTTTTATTATGATTTTATGATAATGTCATATTGAAATTTCTGTAGGCTTTGTATAAAAGTCCTATTGCTTTAAATATATTCTTAAACGCTTGCCATATATATTGAAATTAGAAGGCGTTACAAAGGCCATTTCATCGTTAAAATCTATTTTATAGCTGTCGTGTGGAATAATATAGCGATCGGTACGCAATGCTATAATAGCTTTATCATTGGTTAATCTAAAATCCATAAAACCTTCGCCAATACCTTCAATCTCAGCAGTAGAATATACCACCTCCGTATCTTTCACAATAACACCAATAGGCAATATTAAACCATCTTTTGATGCAATACTCACTTTAGAACCTCCAAACAGAGGTAAGCCATTCTCATATATACAAAATTCCTTATCAAATTCATCTAGGTTGATTATGTGCAAAAAACGCTCGTTGTCAGGAGTAATAGTAGTTGTCATAAAAATGCCACCATATGGGTAATCATGTGTCAATGCTGGTGCAATTCCCAATCTTTTTAATGCTGTTTTAAAGAAAGATATATCGCAAACATAATCGGTGGCTATGACAATAGCTTTACCACGCCCCACCGTTGCTTCAAAGCCACATATATCATCAGTACCATACACACGTAATATTGGTTTTACTGCTTTCGATTTGAATATTTGCGCAAATGATACCCTTACTTCCGGACGAGAGCGAGCCCATCCATCTGCATAAACCGACAAATAATAATGTCCATGAGCTGACCGTATTTCTTCTGAAATTATACCAAGTGCATCGGCAAGTCGTGTGCAGTTTTGCCCCTCCATATCAAATAATGGTACTTGACCATAAAGCAAAATGTTCCCTCCATTTCTCATATATTCAACTAATTTATATTGAACAGCAGCATCCATATAAAGAGCCGACGGTAACGCCAAAGCAGGTGTTGTCCGTGGATCTATAAACTTATTTTGTATATCAATGGCGCCAAATCGATAACCGCTAAGCAACATAGCACGAGCCATAACTTCCCATGCTTTACCCGCACGATGCGCCTCTAGATTCTCAACCATCTTCCGAGCTTTGGTACTAGACGGATAATGATATTCCGTCATATAATAATCTGGAATAAAAGCAAATGAAATCCTATCATGCTCTTCAATCATACTAGAAAATTTATATGACATGGCGGTCATCATCTTTACAATATTAGCTAAACGCGAATATGTATAATCAATTTGCCCCTCTGGACCAACAGGTGCAGCAAAACCATGGCGTTCACCTGTAAAGGCTATCCGACCATTACCATCATCGGGTTCCGGCTCTAAACGGTAATTTGTTCCTCCCGCAAAAAGATAATAATTAAGCATCCTATTGCCCTGAGCTATACATATGCGCGTTTTTAAATCAGCCGCCGCCGGACTATATCTTCCATTATATGTGCAATCATAATCACCATTGCCGCACTCAAATTCCATGGACGTGAGCGGTTGTTCTTCCCTGTTCATGGCATCCATAAACGCATTCATAAGATACAGATCCTGAAAGTTTTTCATGGTTAGTTCACCCAAATAGTGATCTGATGCAGCCAAATATCCAGCGCTTTGCGTATAGGTTTTATAAAGTTGGCTTATGCCTATGGGGAATGTTAAACCTCGTCCCCTGCCGGTACCATGAATGTTAATTATAAATGGTATATCTTTAACTCCAAATTCTTCAGCATAAGAACGCAATATAGCTATATAACGTGCAAAGCGATCTCTCATATAGTATCCCATATCATGCATAAGCTCTAAAACATATCGTTCAGAAGGCGAGCGAATAGATTTAATAAATAGATTTATGTCACCAATATCAAAAGGATAACGCTGCCTTATAATTGACCTATCGTAACGTCTTTCCAACCACGCTCTAAAATTTACGATGACATTATCGGTCAAATCCGGTGAATTGCTGACCCATGACAGCATCCCTACCTCATTATCTAACTGGACAGCTATTATATTCCCACCTTTTGTGTATAAACGCGGCGCTACTATGCTCATTACAGCAGAATACCATTTCTTTACCTCCCGTAAAAACGATGGTGCCATATAATCTACCGTTTTTGTGGGCACGGTTTTACCGTCCCATGATATCGGTAAGATTTCCGGATGCTTATCATATATCCAATAAGGCAACCCTTCGTTCTTCATTTCGGCCATAATGAACGGTCCCGGCCTTACGATAAAATAAAGCCCATTCGCCTTACATAGATCTATAAATCCTCCTAAATCCAGCTGCGTGTAAATGCGGCCTTCTAGATCTATGCGGCCTTCTAAGGTTTCATGACAAAGCCAAGGGACATAAGAAGCTACAGCATTGCATCCGGCTGCTTTAAGTTTATCTATACGATCTTGCCAATCATCTCTTTTAAGCCTAAAATAGTGTATTTCTCCAGACATAATCAACATAGGTTGACCATTTAATAAAATTTGCTTACGTTTAATCTCTACCATGAAGTACACCCCTTAAATTTAAGTTTTATAGGCGGCCATCATTGCGCTCGGTAAAGAAAGCCATACCGCGTTTTAACGCACATAAACCGTATAGCATGGAACTCCAATCGATAACTGTTACTTTTTGAGGATACCAACGATGAGGTAAATTCAAATATTGCCAAGAATAGCGGTGCAATCCATAACGATAAGCAGCGCGGAACTCGCACTGCTCCTTCTTATCACTAATATTTTTATAATCGTTATATGGAATATGAAGGCAATACAGCGCATATAGATCATAAATACCTGCTGGATAAACCGGTAGAAATCCAGCTACTATATATGCAGAAGCAATATTCTTAGGATTATCATTGATCGCATCCGCATGATAGCCCTCAAATAAACCATCGTTAGAACCAGCACCATATCCCCATACATAAGAAGGTACGTAATTTATCATTTCCCAACTTAAGCGATCGACTAAACATGCATTTTTATAAAAATGCCGATAAACTTCACTTGTGGAATAGTCATAAACAAGATAAAAAGGAAACTGGTGAACAAATGAAGAGAGAAACTCACCCTTATTATGTAATGCATTCTTAAGCACTGCAAATCCATGAAAGTCATTTCGTGGTAAGCACTCAATCTTTTCTTTTGCAAACGCATGCTCCCATAAATATTTTATATCATTATCATTAGGCTGTGCTAGCCTGGCAAGATATGCAACTAGTACATATTCGCTATAAGGTAATATAGGCTTTTCCCCTTTGCCTTTATCAATAACCATATTGATGGCACCTTTTTCTTTATCAGCAACAACCACGCGCCAATCAATAGATTTTAATAATTCCAATGCTAGATCAACAAGCTCAGGAACTCGTTCTCTAAAGTGTTTAGCCGTAAAAAGCGCACCGATAACTAATAAAGCTGTATCAATTGTCGAAACTTCAGAATGAAGATTAATACCTGTAATAGCATCTATAAAATGGTAGAAAAACCCTGTTTGTTTGTCTCTCTCAGGCTGACATTCCGCTGTGCGCCCTGTTACTGTATGTAACGTAAGCATTGCTTTATCTACAGCTTCATCGTCCCACCCCTCTATATCGGCAATGCATAAAGCAATGAGACCAACGCCGGTAGCTGCAATAGAGCATCGTCGATCTAGCTTATCAGCCAGTGTCATATAAGCATCTGAATATAAACCTGTATGAGGATTGCGTACAGCATCGATTAACGCATAAGCATCATAATATTGATGATCAAAAAACATTTTGATATCCTCAGGTAAATCAGAATAATAAGCCGTTATTTCATTTTTCAAACCAATATTCCTCCTATAAGCGAAGATATTGTGAAATCTTATTTATATAGTCGAAACGTTTCGACTGGTGTATTTTTATTATATATCAAATTATTTCTTTAGTCAATATATCCACAATCAGTTTGAACCAAATTTTTTCTCATATTCTTTTACCTTATCCACAAGCTCCACGAACCGGGTATATGTACGCATGATACCCATTATGCTGAGCGGTCGGCCCAGCTTTACCCATCTTAAGCGCCGCGATACATATCCGCCTATGGACGTCAACGGGTGAAGCGTTATCAGTGCATCGACCATTATTATGCGGTCAACGGCCATACCCGATATGTTAAGATAGCTGTATACAGCATTTATGGCCAAATCCTTATTGCCTTTTACACCGCATATGTATATATCATTATTGAATTCATCTGTCCCCATAAATACCCATCTGCCCAATTGATCCTCGTCCATTTCATCGTAAAACGGAACGGCGCGAAATTGCTCGTATGCCGGCAACCCTCTCCGCGGCAAATAGCCTAGATGTATGGCAGCGGCGGTAACGGAGGAATGAGAGCCGCCATAACATGTATAAATAAGTTTCATAAAAATCCTTATACTGAGATTTGATTCTTTATATGGCGTACTGCTTTAACAAGCGCGTTATATCGCTTTTTTAACAGCATATAATGAAATTGCGCGGGAAGGGATATACATGTATCAAAAGCGCTTACATTCACACAATATACCCCTTCGTTCATATGCAATATATCATCGACGGAAGCCAGTTCGTTCGTTATAACAGAAACATTATTCTTTGTACCTAATATATATACCTCATTATAGATTTCATCTATGCCCATATATATAAACAAACCAAAATATGATGCGTATTTTGCCCCGAAATACGGTACACTCAACATCCGCCTCTTATTCGGTATATATTCTCCGGGCAATATTCCGACATGCATAGCGGCGGCCACCGCGGCGGCATACGATGGGGAATAACTATGATATACTATCTTCATACCTACTTTTTATTGCGCCCAAGAAAGCTGGTCCAATTATTCTTTATTTTACTGAACATCTCTTTGCCGCCCGAGCTGACGAACAGGAATATGCCGCCCACGACAGCTATACCTACGATCCACCATATAATACCGCTCCCCGTACCTTCATCGCTTTTTTGAGCCGGTTCAGTCTTGGCGGTCTCGCCGGTCGACGGCGATTTCACATTGCCGCCGAATACCGCGGCCGATACTACGTTAGCAAAAATTTCTGCCGAATTTTGCGCCCTTTCTTTGGTATGATCATATGTGCCGAATTCCAAAAGCAGCGACCGCGGCGAAAGATCCTGATTGTAATCGCCTTTGCCGTAGTATATGTCCTTGATCATGCCGGGATAAACCTTATCGGCCAATGCCTTTATCTTGTAGGCCAACGCCTCGTTGGCATCCTTATTGGGATTGCCCCGCCCTATAACGATGCGGATCTTCGAGGCGTTCTCGCCGGCTATAGTTGCGACGTACTGTGTTTGTGGTACGGCATCCCGGTGTATGTCAAACGTAGCGGCCGGTTGGGTTTCGCGCATAAGCCGAAGCGCCGTACGCCGCGAACGCCTGTAGGCTCCCGCATCATGCGGCACATGTGACGTTTCATCCAAATCCACTTGAATACCGCGTTTTTCCAATCCGGCCTTAAAAGCCTCGGCCACATCATATATGCCGCCTTTTTCCGGCTTGCTCGAAGTCCCGTCACTTGGTATATAGGACTCGTCGCTATGCGTGCAGTACATGGCTATTCTCTTATCCCCATCCTGTTGTGCCATAACAGCCTCCGCATCCTCTATCATGGATACATCCACATCCGGCAACGTCACATCTTCTATATATTCCGCCTTAGCACTATGATTTTGTTGATCTACCGATACTATGCGATATTTCTTGTTATCACCGCTCAGATATTCGTCATCTTTGGATACTTCCCATGCGATCATAAAAAGTTCTTTGCCATCTTGATCATATACCGTAAAGTATTTTTCCTCTTCGCCATACCAATCGTCCGCTTTTACAGGCATTCGTGCACTACCGATTACCAGCAGCAAACATATCAGAACCGATGCAAGCAACTTATTTATTTTCATCTTCATTTTCCTCCTGAACAGGCGTAATGATGACATTATCGTCGTCGGAATAGACCTCTACCACACTGCACGAACTATCAGGTCCTATATCCGGTGCGGATAATTCATCGCTGTTTTCCTGATCTTGTCCCAGCATACTGGTGAAGTGGCCTTTATCGTAGCCCATATCCTTTTTTGCCGTACCTCCCTGTAACTTCTCGCGGCTCTCACCGACCAATTCCGCTAACAAAACGGCCAATAAGCCCGATATGACCGTGGCATCAAACATACCGGCACCGCCTATGCTGACCGGCGCCGTAATACCCGAAGCCATATTAGTTAATGCCTGTGCTCCATCTGCTATAATCATTCCCATAATACCGGCTATAAAGGCCGAACGGCGCGAACGGCCGAAGAGATATGCTATAAGACCGGCCATTATACCGTAAATATACATAGGATCTATGGGCATAGTCTCCGGCTCGGAAGGAAATAAGCGCCCCACGAGAAATACGGCCGCACCTGCTATAAATGACGCTATTATAGCTCTATTGCGCTCGGTTGACGTTTCAGCTTTTACCAGTAGATATACTGCCAATATTACAGGTACTATACCACCACCTATGTTTATCGACATACCGAAGCCCAACGGTATGTCGGGCAAAAACGTGCCCACTATCATAGCCCCTACAAATAGCAAAGCCGCCGTATCGCTCAACCGCAGTTTATCCAATACCCTCTGCGTCACGCCGAACACTATTAAAATGGCTACCACTATCAACGCTACTAATCCAAAAGTCATAAAAAAATCACCTCTTTTCAATATTAAGCAATATTTATATTGCCCTCAAAGGTGATTTTTTATCAAAAGCAAATTTCCTTGGTTGCATAATGCTTGACACGTGGCCTCAATAAATAGCCTAAAAATAAGAAAAGTAGATATCAGTCATGTAAATACAATTTTTTATGTTTAAATATTGGTGATTATAGTGTATAATGAAAAGTAATACTTATAATAGGAGTGAAAATACAAAAATCATGTTTACAAGACAGGCTTTAAAAGATGCTTCTACCTCAGTTTCTTATTCAAGAGGTATAGCATACTATAGAGGTAAAGCCGTTCATGATATAGAAGTGCATAAGATAAAGCCTTATGTCTACACTGTCAAGAGCATTGTGGAAGGCAGCGAACCTTATCATGTCACAATGAATATAGATATAAAGAACGATGCCATAACAAGCGCCGGATGCACTTGCCCTTATAACTACGGAGGGATATGCAAACATATAGTGGCCACCGGTTTGGCTTTTATGGATCATATGGCTAAAGCAGATGAAACAACCGCCGAACAGGATTCGAGCATAAGCTTCAATAAACTGATAAAGGATTTTAAACAATCATCTGATAATCCGCAACCTTCGGATACTCAATCATATGCTATAAAATTGCGCATAGTAAATAGCGCAAAAAGCCATTTATTGCTTTATATACCTAAAGAATTGGAGCAAATCGATTCGGCCTTACTGCCATGGCGCTATGCTACGCTGATCTCATACTTGGCTAAAGCCTATAGGTATTCCGATGGCAGTTTCGGTTTGAGCGGCACCATCCTCGATAAAGTATTGGATCTTCTATCATCCTTTGACAATGTATTTGCCTTTGATGGACAGACCGCTATAAAATTTTCCAATGATTATTTTAAGCCTATGCTGGACATAAAGCAGGCGCAAAATGAAAATATGACAATAACCGTGCGTTCCGATAATCCAGTATTTTTCGGCAGAAAGAGCGCCTATACCATACAGGATGATACTATAATGCGCCTATGGCCGCATATACCTCTGTCATTTTACAAAGCGTTGTATGAAAACAAAGGGTATATAAACATATCGCAGCGCGACGTCCCTTCGTTTGTCGAGGACATATTTCCTCGCTTGAAGCATCAACTGCCGGTCACCGCCCCCGCTTTACCGGAAATAGAACAACGTCCCATACAGCCCGAGGTGCATATATATTTGCGCCGTGGGGATGCAGTGTCCAGCATAATATTAGAAGCCTTTCTGGAGTATGAAAGCTATGTATCGCAAAGGCTTTTGAATTATAGCTACTATAGTGCAAGTACGGCCCAGGAGCCATATAGAGTAAAAGAGGGAGAAAAAGTACTGGTGATACCCAGACAATATGAGCTTGAGATCACAGTAAACGAAAGGCTTATGCGCTATTTATGGTATGGCATCGATCCTGAACACGGTCACCTGGAATTCAGCGATCAAGAACGCATTTACCGTTTTATAAAAGATTTTGACAGTGCGATACTCCCGGAATGGAAGATACATTATGAGGATGGACTGCAAAATCTTAAATTGGAAAAGGCTAAAGTCGCTGTGGATTTCGACTTTTCCATGGATGACGATTATGATCTTATGGAATTCGATGTCGATTTCCATTGCAAAAACCTTAATATAACCCGCGACCAGTTGGAACAATATATAAAGGAAGACCAGCGTTTTATAGAAGTAAATGGGAAATTCGTCGAGATATCCAATAAAAATGAACTAAAAGAGCTTTTCGACACGCTTTCGCGTTTCACTGCTCAGGACGAACAGCGTTTTCGCAGTAAATTGTTCAATTTTCCGGAACTCGATAGGTTGATAGAAAAAAACAGGGCATGGAACGCAAAGGGCGATAACAAGTTTTTGCAATTTAAGGATGAGATTAAAAACGCAAAGCCCATAGAAGATATCCCTTTGTCTCAACCCTTTGACAATATCTTAAGACAATACCAAAAAGACGGTATAAGTTGGATGTATTTCTTAAAGAAATACGGCTTTGGCGGCATATTGGCCGATGATATGGGCCTTGGAAAGACGCTTCAGGCGTTGGTGCTCATATCTGCAAACCACAGCGACAGACCTTCGCTTGTGATATGCCCCAAAACCCTTGTATATAATTGGTATAATGAGGTTCAAAAATTTACGCCGCAATTAAAAACGCTGATAATAGAAGGTCAGAGCACAGAACGCATTCAGTTAATCAATGATATAAAGCATTATGACCTTATTATAACCTCATACCCTGTCATACAAAAGGATATCGAGTATCTTGCTGATAAAACGTTCGAATACTGCATTATCGACGAGGCGCAATATATAAAAAACCACAAGACCAAAACAGCCAAAAGCATAAAGGCTATACGCGCCAATCATCGCCTGGCACTTACCGGTACACCTATAGAAAACAATCTTATGGAACTATGGTCCATATTTGATTTCCTTATGCCGGGGTTTCTCGGCAGTGACAGCGAGTTCAAAGCGCGCTACGATACGCCCATAATGAAAAACAACGATATATCGGCGTTGAATTCGCTGTTAGCTCGTATACGCCCATTCGTATTGCGCCGGACCAAGAAGGAGATGCTAAAAGAACTGCCGCCAAAGATGGAGCAGGTAAGCTATGCACACCTCACACCCGATCAGTTGGCGCTGTATACTTCTGTGTTGGAACAAGTCAAAAGCAACGTCTTCGCTATTGTTGAGCAAAAGGGGTTTGAACATTCGCAGATAGAGATACTTGCGGCCCTAACGCGTTTAAGGCAGATATGCAACCATCCGGCCTTGTTGACAATAAATACACCGGCCATAACCAAAAAGCTGTCATCTGGTAAGCTCGATCAATTCGATGAGTTATTGGACGAAGCATTGGAAGGCGACCATAAAGTATTGGTATTCAGCCAATTCGTACAAATGCTGGGGATACTGTCCAATCATCTGGACAAAAAAGGCATACCATATTGCTATCTGGATGGCCAGACACGCAACCGTCAGGCCGTGATAGACCGTTTCAACAACGACGAAAATATAAAGGTATTCCTTATAAGCATAAAGGCCGGCGGTTTTGGTTTAAACCTTACGGCTGCCGATACGGTCATCATATTCGACCCATGGTGGAATCCCATGGTAGAAATGCAAGCCACGGATAGGGCTTACCGTATGGGACAGACTCATCCGGTCAACGTTTACCGCTTGATAACGCGGGGTACCATAGAAGAAAAAATACTGAAACTGCAGGAAAAGAAAAAGGCGCTTTTCGATAACGTCGTCGATGAAAATAACGATCTTATCAAAAAGCTGACCTGGGATGATATACGCGAGGTGTTCGCCTAGACGTTGAACCTGAACAATACCACATCGCCATCCTGCATTACATAATCCTTGCCCTCAGAGCGCATAAGCCCCTTTTCTCTGGCTGCTGCCAGCGAACCGCACGCCAGCATATCTTCGTACGAAACTATCTCGGCCCTTATAAATCCTCTTTCAAAATCCGAATGTATAACGCCTGCCGCCTGTGGAGCCTTGGTACCGCGCTTTATAGTCCACGCGCGCACCTCTTTAGGTCCCGCCGTAAGAAAGCTCATGAGCCCGAGTAATTCATAACCGGCCTTTATCAGTCGCTCTAATCCGGATTGCTCCAAACCCATCTCTTCCATGAAAAGTTTCTTTTCTTCATTATCTAACTGTACGATTTCCTCCTCAAGCTTGGCGCATAACGGTATAACCTCCGAGCCTTCATCCTTAGCATAATCCATAACTTTTTTCACGTAAGGGTTGGCCTCCGGCCGGATTATACTATCCTCATCTATATTAGCCACATATAATACCGGCTTATATGTCAATAGCTGGAGCTGGCGCACAAATTCCTGTTGGCCGCTGTCCAATTGGCACATCTTGGCCGGCTGGCCCTCATCCAGCACGTATTTTATACTCTCCAGAATATCCAGTTCCCACCGCGCTTGTTTATCGCCACCGCGCGCTGATTTCTGAGTCCGTTCCATACGCCTTTCCAGCACTTCTATATCGGCCAGTATCAGCTCTATATTTATAGTTTCTATATCGCGTATGGGGTCTACCGTGCCTTCGACATGCACAACGTCGGGGTCCTCAAAGCAGCGCACCACATGTACTATGGCATCCACTTCCCGTATATGGGATAGAAATTTATTGCCCAATCCTTCGCCTTTGCTGGCCCCTTTTACCAAGCCGGCTATATCGAAAAACTCCACTACCGCCGGCGTAACTTTTTCCGGATGAAATATTTCGGCCAGTTTATCCAAGCGTTCATCCGGCACCGGCACAACACCCATATTTGGCTCAATAGTACAAAAAGGATAGTTTGCGACTTCAGCTCCCGCTTTAGTTATGGCGTTAAAAAGCGTGCTCTTACCAACGTTTGGTAAGCCCACTATACCTAATTTCAACAGCAATACCTCCATTTTTATAAAATAAGCGACCTTAGATGCCTTATGCTCTAAGATCGCTTTGTTATAGACATCAAGCGAATTTAAGCTTTTGTTTACTTGTTTTGGTAACGCCTATTACAGTATCGGCGCCTCCATAATACAACCATATATCATCGCCTACTTCGGCCTGTCCACAGCTAAAAACCGGCGGACCCGCTATGCCTACTCTGGCGCTTTCCCATGTGCCCGGACGTATCTTTATGACCTCATGATGGTCTGTCCAATGTATAAGGTCGTCGGAGAAAGCCACCCATATATTCGGATACCTTCTATGAAACATCACATAACGGCCACCGATTTTTTCAGGAAATAACGCGGCATCTTTGTTGGGCTCGTCCATAACGACGCCCATACGCTCCCACTGTACCAGGTTTTTGGAATAAGCCATCATTATCCTGTAATCGCCTTCAAATCTGCCACCAAAACCGGTATATGTCATATAAAATATATCGTCTATCTTGACCACGCGAGGATCTTCTACACCTCTTTGTTCCTGCACATGTTCTCCTTCAAATATAGGCCTCTCCCCTCTGTAAAAGTTTATGCCATCGGAAGAAACGGCATAGCCTATACGTGAAATATATGTGCCATACTTGGCATGCGGCGGATTATCGGTAGTGCGGTAAAGCAAGTGGAACAGACCTTCATGGTATATAACAGCAGCGTTAAATACCGCGGATCTTTCCCATTCATACTCTTGCCTCGGCCTAAGTATGGGCTGGTCAGTAAGTCTTTCAAGCTTTATCATATATCTCTTCTCCCACCCGTTGCCCGGTCATTGCATCATAACCCGGGCAATATATTTGTTTCTAGATATGAATTTTACTCATACTCCGTGCATTTGTCAAGCATCAAATAAAAATAACTGCGAGTCGTACTATGGCAAACTCAGCGCCTGCAATGATATAAAGCCTACGCCCGCTCATGAAATATTGCTGGCGTACTTACAATTCGTTTCGCTTGAGCAAGCTAACGCCGGCAATTCGCGTCCATGCTAAAAATAACTTGCACTTTCCAAACAATTGTACTAAAATTACATTATAATTAATGAGCACAATTTTGTGCACAATGAATGAATAGAGGAGTTTGTGATATGGATTCAACAAAATATAGTTTAGCGGATTTTGCTTACATACCTGATCAGGATTTGATGCAGCGCGCTCATACCATAAGCGAATATTTAAGCGATGCTCGAGCAAAACACCACATGCAATACAGACGCGTTTCAGTCAGCGGATCGGGTCCTATTATGACGGTCATCGATCCTTATACAGGCGAATTGCGCGAAATGATATACATGGCCTCAAACGATTATCTCAACCTTACCAGGCATCCGAGGACCATACAGGCCGGTATGGAGGCCTTGCAAAAATACGGAACCGGCGCCGGTTCTGTCCCGCTTTTGGGCGGCACCTTTGATATACATGTGGCTTTAGAAAAAGAAGTAGCAGCTTTTAAGGGATGCGAGGACGCTATACTTTATACCTCCGGTTTCGGCTCTAATGCTGGAACGCTTCTGGCGCTGTTGCAAAAAGACGACATAGCCGTACTGGACCAATATGTGCATGCCAGCATCGTAGACGGCTGTAAGAACACCAACGTCCGTTACTTCCGTCACAACAACATGGAGCACCTTGAAAAGGTGCTGAGCACTGTCAAGGACAAATATCGCACTAAACTCATAATAGTGGACGGCGTTTATTCCATGGACGGCGATATAGCCCCGCTGCCCGATATAGTAAACCTGGCCAAGCAATACGGGGCATACGTGATGATAGATGAGGCCCATGCCACCGGAGTAATAGGCGACAACGGCCGCGGCACACCCGAATATTACCATATGGAAGGGCAAATAGATATAGTAGCCGGCACCTTCAGCAAGGCGCTTGGCTGCGTAGGCGGTTTCATAGCATCCAACAGTGAATTGGTGGATATGTTGCATTTTTATTCAAGAGCCTATATGTTCTCCACGGCTCCTACGCCGCAGGTGACCGGTTCGTTGCGCGAAGCCCTTAAGGTTATAGTAGATGAGCCCCAGTTGCGCGAAAAACTGTGGGACAATATAAGGTATTTTAGAAGGAACCTTCTGGATCTGGGCTTTAATATAGGCAACTCGCAAACCGCTATTTTCCCGATCATAATAGGCGATGATCTGAAAGTAAGGGAAATATCCAGAAGGCTTCACGAATACGGCGTCTATGTAAATCCGGTGGAGTACCCCGCCGTATCGCGCAATCTTTCGCGCGTGCGCATAAGCCTGACGGCTGCTCATACGAGGGAGCAGTTGGATACAGTATTAAATATATTGGAAAAATTAGGACGCGAATATGATATAATGCCATTTAAAGGTGCCAAAGAACAAGAAACCGAATCAGCATCATAATAGGAGATAGTATTTATGGACTTCTATGATGTTATAAGTAACAGGCGTGCCGTAAGGCGCTATAAGGAAGGCATTATAAACGATGAGGCCTTAAAGCGCATTATGGAAGCCACCAGGCGGGCCCCATCCTGGGCCAACCGCCAATGCTGGCGTTTTATCCTTATAAAGGATCGGGAAACCATGATGAAACTGGGCCAAATACGCAGTTATCGCCCGGACATAAGCTGCTATGAAAAAGCGGGCGCTATAGCAGTGCTATGCGCTGATCCATCGGCTTCGGGAGAAATGAACGGCAAACAATATTATATGCTGGATGCCGGCATAGCCATGGAGCACCTGATACTGGCAGCTACAGCCCAAGGGCTTGGTACATGCTGGATAGGGGCTATAGACGAACAACCTATAAAGCAGCTTCTTCATATACCGCATCAATACCGCGTTATAGCATTCACTCCTATAGGCTATGCTGACGAGCAGCCGCCATTGCGCAGCAGATTGCCGCTTGATGAAGTATTCCACATAAACAAATGGTAGATATGATTCCATAAAAGCGCATATTATGACAAAAGCCTGTGATGTTTAATCACAGGCTTTTGTGTATCATCTATTAATACATCATATCCGGATTGGGAGCCGCAGGCACCGGTGGCTGTTTCTCGGGTATATCAGTTACCAGACTTTCGGTGGTCAGTATCATAGCCGCTATACTGGCAGCATTCTGCAGAGCCGAGCGTGTAACCTTGGTGGGGTCAACTATGCCGGCCTTTATCATATCAACATATTCTTCAGTCAATACGTTAAAGCCTATGCCGACACCGCTGTTTTTCACTTTTTCCACTACAACCGAGCCTTCCAGACCGGCATTAGTGGCTATCTGACGTACCGGCTCCTCCAAAGCTCTCTTTACTATAGCTACACCGGTTCTTTCATCGCCGGAGGTTTCTTCTGTAAGTTTATCCAATGCAGGCAATACGTTGATGAGGGCCACCCCGCCGCCGGGAACAATGCCTTCTTCAACCGCTGCTCTGGTGGCGGACAACGCGTCTTCCATCCTCATCTTTTTCTCTTTCATCTCGACCTCGGTGGCGGCACCAACCTTTATTACAGCCACGCCACCGGCCAGTTTAGCCAGTCTCTCCTGCAACTTCTCTCTGTCAAAGTCAGACGTGGTTTCCTCTATCTGGGCCTTTATAGAAGCTACGCGGGCCTTTATCTCAGACGGATGACCGGCGCCATCGACTATAGTGGTGTTCTCTTTATCCACGCGCACTAAGCGGGCTCTGCCAAGTTGACTGAGTTTAACCTCTTTCAAATCAAATCCTAGCTCATCGGATATAACCTCACCGCCAGTCAAAATGGCTATATCGCGCAGCATTTCTTTCCTTCTGTCACCAAAACCGGGGGCTTTTACAGCAACGCAGGTAAATGTGCCTCTTAATTTATTGACCACCAATGTCGCCAAGGCCTCGCCCTCGACGTCATCTGCTATTATCAGCAGTCTTCTGCCCTGCTGTACTACCTGCTCCAATAACGGCAGCAGGTCCTGAACATTGCTCAGTTTCTTATCTGTAATAAGTATATATGGATCTTCCAATACAGCCTCCATTTTTTCTGTATCGGTTACCATATAGGGCGATATGTAGCCCCTGTCGAACTGCATGCCTTCTACTACTTCCAATTCGGTGAGCATGGACTTGGACTCTTCGACTGTTATAACGCCATCTCTGCCCACCTTATCCATAGCCTCGGCTACCATCTCGCCTATTGTCGCGTCATTAGCCGATATCGATGCCACCTGGGCTATGGCCTCTTTGCTCTCTACAGGTTTGCTTATCTTTTTGAGCTCTTCTACAGCTACATCTACAGCCCTTTCTATGCCGCGTTTCACCAACATCGGATTTGCACCGGCCGCCACATTGCGTAAACCTTCTCTTACTATGGCTTGCGCCAATAAAGTAGCGGTAGTAGTGCCATCGCCGGCCACATCATTGGTCTTGGTAGCTACTTCCTTAACCAGTTGAGCACCCATGTTCTCAAAGGGATCTTCTAATTCTATCTCTTTAGCTATGGTCACGCCATCGTTGGTTACCGTAGGCGCCCCGAATTTTTTGTCCAACACAACATTACGTCCCTTGGGACCTAATGTGATCTTAACCGTATCAGCCAGAGCATTGACGCCTTTTTCTAACGCCTTGCGGGCCTCTTCATCGTATATAATTTGCTTTGCCATTATGCTATACCTCCTCTGCTTTCATTATTATTCTATTACCGCTAATACATCGCTTTGTTTGATTATGATATATTCCTCGCCATCATACTTCACTTCGGTACCGGCATACTTGGAGTATATAACCTTGTCGCCAGGTTTTACCTCCATTTTAACCTCTTTGCCGTCGACTATCCCTCCGGGGCCGACCGCTATTACCTCAGCTATCTGAGGTTTCTCCTGTGCCGTACCGGGTAACACGATGCCACTCTTTGTGGTTTCTTCTTTTTCTACCTGTTTGATAACTATCCTATCACCCAATGGTTTTAAAGCCATTTTAAGTACCTCCTCTATCTAAATTTATTATGTAATA
>NZ_JAIHAU010000008.1 GCF_020054945.1 Mahella sp.
TCTATAAATTCCTTGCAATTAACAAGTTTGCAGGGATTTTTTTGCGCCAAAAATATAAGAAATAATAAATTCTTTTTATTTCATTGACAATGTAATTATTTAATGATATTCTATGCAATATGATAATGACTATTATGAAATAATTGAAACGAGGGATATGTTTGAGCAATACGTTGTCTATTCCAGAGCTTTTTAAAAAATATAAAATAAAAGCGACTCCTCAGAGAATAGCTATCTATGAAATGTTGAGGGGCACGAAACAACATCCAAGCGCAGAAATGATCTATAAAACTCTGGAGAATGATTATCCTACCATGAGCCTGGCTACCGTTTATAAAACTATAGACATACTGAAAGACGCAGGTTTGATTCAGGAATTAAAAGATATGACGTCTACCGGCAGATATGATGCCAATACAACACCGCATCCGCATATAATATGTATAAAATGTAATAGAGTAGATGACCTTGATCTGGACATAGCATTTGACGATGAGTTGCTGAACAAAGTGAAAGAAGTAAGCGGCTATGATGTATTGTACAGTCAGGTATACTTTTATGGTTACTGCCCTGATTGTCGTATACAGGCATAGCACAGATATAGGATCTGTGCTATGCCTGCCGTTATTGTGCCATTTCCATGCTGTCATCGTCATCTTGGTTATCATCATCAAAATTAAGCTCCTGTGATCTGGACATCATTTCCGCAAGCATCATGAATTTATCCAGCGATTCTTGCTGTTTTTCATCCATAAGCGGTTTTATAACATTAATCACAGCCTGCATTTGTTGCTCTTTTGATTGGCTATCATCGCTTATGTTATCGATACTGTTTATAGCCTCGAAAAGTTTGAGCTTTTTTAAGAGATTGTTTATCTGATTTTGTTTATCCTCCGCCATTAACGGTTTCACAGCATCAACAGCACGCCAGATTTTATCTTTATAATCCGCGGTTTCGACAGCAGATGGTTGAAAAATATCATTTATCTGCTTTACAGCTTCATGGAGTTTAACTATGTCATCCAATATCTTTTTCCCATTGTCGTCGACATGCTTTTTAAATTCTTCCAATATGGCTCTTTGACGCTCATACAATGTCATAGAGGATGTGGATGGTTCTAAGGTAGAATCATCCGATTTGCCAATATTGGTAAAATTATCGATATCCTCTACAAACCTGGCTATACAGCAAAAACTGTCTATAGGTTTATGAACATCTTTAGGCATATAGGGTTTTATCCCGCTAAGCAATCCGGATAGATCGGTCATGTTTTTTTTAAGTACGGTTAAATCCAACGGTTTATTTCCTTCCCCATCTTCCGGAGGAGGAAGTTCAGGGATGTTGACATCATCATCCTGACCATCCTGTGGTGTCTCAATTTGTGTCCACTCGGTATATTCATCTGCAGGTTTTGTACTTTTAGTATGTACGGCTTTTAACAATAGCAGTAAAATTATAAAATACTGAAACATAAACAATCCCCCTCTGGTTTTTTATGTATAGGCAGGCCATAAATCGGCCTGCTTTTGAAATATGTCAGGCTGTCTTGCCAAAAGCGCCACCCTGGTATATCAGCACCAACAATAGGAAGAAGAAAAGTAAGCTCTCATCATCTCCAAATGCACCCGCCGCGGCTACATCATCCTTCTTGCCGAAGCCCCCGAGGAAGAAAAGCAGTATTATAATCCATAGCCACTTGCCTCCAAAAAATCCACTTTCACTCGGCATAGCGTTTACCCTCCTTTCCACTTTAAAGCATCGCCCTAATATAAGGCTTTGCTTATGTAATAATAAAGGGACGTCGATTTACAGCCTCTAAAACCAAGAAGAAAAACAACAGCTCATCATCGTCAAATCGCACATCGGCTATAACCGTCAGCAGTATGAAAAAGAATAATAAAGAGCTCCCGCTCATCGCCTTTATACCCTACTTTTCTATTTTTACATGCTGCAAACATACAGCTTGCAGCATGTATCATATAGGCCCTAGATCTTATTTGACCGTGCCGCAGCCGCACTGATAAAATAAAACCAATAACAGGAAGAAGAATAATAAGCTTTCATCGCCACTTCCGTATCCGGATGCACCCTCGACCTTCTTCCCAAAACCACCCGCTCCGAACAATATAACCAGCAGCAAGAAGAAGAACAGTAAGCTTTCGTCATCACCGAATATTCCGGCCATAAGAATACCTCCTAAAAAAATAATGTTGCAAGCTTGCGCTCTACTCTATATTACGCTGCAAATATAAAATGTGTTACTTATAACATTTAGCGTGCTTATGACATAAGATGAACTATAATGAAGGGAGGTACAATAATGAGCCTTTGGTCCAATATTCTGATACAGCGTAAGGTAGATCCTGATATTCTCATGCATATGATGCGGACAGATAGTATGGAGCAAACCGTATCGGTCATAATATTTGCAAAAGATTTAGCAGATAAAGTTACCGAAGAAGCTATATATAAAGCCAATGGCAGGATAAAATACAAGCTTCCACTGATAAAAGCCTATGCGGTGGAGCTTTCTTATAAGTATATAAAAGACCTAGCTTTATTGAAAGATGTCGTATATATCTCCAATGATGCAAACGTTAAGTGTTTTTTGGATATTGCACGGCCTGAGGTTAAAGCGCCCCAGTGTCATAGAGCAGGTTATACCGGCAGCGGTGTGACCATAGCCATACTGGATACCGGAATATATCCTCATCCTGATTTGATACAGCCCAAAAATAGAATAATAGGGTTTAAAGACCTGATAAACGGTATTAACAAGCCATATGATGATAACGGTCACGGTACTCATGTAGCCGGAGATGCTGCTTCCAACGGTATCTCTTCCAACGGCAAGTATAAAGGCATAGCTCCTGAGAGTAATCTGGTCGGCATAAAGGTACTAGATGAAAATGGCAGCGGAAATGTATCCGATATAGTGGCCGGTATGCAGTGGGCAACCGATAACAAGGATAAATACGGGATAAGGATAATGTCCATGTCTTTAGGCAGCAATAAGGTATTTACCGGCATAGATCCGATGATGCTGGCGGTCAAAGCCGTATGGGACAGCGGCATCGTAGTGGTAGCCGCGGCAGGCAACAGTGGCCCTAAAGATAATACCATAGCTTCACCCGGTATCAGTCCCGTTATAATAACTGTAGGGGCTGCCGACGACAAAGGCACCACGACAATCGATGACGACATCGTCGCCCCATTTTCCAGCCGCGGCACATCTCGAGGATGCCGCAGGGTCGATAAGCCGGATATAGTAGCGCCAGGGGTAAACATAACCTCTCTGGCGGCCGATGTCGATTACCATCCCGATAACATTGCGGGCAACAGCCATAGGCTGAGCGATGCTATCGCCGCCGGGACATACAAAAAGGGCACTGCTATAGACCCCGCCAAATATAAAACCATGTCCGGCACGTCTTTTGCCACCCCAATAGTATCCGGAGCCATAAGCCTGCTCCTGCAAAAAAATCCGTCGCTTACACCCGACGAGGTAAAAAAGATCATATTATCATCAGGAAATCCGCTTAAAGGTCAACCCAGGAATGCACAAGGCAATGGAATGATAGATATGGAAAAAATGCTGGCTCAAGCAGCGCCTTAAGCCAAGCATTCGGATAATAAATCATAGAGGTTTTTGTCAATTTTCTTTACGTTTACAGGTTTCATATTCTTGTTTACAAAGGCATGTACAGTATAGCCCTCGGCTATCAAAACCTGCTCTGGTTGCTTGAGAACCCGATAGCCGAAGGTTATCCTGACGCCTTTTATTTCTTTTACGTATGTACGTATTATAAGCCGATCCTCATAATAAGCCGGTTTTTTATAAACACAGTGACTTTCCAGCAACGGCATCAAAAGCCCGTCTTTCTCCATCTGCCCGTAGCTTCTGCCCAATGAAGCCAGAAAATCCGTCCGCCCCTCTTCGAACCATGGATAATAGTTCGAGTGATGCACTATGCCCATTTGATCGGTTTCCTTATAACGCACCTTTATATGCGTGTCATAAGAATTCAACGTTATGCCCCCAGTCTACATCGACAGGATCTGAGCCAATTGATACAGGTTCTGATTGAATGAACGTTTCATAGACAATGCTTCTTCTATTTCAAAGTCCACTATATGATTATCCCTTATCCCCACTACTCGATTGCCTATGCCTTGTTTTAACAATTCCACTGCTCTTGCCCCCATGCTGCTGGCCAGTATTCTATCAAAGGCCGTAGGGCTGCCGCCGCGCTGTATATGGCCTAATATAGTGACTTTAACCTCCAAACCGGTTTTAGCCTCTATTTCCTTACCTACCTCGATAGTACCGCTTATCTCTTTGTTTAATACCACTCCTTCGGCCAACACTATGATGTTGTGCTGCTTACCCCTGTTTCTACCTTGTATTATGCGCTTGCATATCTCATCCACATCAAATGGCAGCTCGGGAACTATAATGCTCTCCGCACCTCCGGCTATACCGGAATAAAGCGCTATATCGCCGGCATTGCGGCCCATCACCTCAACGATGCTTATGCGATCATGCGAGGAAGCGGTATCCCTTAATTTGTTTATGGCATCGATGACGGTATTAACAGCCGTGCTGAAGCCTATAGTATAGTCCGTACAAGCTATGTCATTGTCTATAGTACCCGGCAGCCCTACGGTAGGCACGCCCAACCTGGTCAAATCCCTGGCTCCTCTGAATGAGCCGTCGCCACCTATCACGACTATTCCCTCTATACCATGCTTTTTTATAACCCCAATAGCCTTTTGCATACCGGCTTCGGTTTTAAATTCCTCGCTGCGAGCAGTTCTTAAGATGGTGCCGCCCCTATGCAATATATCGCCTACGGCCGACATATCCAACTCTTGAATCTCATCGCGAATAAGGCCATGAAATCCTCTCATTATACCTAAAGTCCTTATATCGTTGTATGCGCCGGTGCGTACTACCGCCCTTATGGCCGCATTCATGCCCGGTGCATCTCCGCCGCTGGTTAAAACGCCTATCGTCTTCATATGTACCTCCACTTTATGATATTATGTTTAAGTTTATCTAAAATTTCTTATTACGTCAAGCATCAGTCACTGCTAAGCTCGCCCATCTTTGTAAGTATTGTGGCTTTACCTCTGATTTTTATGGCAGCAGTATTTTCGGTAAATTGGGCTATCATTACCTCTCCCTTGTCCAGTTTCTCGGTATGATGAAATTTCGTATCCCGTCCTCTGGTCAACCCTATAATGGTTACGCCGTCTTCCAATGCTTTAATGCATATATAATCTCCTAATATTTCATCCAATTTATCCTGTTCCATTTTTAAGTTCTCCTTAATTCTCAGTATGTCGTTGTTAAAACCCAGCAACATTATATCACTTTCACACACTCGCTGCCCAAAAGTTTTTCGAGCCTATTTAACAGTTCCGGCGTGAGTTCTATCCAAAGTTTCTTATCAGCCATGAAACGATGTTTAGATGCTTCATCATATAAATAAACGGGCACTTTGCCGCTGTAACATTCCAACAGAGGCTTTATATCCTCTGTGATGCTCACATTCTTTCCTTTACCTATAATAAGATATAGACGATGGGCTTTATTCGATTGCGGTAAAGGATTGACCTCATCGCATATAAGCTTCGGCTCTTCACCTTCGCGCGCGCTTATACGGCCGCGTATCAGTACGATGTTATCCGGTTTTAGCATGGACAAATAACGGTTGTATACCGTAGGGAATACCAATACTTCTATAGCTCCGTAAAGGTCTTCTAGCGTCATAAAAGCCATCAAGCTATCGTTTTTTGTAGTTTTTGTCTTTATAGCGGTTATTATACCGCCCATTACGACGTTATCGCCGTCTTTGACCGACATACCATCTTCTAAAATATCTTCGTCGTTCTCATCTATTTTCAATGCCTTTATATGCGCCGTGTTAGCGGTACAGCAGCTTTCGAGGATATCGCTGTGTTCTGCAAGTGGATGCCCGCTAACATATATGCCCAGCGTTTCTTTCTCCATTGTCAGTATATCTTTAACAGGATATTCGGGTATATCGGGTAATTCGTCGCTTTCACTTGAGACTTGCAGTGTTGCGGCCTTATCAAAAATCGATACCTGTCCATCCAGATTCTCTTTCTTGTTGCGCCACGTACTTTCCATAATACGCTCGTAAACCTTCAGCAGCGCCGAGCGCTTTATACCCAATGAATCAAATGCTCCGCATTTTATGAGGCTTTCCATCATCTTTTTATTTATAGCACGCATATCAACTTTGCGGCACATATCGGTGAAGCTGGTAAACATGCCTTCGCTTTCTCGGGCATTTATTATGGCATTTATGGCCTCTTTGCCTACGTTTTTTACGGCGGCCAGCCCAAATCTTATAGTATCGCTCTCAACGCTGAATTTAGCATTACTACGGTTTATATCCGGAGGTAATATTCTTATGCCTATGCGCTTGGCTGCCTGTATATAATAAGCTATTTTATCGGTGTTATCCATAAAGCTGTTCATCATAGCCGCCATAAATTCAATAGGGTAGTGGCACTTAAGCCATGCTGTCTGATACGCTATAACTGCATAGGCGGCAGCATGGCACTTGTTAAAGGCATAATTCGCAAATTCCTCCATCTCATCAAAAATCGCGCTGGCACTGGCTTCATCTATGCCATTGCGCACAGCACCGGGCACTACTATATTGCCTTCCCCATCCACTACGCCGTATATGAAGCTTTGGCGTTCTTTTTCCATTACGTCAGCTTTCTTTTTGGCCATGGCTCGGCGTACAAGATCAGCTCTGCCCATGGAATAACCGGCAATATCCCTGACTATCTGCATAACCTGCTCCTGATAAACCATACACCCGTAGGTCACCTCTAAAATAGGACGAAGGCACGGATGTGTATACGATATGTGCTGAGGATCTTTTTTGCCTGCCAAGTATCTCGGTATTTGTTCCATAGGACCTGGCCTGTATAACGATATACCCGCGATTATATCCTCAAGGCAAGATGGCTTTAACTCCTTCATAAACTGTTTCATTCCCGCACTTTCCAGCTGAAACACGCCATCGGTATCTCCCCGCCCTATCATATCATACACTGCGGCATCATCAAACGACAAGCTGTCCAAATCCACATCGATATGCCTGTTGGATCGCACCATATCCACAGCATCTCGTATAACCGTCAGCGTTCTCAAGCCCAGAAAGTCCATCTTAAGCAGGCCTAATTCTTCCAGCGTTCCCATGGTAAACTGTGTGGTTATCACATCGTCATTGCGTTGAAGTGGCACATATTCCGTTAACGGCTTTTCTGATATAACTACTCCCGCAGCATGCGTCGAAGCATGTCGCGGTAACCCTTCCAAGGCTTTAGCCGTATCTATCAGGCGCTTTATGCGCGCATCCTGATATGCCTCGCGCAATTCGCCGCTTATGCTTAAAGCTTTATCAATGGTCATGCCCAATTGAAACGGTATCATCTTGGCTACGGCATCCACTTCGGCATAACTCATATTAAGGGCGCGCCCAACATCGCGTATGGCCGCCCGAGCCGCCATGGTCCCGAATGTGATTATCTGCGCCACGCGGTCATAACCGTACTTATGAAATACATAATCTATAACCTCCTGGCGGCGCTCGAAACAGAAGTCGACATCTATATCCGGCATGCTAACCCGTTCAGGATTAAGCAAGCGCTCAAAAAGCAGACCGAACTGCAGCGGGTCGACATTTGTTATGTTCAATGCATATGCGACAAGGCTGCCTACGCCGCTGCCACGACCAGGACCCACCATTATACCGTTGTCTTTTGCATATTTAACAAAATCCCATACTATGAGAAAATAGTCAACATATCCCATCTGGCATATAACGCTCAATTCATACTCCAGCCTGTCCCTTACCTGCGGCGTTATATCGCTGTAACGCCGTTTAATGCCCTCCTCACACAATTGCCTGAGATACTGTTCTGATGTAAAGCCCGATGGTACATCGTACTTTGGCAAATAACGTTTGCTAAAGTCAAAGGTTACATTACAGCGATCAGCTATCGCAACACTGTTGCTTATAGCCTCCGGTATATAATCAAAGGATTCATACATCTCCAATGGCGACTTGAGATAAAATTGATCTGTTTGAAAACGCATTCTATCAGGGGTATCTATAGTCTTACCAGTTTGTATGCACAACAGGACATCATGAGCATCGGCATCGGCCTTGTCCACATAATGGACATCGTTGGTGGCTACCAGCGGGATGCCGGTACGCCGCGATATCCTTATCAGCTCCTGAATCACACGCTGTTCATCATCTATGCCGTGATCCTGCAGTTCGAGGTAAAAATTACCGTCGCCAAATATATCGTTAAACTTCAACGCCATCTGTTCGGCTTCTTCATAACGCTGCTCGAGTATGAGCACAGGTATGCTCCCCGCAAGGCAGCCGCTTAAAGCTATAAGACCTTCATGATATTGCTGCAGCAGCTGCATATCCACCCTCGGCTTGTAATAAAACCCATCTATAAATCCTGTCGATACCAGTTTTATAAGGTTCTTATAACCGCCATTATCCTTGGCCAATAACGTCAAATGCGCATACGAATCATCTATATGAGGCTCTTTATCGGACAAAGAGCGTGGAGCGACATATACTTCACAACCGATAATCGGCTTTATACCCGCTGCACTGGCCTCTTTATAAAAATGAACCACACCGTACATGTTGCCATGGTCGGTAATGGCTATGCTGCCCATACCCAATTCTTGGCACCGTTTTATCAGATCCTTTACACGTCCTGCACCGTCCAATAAGCTGTATTCTGTATGCACATGTAAATGACTAAATCTAGGCATATATCACTCACCCAGCGCCGTCTCTTCATTTGTATGTTTATCCTGCCCCTGATGAGGTTGCGGATGCTCTTCACGCCAACGTTTCATTTCTTCGGGATCATTATGATTAGGCATAGCTTCCAGCATCTTAGCATACGCCGATGCATCAAAAGGCTTACACAGAAAATCTGCCAAATACTTAAAAGCCTCTTGTTCATCATCGCCTGATACCGTAAGCTCCACTGTACTGCCATCATAAACGCCCATAGCCATCAAGCCCAGTATGCTTTTGCCATCTACCTTTTTGTTGCTGATCTCCAGCCATACATAGGCTCTAAATTTGTTGGCTATTTGGACAAAGGTGGCCGCAGCTCTGGATTGAAGACCGATCCCGTTGGTAACCTTAATCTTTTCTTGTATCATTCTGTATCGCTCCTTTCCGCTCTTTTAAATCTTCCGCCAGCTGCTCTATCTTCTTCAACCTATGATTCACGCCCGATTTGCTTAGCGGGGGATCCAACATTTCGCCCAGTTCTTTTAGGTTGGCTTCTTTATTCTCCATACGCAATTGCGCCAGTTGTCTTAATTGCCGCGGCAAAATATTTAATCCGACCGTATCCTTTATATATTGTATATCGCTAAGCTGCCGCCAAGCAGCGTCGACAGTTTTAGTCAAATTCGCCGTTTCACAATTTACCAGTCTGTTTATATTATTACGCATATCTTTATATACCTTTACATTTTCTATTTCCAGCAATGAATTTGTAGCCTGAATTATATTTAGAAAACGAATTATCTGCTCGCTTTCTTTTAAATATACCACATAACTGTTCTTGCGTTCAATATATTTGGCATTTATATCAAAATGATGTATCAGTTCGACCAAACTTCGGGCATAGGTTTCATCGCCGGCTACCAATTCTAGATGATAGTCTTTTTCAGGGTCTGTTATTGAACCTATGCCTAAAAATGCCGCACGTAAATATGATTTCTTACAACAACGTTTTTTTATCACATTTTGATCTATATTATAATTTAAAATATTATTCGCTTCCGCATCATCATACAGCACGCCGGTATCTCTCATAATATGAGCGGCATCCGCGCTATCGGTGACGGTCAAAGTATAACCGTGTGCTTTTTGAAAGCGTTCATTGCGGTATACGGTAAGCTCAGGCACTATATTATAAAGGCTTTTTATCAATTCATATATCCGACGCGCTATAGCTGCATTTTCAGTATGAAATTTAATGCTTATATTATTATTCCCTTTTATGTTTACAATTCCTATCGTTTGTAAAAAAGCCGCCACCTCAGCCCTTTGGCAGCAAGCGTTTTTTACCTTTCGTCGGCAAAGTTCGTCTTTAACGTTATGGGAAAAAGACAATGGCTCACCTTCTCTCGTTTATATCTCTATGATCTACCATTACTTTATATCCTTGAGCCATTAAATATTCCTTTATAACCTCCGCTATGGTCACCGAGCGGTGCATGCCTCCTGTACATCCTATGGCTATAACCAGCTCGTTTTTGCCTTCTTTTATATAACCAGGTATCAAGAAACTCAGCAAATCCTTCAACTTGGATATAAAAACAGGGGTCTCGGGCTGTTTGAGCACATATTCGCGCACGCTTTTCTCTAAACCTGTATGCTCTTTAAGACTGGGCACATAAAACGGATTTGGTAAAAATCTTACGTCAAATACGAGGTCGGCATCCAAAGGAAGCCCATACTTGTACCCGAAAGATATTATAGATATAGACATGCCTTCGTATCGCTCGTTCTCAACGAATAGATGATGTAATTGTTCTTTAAGCTGTTTGGGCAATAAATCGCTGGTATCTACTATATAAGTAGCCTTCTCTTTTATATATTGAAGGCGACTGCGCTCTTCGGCTATGGCGTAAGCTACCCTTCCCTCACTAGCTAATGGATGGCGGCGTCTGGTTTCTTTAAATCGTTTTATCAGTGCCTGATCCGAGGCTTCCAGAAATAATATTTCGTATGGGTAACCCTGTTGTTTCAGCACTGATAAACATTCGGCCATATCGTTGAAGAATTGGCCTCCACGTATATCGGTAACCACTGCTATTTTATCTATATTACCTCTGGATTGAAAACACAATTCTGCAAATTTCGGGATCAACGATGGCGGCAAATTATCCACGCAAAAAAAACCGAAATCCTCCATAAAATGAAGCGTTTGGCTTTTTCCTGCCCCCGATAAACCTGTAATTATCACAAATCTCATACCGTACATCCCTTCAAATGCATTTAATGTATCACGATCCGCCTCTCTGCTAGCCTATAGCCTAACTATTAATCATATTATAAGGCGGATATAAGATCCCTTTCTCTGTTATTATAGCTGAAATATAATCATGTGGGGTAACGTCAAACGCCGGATTGATAACCTTTACGTCATCCGGCATTATCTGCACGCCGTTGACATATATCATTTCCTTTGGGTCCCTTTGCTCTATAGGTATATGACTGCCATCAGGCAGGGTTTTGTCTATAGTAGATACGGGAGCAGCCACATAAAATGGTATCTGATGATGATGCGCCAGCACCGCCACGCTGTAAGTGCCTATTTTATTGGCAGTATCCCCATTGGCGGCTATCCTGTCAGCCCCTACTATTACTTTATCTATTTTACCGCTTCCCATAAGATATCCTGCCATATTATCGGCTATAACCGTCACATCTATGCCGTCTTTGGCTAATTCCCACGCCGTCAAGCGTGCTCCCTGTAAAAACGGCCTCGTTTCATCGGCATAAACCGATATCCTTTTGCCGTGGCCTACCGCCGCGCGTATGACCCCTAACGCCGTACCGTAACCCACCGTGGCAAGAGCACCGGCATTACAATGCGTAAGCACTCTATCGCCGTCATTTAACAAAACCTGTCCAAATTCTCCCATGGCTTTATTGGCCTCTATATCGTCTTTAGCCATTTGATCGGCTTCTAGCTGCATGGCTCTTTTTATGTCCTCAACAATGCCGGTTTTAGAGGTTTGCCGAGCCACTGTAAGCATCCTGTCCACAGCCCAAAACAGATTAACGGCCGTAGGTCTGGTAGCTTTTATGACGTCTGCTATATGATTTAGGCGTTGCATAAAAGCCTCGGCATCGGATGTTTCTATTCCCATAGCGCCCAACACCATGCCGTATGCCGCCGTAACGCCTATGGCCGGCGCCCCGCGGACCTTCATGGTTTTTATGGCATCGGCCACATCCTCATAACTGCGGCATTCTATTATTCTCTCTTTCAACGGCAACACGGTCTGGTCTATAAGCTTCAGGCTGTTGCCGGTCCATTCCAGCGTATTCGTCATTTATACACCGCCTTTGAGTATTTTCAAATAAAGGTTCATAAGCGCCGTTTGCTCTACCAGCTCGGTAAGGTTATAAGCGGCATATAGGTCTTGGCCCAAAGCCACTATACCATGGCGCGCCAATATAAGGGCATTGGCATTCACCGCCGCCTGCCCCGCCGCATCAGCCAGCTCAACGCTGCCAAACGGATAATAAGGCACCGTTACCATGTTGGAAAGATACTGCATGCTTTCCGGATTAATCGGTATTATCGGTTCCCCTGTATAGGCGAATGCGGTAGTAGCCGCAGGATGCGTATGCACTATACCGTTTATATCCTCCCTGACCTTGTATATCTCAAGGTGAAGATGCGTCTCAGACGATGGCTCATGCACGCCAAAAAGCACATTACCGTCCAGGTCTATAACCACAAGGTCATCCTCTCCCAATTCGGCCAATGCGAATTTCGTCGGGGTTATAATAACCTTGTTGCCAATACGCATGCTCACATTGCCACCGTATGCGGTGATCAGGTTACGTTGGTTCAACTTCTGACATATGTGTATAATAGTGCTGTTAGGAGCAGTTTTTTTCATAATATTAAATATAACATTCCCTTCTATTGCGCGGCATCATGGCAGCTGCAATGAGCGCTTACGTCCATGCGCTCTATCATATTATATATAAGTTGTTTTACCTTGTCATTGTTTTGATCAAACACGCGCAGAACCTCCTGTTCGGTCACCGGTTTTATATCGTCACGGCCTTCTAATCCGGCATCATAGTCGGTTATAAGCGATATGTTCACATAACATATGCCAAGCTCTCTGGCCAGCATGCATTCAGGATATTGAGTCATATTTATAACATGCCACCCCATCTTATGAAACCACTCGCTCTCCGCCCTTGTGGAAAAACGAGGGCCTTGTATTATAACTATAGTGCCGGTCTCATGTACCGTTATGCCCATATCCTTTGCCGCATCTATGGCCAATCGGCGCAATTGTGGGCAATATGGGTCGGCCGAACTTATATGTCGAGTTACCGGACCGTCATAATAGGTATCCTTCCTGCCCCATGTCCTGTCCACAAATTGATCGCATACCACAAAATCCCCCGGTTTTATATCGGGTTGCAGGCTGCCTGAAGCTGTGGGCGCTATAATCCGCTTAACACCCAACTGTTTCATGGCGTATAAGTTAGCTCTGTACGGTATCATATGCGGCGGATAACGATGGTCTTTGCCGTGTCGCGGCAAAAATGCCACCTTTTTGCCGTTCACCTCCGTTATAGCTATAGCATCGCTGGGACGCCCATAAGGCGTATCGGGCTCTACTTCCTCAACGTTATCTAAAAATGTATAGAAACCCGAACCGCCAAACACGCCTATATCAGCTTTAGGTTCCATATCGCAATCATATCCTTTCTAAATCTCCATAGATTCGTCTTATTCTATTATAGCAAAAACTGCAGCATATACAATAGCTCTCACATATGCCCCGAGCGCAATATATCGATCAGCAACCATATACCGGCTACACCGGCCGCTATAAATCCTACGGTGCCTATAGTGGATAAGGGAACATGGATACTACTGCCCTCCACTCCCACAATAACGGCTGAACCTATTATGACGGCGGAGATGATCAATGCGTTTATAAGCCTGTTTACCATACGGTTAAAGCGCGATACCGCCTTATCCAATCCTTCCAGTTGAAATTTTACTTCGGCTTCTCCTTTGGACAGCTTGTTCAATACATCCAAAGCTACGGGCGATATCTTGAATAAAGAATCCGCGCTATCGTATATTTCATCCAGACGCGCTTTAACAGCCTCCTTCGAAAAGTGCCTCTTGCGCATCATATTGGTTACAAAAGGCCGAGCCAATTCAAATACGTTCACTTCAGGGTATAATTGCTTTGCCACACCCTCTATGGTCATCAACGATTTATCCAATAAAGTAAATTGCGACGGCAGTCCTATGCCATATCGGAATGCCATGCTTACGGTTTCATTTACCAATTCGCCCATATTTATCTCAGCCAATGTTTTTTCGTAATATTTTTCCAGTAATTCCGTGACATCTATGTAAAATCCGCGTAAATCCACATCTTTGGATAATACTCCTATATTAAAAAAAGCTTTTATTATGTTATTTACGTCTCTATTGATTACCGCTGATATAAGATCCACCACATGGTCCTGATCCTCTTTTGTTAATCTCCCCATCATCCCAAAATCTATAAACGCTATACGTCCATCGCGCATTATGAATATATTGCCCGGATGAGGGTCGGCATGAAAAAAACCGTCTTCAAATATCTGTTTCATAATGGCTCTAGCACCATTTTCGGCTATAGTCTTGCGATCCAATCCCATAGCGTCTATCTTTTCTATTTCATTTACTTTCACGCCGTCTATATATTCCATCACGAGCATGTGTTTTGTAGTATATTCCCAAAATACTCTAGGCACATATATTTCGGTGTGCCCTTCAAAATTACGTCTGAAATGATCTATGCTCATACCTTCTCTTACAAAATCCAGTTCGCGGCGTATCGAACGCGATAATTCGTTCACTATGCCCATAGGCTGATAACGCCTGCTTTCAGGCATTCTAGCCTCCATTAAACCGGCTATTTCCTTCAATATAGCCAAATCATCCTCCACTATATCGTCTATTTCCGGGCGCTGTATCTTTATTATAGCCTCGCCGTCATTCTTAAGCACCGCTTTATGCACCTGCGCTATGGAGGCTGCCGCTATAGGCCGAGGATCTATATATGTAAAAACATCATCTATCGATGACCCGATTTCTCTTTCTATAGCTGCTTTTATCATATCAAACGGCAATTCCGGACCTGCATCCTGAAGTTTGCTTAACTCCCGTATATACTCTTGAGGTATAAGATCCGGCCTCACGCTCAGGATTTGTCCAAGCTTCATGAAAAGAGGACCCATTTCTTCCAACATAAGGCGGACTCTTTGCGGCCCGGACAAAGTGCTTACCTTAGCACCCTTAACGCGATTTTGTATATTGAACAATATATTGGTTATACCTATCCTATCGGCTATGAAACCAAAACCATACTTAAACAGCACATTGGCTATTTCCGCATAGCGGTGCCAACGTCTGTATTGCTTCCCCAGCGGATTTTTCATCTTAAAAAATACCCCTTATTTAATAAAGAAAAAAGGGGCGGTCGCAGCCCCATTTAATCTTTTTAATGACACTTATTGAGGATTATTGTTCAGTTTCTGCTCTATAGCGTCCAGCCTGGCCTTTATTTCCTCTAAATCCTTTTTCGTAGCAAGGTTCATCTTATCCAACATTTTGCTCAGTTCCTCTTTGGCCTTGCTGCTTATATCCTGCTGATTAGCCTTGACCTTCTCCTTGTACTGATCGAGTATCTTTTTGCCCTCTTCAGCAGTAACGTCTCCTTTAGCCACCAACTCATCCACCAATTCGTCTATTTTCTCTCCTGTCGCTGCCATGGCACCTATACCGATTAAAAATGCTTTTTTCAGTTTATCTTTCATAGCTATTGCGCCTCCCGTATTTTTTATTGTAACTAACGTTATTATACCATATCTTTTTGCGTTTGATTAGATTTTTATTTAAATTGGAGGGAAATATTATAGTCAGGAGGTGTTAGTATGTCTAAAAAAACCTATAAGATCAAAAAGGACGACTATTTAGAAGATGCTTTGCTAGACAAAAGCGCATACGGCGAATTTATACCTAATTTCAACCACTGGACCGGATTGGAGGGCAATAAAGAGCGCGCGCAATATCTATCTGAAGTAGCCGAAAAAACCGGCGGCAAGGATAAACAACAAGATAATATGCAAGATTATAAAAAAGAAGAGTAAAAGACGGAATAAAGGCGTCTGAAGATTAGGCGCCTTTATTCGCCTTCGTCCATGACAAAGTCTATATTGCGCGTTGAAAGATCCACCTTGGCCACTTTTACCTTGACTTTATCGCCTAAACGATATATCTTCCTGGTATGTTCTCCTATAAAACAGTAGTGTTTTTCATTATATACATAATAGTCGTCATCTAAGGCGCTTACATGTATAAGACCCTCTATGGTGTTTTCCAGCTGCACATACATACCGTAATGGGTGATACCGGATATAATCCCGTCGAAGCTTTGGCCTATCTTGTCCATCATATACTCGGCTTTCTTTAAATCCTCAGTATCCCACTCAACCTGCTGTGCCACTCTTTCCCTCTGTGATGATTGTTGGGCTATAGACGGTAATACTTGAGCAAGATGTTCCACACGTTTATGTGTAAGCCTGCCATGCAACATATCCTTTATTATACGATGGATCATCAGGTCCGGATACCGCCTTATGGGCGATGTAAAATGCGTATAGTAACGTGCGGCTAAACCAAAGTGACCTATATTTTCCGTATCATATCTGGCCCTTTGAAGTGAACGCAATAGCACGCTGTTCACCACCGCTTCCTCCTCGGTGCCCTCCACTTCATTTAAGAGGTCTTGGAGCGTTTTTGGATGTACTTTACCCCCTATGCCTTTTAAATGGTAACCTAAATTGTGTATAAAATCGTTAAACGCCAATATTTTTTCAGGATCGGGCTCTTCATGCACTCGGTATATAAAGGGTACCTGCATCCAAAACATATGCTCAGCCACCGTTTCATTGCACACCAGCATAAATTCTTCTATTATCTCATCGGCTATACCGCGCGAGTGCAGCAAAACATCAGTGGGTTTGCCGCTCAAATCCAGCTTTATCTGCGCCTCATCTATATCAAAATCTATGCTACCCCTTTCCCGACGTCTCCGCTTTAATATATCGTGCAGTTGCTTCATGAGTCTAAAATCGTCCACAAGATAACCATATCTATCGATTAACCCATTGTCCGGATCGGTGAGCAACTTTGTCACATCAGTATAGGTCATCCGCTCGCAGGTCTTGATAACGCTGGTCGTAAATCTATGCTCGACCACTTCACCATTGCTATCTATCTCCATAAACGCCGAAAGCGTCAGACGATCCACACGGGGATTAAGGCTGCATATGCCGTTAGACAGCGCCGGAGGAAGCATAGGTATAACGCGGTCCACTGGGTACACGCTGCATCCTCTGGATAATGCCTCTTTGTCGAGCGCACTGCCTTCCTTTACATAATGGCTGACATCCGCTATGTGAACGCCCAGCAAGAAGTGGCCATTAGGCAGCAGTGATATGGATACGGCATCATCCAGATCTTTTGCGTCTTCTCCGTCTATAGTGACTATATGAAGGCCTCGCAAATCCTCCCTGTCGCGTATATCCTCTTCGGAAACCGTCTGCGGTATGGAAGCGGCCTCCCTCATCACTTCCGGCGGAAATCCCTCCGGCAATTCATATTGGCGTATTATAGATAAGATATCTGTGCCTACGTCGTCTTTGTGACCAAGGACCTCTATAACCCGCCCCTCGGCTCCAACGCGCCCGTGCGGCCACCTTGTCACCTGTACCACCACTTTATAACCGTCATCCGCGCCATTCAACGCATCGTTCGGTATAAGAATGGTCGTATGCAATCTTGGCTCATCAGGGATCAAAACTGCAAAATGTTGGCTTCTTTCTATAGTACCTACTATCCTTTCGTTGGCTCTCTCAAGGATTTGTACTATTTGACCTTCGCGCGAACGGTCGCCATCGCTAAACAATATTTTGGCCATCACACAGTCGCCGTTCATGGCACCGTTTAGATCATCGGACGATACGTATACATCCTTTTGACTACCATCATCGGGTATTATGAAGCCAAAACCCTTGGCATTGGCCTGAAGCTTGCCGGTAACATATCCTAACCTTTTTGGCAGGCCATATTTTTTACTCTTGGTCTTTACTATAAGGCCTTCCCTTTCCATAGTGTCCAAAACAGACAAAAAACTTTTTTTATCGGTTCTGTCCATTTCCATTATATCCATTAATTGAGTTGCTGTCTTGGGCGCATATTCGGGTTGGTCCATAAGCCCCAATAATTTTTCCTTTATATTCATCGTTCACCTCTTATGCGTTAACTATAGCCATCTGCCGCATAGCATCCAGCGATATGTCAATAAATTCGTCCAAAGTGAGACCCAATTGATCGCAACTGTTTATCTGGTCCCTGCTGGCGCCTCTGGCAAATGCTTTATCCTTTAATTTTTTCTTTACCTGTTTTACGGTTACGTCAGCTACATTCTTGCTGGGCAATACCAAAGATACGGCCGTTATAAAGCCGGTCATAGGATCGGCCGCATACAATGCTTTATCCATTAGTGTTACCCTATCTATACCATGGTATTCATTATGGGCCCTAACAGCATGCACTATATCAGCCTCCATGCCCATGCCTTCCAAAAGGTCTGCACCTACCATGCCATGTCTGGCCGGATCCTGATCCACTTCTTCATAATCTATATCATGCAATAGGCCGACCAAGCCCCATTTTTCCTCATCCTGCCCCAGCTTTTTAGCCAATGCCTTCATTATAGCTTCGGTTGCCAACACATGTTTTAAAAGATTTTCTTCTTTAATGTGCTGTTGCACCAGTTCTAAAGCCTCTTGTCTCGTCAAATTTGACACACCCTTTCTGCTTATATATAAAATTAGCCCGGCACTGTTCTATTCGCCGGGCTCTCATATCTTAATCTTATAAATCACTATTGCAACAATACCAATACAAGCGACAGCACTATAAAAACTACAGCAGCATACTTCGTCAGGCTCTTTAGTTTCGCATCATAAGTACGCGCCTTGTTTTTGCCAAAGAACGTTTCCGCTCCGCCTGCGATACTGCCCGATAAACCAGCCGTCTTGCCCGACTGCAGCAGAACTACGACTATCAAAATAATGCTAGCAATTATATACAATGCCATAAGAATATTCCTCAATATATCCATCTAATCTATATCGTCCCTTCATTTCATATTTGTGTAGATGGCACTATTATGCGCCCATTTACCCCGTAAACTATCAACAATGATAATTATAACTCATCCGATCAATCAATGCAACTCGTTATTTCATCCAGCGTCGGAAGCGCGCTTATTGCGCCTTTCCTTGTAACACTTATAGACGCAGCCTTATTAGCAAAATCCAACACCTCATAAGCTGCATCCGGGGTTGTAAAGCATATACCCGCTGGATCCTGCGATATCTTATACAAAAACGCCCCCATAAAAGCATCCCCAGCACCGGTAGTATCGACAACCTCTACCTTTCTGGCAGGAACGGATACATTAATATCTCTTGTATAAAGCTCAGCGCCATGCGCGCCTTTGGTATACATTATAATCTTCACATCGCCTGTAAATAAAGATGCTATAGCCTTTGGCCCTTCGGGTATACCTGTTATAAATTCAAGTTCCTCGTCACTTATCTTTAAAATATCCGCATATGGTATAAAGTCGTTTATAGTTTTTCTGCACAGTTGTGCATCATCCCATAGGGCAAGTCTTACATTAGGGTCAAAGCTTACAAGGCCACCTTTTGATTTAATGCTATTTATAGCTTTTATATGAGCATATTTAACAGGAGCCTCTATAAGGTCAACAGAGCCAAAATGAAGTATATCTTTCCCCGAGAACCATTCGCTATCAATCTCATCTTCGGATAATAACATATCGGCACTTGGATTTCTATAAAACATAAATTCCCTGTCCCCATCGGCCTTGAGACTTACAAAAGCCAGTGCAGTATTGGCTTGATCCGTTCTGCTTACATAGTTTATATTAACGCCAGCATTAATAAGCGTATCCAGAAGAAAATCTCCGAAAGCATCAGCACCAAGCTTGCCTATAAAAGCGCTGGTGCCTCCAAGCCTGCTTACCGCACAAGCGACATTTGCGGGAGCTCCACCCGGCGCCTTCTGAAACGCATTAACCTGCTTAAGCGGCACACCTCTTTCATTCGGTATAAAATCTATAAGCATTTCACCTATTGTAAAAACCGTTGCCGCTTTGCTCACGATGCTTTTTGCCCCTCTACCACCTTGGTCCCTGCCCATACGTCACCGTAGCGCTTACCTTCTGGATCGTTCATAGCCTTAACAATCTCGACTATGTATATTATTGCTCCAATGACACCGCTTATGATCCATCCTATAACCAGTATGGTCATAAACAGACTGGGTATGGCAAATATTATATTTCTTTTGATAGAATCGCCATATGTGACAGCCCCGTGGTCGGTAACCACTCTGATGTCGAGCAGCTTTTTGCCAATGCTTTGCCCGTCTAGCAGACCGTCCCTCAGAAGCATGTAGAAGAAACCGATAACGCCACCTATAAACGGTATCGAGCCCATCAAATAGGTTAATGCGATATCGATTATAAAGGCAAAGGCCCTGCGCACATTATCCGCTTTTTTATACATAACTCATACCTCCCGATCACTATCTAAGATAATTATACCAGTTGCATGCAATAAGCACAAGCAAAAACGATGTTTTCTTTAAGTCATGCCACGCTTGTACCATGCATACTTATATTGTATAATAGGCATAGATTATTGACGCACAGCCGGACAATAATAGCAAATTTATCGAAGGAGAGGAAATAGAACTTTGAAACGTTCAACTATAACATGGATTGTCGTAATAGCTATAATACTGATATTGGCTATTGTATTGATAAGCAGTTACAATAATCTGGTCAATATGGAGGAGAGCGTAAATAGCAGCTGGAGTCAGGTCGATAATATGCTGCAGCGACGAGCTGATTTAATACCTAATCTCGTGGAAACAGTTAAAGGGTATGCTGCCCATGAACAAGCTGTATTTGACAGTGTAAATCAGGCCAGAGAAAGCCTCCTGGCCGCTCAAACCCCAGGTGAAGCGGCTCAAGCCGATGAGGCATTAAACAGCTCTTTAGGGCGATTGCTTGCCATAGCGGAAAACTATCCGGAGCTTAAAGCCAATCAAAATTTTATAGCGCTGCAAGATGAGTTGGCCGGCACAGAAAACCGAATAGCAGTATCGCGCCGCGATTATAACAACGCTGTCCAGCAATATAACGCTGCTATACGCCGTTTCCCTACCAATATAATAGCAAGCCTATTCGGCTTTGAACAGAAAGAATATTTCCAGGCCGAGGAGGGCGCTCAACAAGTTCCCCAAGTGGATTTTTCGGAATAAGAGGAAATGTTAAATGGTAACTTTTAAGCGCATATGGGCATGTTTTTTGGCTTTTATGCTGATATCTGTTGTAGTATCGGCAGCTCCTCCTATACCACCCAAGCCATCCGAATTCGCGTATGTATACGATTATGCCGCTCTTGTCGATGCCGAAGACGAGCAGCGCATCAATGAATCAGGCGCTGCCATAGACAATGCATCCAATGCGCAAATAGTAGTAGTAACCGTAGATAACACGGGAGATTATCCTATAGAAGATTACGCATTGGAGTTACTCCGTGACTGGGGTATAGGCGATAAAGAAAAAAATAACGGCGTTTTGCTGCTGGTAGACAAGCAGCGCCTCATGGACAATCATTCCGGAAAGGTACGCATAGAGGTAGGTTATGGCCTGGAAGGTGCCATACCGGACAGCGTAGCCGGCCGTATACTGGACGAGTATGTCCTCCCGCAATGGGATCAGAAGGCATATTCCGAAGGCATAACAGAAGGCTATATGGCTATAGCAACGCGTGTGGCCGAGGAATACAACATAGATTTGAGCGGCACTGACGGCTATACACCCATAAGCGTTGATACTGACCCCGAAGAGGGAGATTCAAGTGAAACCTCATGGGGCAGTGTAATATTTATATTGATTGTCATGGCGTTTATTTTCTTTAATATCAGAAGCGGCGGGGGCCGACGCGGCCGCTATAACCGTTGGGGTGGCCCGCCGTTCGGAGGCTTCGGCGGTAGCTTTGGTGGCTCATCCGGCGGTGGTGGCTTCGGCGGTGGTGGCTTCGGCGGTGGAGGCGGAGGCTTCGGTGGCGGCTCATCCGGAGGCGGAGGTGCGAGCAGGTAACACATGGAAGGCTTTACCGAATGGCTGAGAGACTGCCATCTATGCCCGCGGCAGTGCCATATAGACCGTTTAAATGGTCAACATGGCACATGTCGCGCCGGCTTATTGCCCAAAGTAGCATTGGCCTCACTGCACCAGTGGGAAGAGCCTTGTATAAGCGGCACCAGAGGGTCCGGTACGGTATTCTTTTCCTACTGCAATTTGAGCTGCCTTTTTTGCCAGAATTATGACATAAGTCAGTCTGATTTCGGCAAAGAGATGGGTATACCCGAGCTGGCTGAGCTGTTCATAAAGCAGCAACAGCGGGGTTCCCATAACATAAACCTGGTTTCGCCGACATCGTTTATGCCACAAATAACAGAGGCTTTAATAATAGCTAAAGAACATGGTTTAACAATACCGGTAATATATAATTCCAATGCTTATGAATCGGTAGATGCTTTGCGCTATATGGATGGCTTAATCGATGTATATCTGCCGGATTTGAAATACTTTAGCGACGAATATGCCGTAAAATATTCAAAAGCGCCGCATTATTTTGAACATGCGACGGCCGCTATAATGGAAATGTATCGACAAGTCGGCTCACCTCAATTTGATGATGATGGTGTAATAAAAAGCGGCCTCATAATAAGGCATCTTATGCTCCCTGGGTTAATCGAGGATTCCAAGCGGATATTGTTATGGATAAGAAACAATCTCCCCACAGAGGTTTATGTAAGCCTCATGGCGCAATACACACCTATGTATAAGGCCAAAGAGCATAAGGAACTAAACCGGCGTATAAGTCGACGTCAATACGAGGCTATCATAGACTATTTCTTTGATATAGGATTGGAAAACGGCTATATCCAAGAGCGTTCTTCGGCTAAGAGCATATATACGCCTGATTTTGATTTAAGCGGGCTATAGGTGGATATTATTAGGCGGGAACCATATATAGCAAAGGTTTTAAAATAAAAGAGCCACATTTCTGTGACTCTTTTGATTGAAAATGTATACCAATCATCTCTTCGAAAATTGGGGCGCGCGCCTGGCAGCCTTCAAACCATATTTTTTGCGCTCTTTCATTCTTGAATCCCGCGTAAGCATGCCTGCTTTCTTAAGCGGCTCGCGAAGCTCCGGATCTACTAATTGCAGCGCGCGAGCTATACCATGGCGCACCGCTCCCGCCTGGCCTGTAAAGCCACCGCCGTTTACTTTCACCACCACATCGAATTTGTCAGTCATATTGGTTAACTCAAGTGGTTGGCGAACCTGGATTCTTAAAGTTTCTACATTAAAATATTCGTCGACATTTTTGCCATTTACGGTGATATTTCCTTTACCACCCGGTATTAATCTCACTCTGGCTACTGAGGTTTTACGCCTTCCTGTAGCATAATAATGTACTGCCAAGAATTACCCTCCTCATATATTTAATTCCAAAACTTCAGGTTGCTGGGCCTCATGTTTATGCTCGGCGCCTTTATAAATCTTTAACTTCTTTATCATATGGCGGCCCAAGCTATTGTGCGGCAGCATACCCTCTACGGCCTCATAGATGGCTTTCTCCGGCCTTTGTGCCAAAAACTTGCGGTACGGCGTCTCTTTCATGCCGCCCGGATACAAACTGTGATGTCTATACATCTTCTGATCCAATTTTTTACCGGTCAATATTACATTCTGCGCATTTATTATAACTACATAATCCCCTGTATCCACATGAGGGGTGTATATAGGTTTATTTTTGCCGCGCAATATTTTAGCCACTTCGCTGGCCAAACGGCCTAACGGCTTGCCTGTAGCATCTATCACATACCATTTGCGCTCTATTTCATAGGGCTTTGCTACAAATGTATCCAATCCTTTCCCTCCTCATAAGATTGCGTTTTTGCTTTATTGAAAAATCACAATAATCGATATTGTTTTACGTCAATGTCCGGGACTTCCACAATATACTGTATTATTCTAACCCATCAATATTCGGCTGTCAATAGCCAAATGCAAATTCACAGTATCAGCATTGCGTCGCCGAAACTGAAAAAACGATAACGTTTTTCAACCGCTTCCTTATAAACGCGCAATATCTCTTCCCTGCCCGCAAAAGCGCTTATGAGCATGAGCAACGTGGATTTTGGTAAATGAAAGTTGGTTATCAATGCGTCTATAGCCTTAAACCGATAACCCGGATAAATGAATATATCGGTCCAACCATCGCCCGCATGGGTTATACCTTTTTCATCGGTTACGGTCTCCAACGTGCGCACGCAGGTGGTACCGACCGCAAATACCCTATGCCCGCCTTTATGCGTATCATTTATAACATCGGCCGCCTGCCGGCTTACCTGATAATACTCCGAGTGCATTTGATGCTTGGTTATATCATCTTCTTTAACAGGACGGAATGTACCCAATCCTACATGAAGGGTTATATGCACTATATTTACGCCTTTATCCTCTATGCGCTGCAGCAATTCATCGGTAAAATGCAGCCCGGCAGTAGGTGCGGCCGCTGAACCTTCATTCTTGGCATATACCGTCTGATAACGCTCTTTATCGTCCAGTTTTTCTTTTATATACGGCGGTAGAGGCATCTGACCCAATTTATCCAGTATTTCTTCGAATATGCCGTCATACATAAATTCCACTATACGCCCGCCCTGCGATGTTTTTTCCAATATGCGCGCCTTTAGCTCCCCATTCCCGAAAACAAACACAGTTCCTATCTTGGCCCGGTGGCCCGGACGCTCTATTATCTCCCATTTATCGGCCTCCAAGCGCCTGAGCAACAGAAACTCTATCTTGCCACCGGTATCTTCCCTATACCCTATCAGGCGCGCTGGTATGACTTTGGTATCGTTTATCACCAAAGTATCTCCTGCTTGCAAGTACTCCACTATATCTTTAAATATCCTATGATTTATAGATTTTGTCTTTCTATCATATACCAGCAACCTTGACATATCGCGCTGTTCTAAAGGTTTTTGAGCGATCAGCTCCTCTGGCAAATCATAATCGAAATCTTCTAAACGCCACATTATATACAGTATTATCTCCTCTATAAAGCTACTTAAATTTCCCAATTATATAAAAAAGCAGCGACAGCACCGCGCTTATGACCAAACATGTCACTATGGGAAAGTACAGTGTAAAATTGCCGCGCCTTATCACTATATCGCCGGGCAAACGGCGTATACCGGTTCTTCCGATAAGCCATATAAATCCGCCCACAATCAAAAACAGGAGGCCTACGGTTATTATAATCTTTCCCATCTGCTGCAGATTCATTTATAAAGTTCACCCTTTTTCTTGGGTATATACCGCTCCATTTCGCTGTATATACATCCACAATATTGCTGTCTGTACAGTCCCATGGCTTTGGATATCTCAACACCTTCTTTATAGCCTTCCCTGAAGTCCCGGTATAAAAAGGGCACGCCGTATTTCTCGCCGGCCTCGCGGCCTATCTCCTTCACCCATTCATGCTTTTGATGCGGACTGACCAACATAGTGGTGGTAAACGCATCGAAGCCTCCGTTTCTGGCCACGCTGGCCGCTCTTTCCAATCTGGTGGCATAGCACATCCGGCAGCGCATGCTTTCTCTAAATGCCGCATTGCGCAAAAATTCCACCAAGTTATACTCATCTATGGTTATAAGCTTAAGGCCTACGGCATCAGCGAATTGCTGAGCGGTTTCCATACGCTTTTTATATTCCGTATATGGTTGTATATTGGGGTTAAAAAATAACCCGTACAGTTCTATATTATCATCTTGCTGCAATATTTTCGTCGGATATGTGGCACACGGCCCGCAGCACATATGCATTAAAAGTTTCAAATCCTATATCACCTCATCTGTCTTCAAAGGGTATACCCATGTGTTCATAGGCCAAACGCGTAGCTACCCTGCCGCGCGGCGTGCGATCGATGAAACCCAGCTGCAACAGATATGGTTCATATACATCCTCTATTGTATCGGCCTGTTCGTTTACCGCCGCCGACAGCGTATCCAAACCAACCGGTCCGCCTCCGAATTTGTCTATCATTATGCTCAATAGCTTTCTGTCTACCTCGTCCAATCCTAAATCATCTACTTCTAAAAGGTCCAATCCCGCTTTTGCCACAGCATAGTCTATCATGCCGTCGGCCTTTATCTGAGCATAATCCCTGACGCGTTTGAGCAGCCTGTTAGCCACCCTGGGCGTGCCCCTGGCCCGTCTGGCTATCTCACCGGCACCTTGTTCATCTATACCCGTTTTTAAAAGATAAGCCGACCTCATAACTATCTCCTTGAGTTCGTCCACAGTATACATCTCAAGGCGGTTTATAACGCCGAAACGGTCGCGGAGCGGCGGTGTTAAAAGCCCCGCCCTTGTGGTAGCGCCTATAAGCGTAAAATGCGGCAGATCTATCCGCAGCGAACGCGCGCCCGGCCCCTTGCCTATGACTATATCCAACGCGTAATCCTCCATCGCGGGATACAGTATTTCCTCTACCGCCCTGTTGAGCCTATGTATCTCATCTATAAACAGCACATCGTACTCGGCCATATTTGTCAATATAGCCGCCAGATCGCCGGCGCGTTCTATAACAGGGCCCGATGTTATGCGTATGTTCACTCCCATCTCGTTGGCTATTATATTCGCCAATGTGGTCTTGCCCAGACCCGGCGGTCCGTACAGCAATACGTGATCCAATGCCTCATGGCGCTGCTTGGCAGCATCTATAAATATGCGCAGCTTTTCTTTGACGCTGTTCTGCCCTATATATTCGTTCAACGTCCTCGGCCTCAGGGCTGTCTCCAGCTCTATATCGTTTTGTCCAAGCTCCGCTGCTATTATCCTGTCTGGCATCATATCCTCCAATCAAAAACGCCTAAGCGCCTCTTTAATTACCTCCTCCAAGCTCCGGCCGTCAGTAGTCACGCCTTCCAAAGCCCCGGCAGCTTCAGTCGGCGCATAGCCTAATGATATAAGGGCCTCTATGGCTTGTCCGTACATGCTGTCGCTTATCCGTTCAGCCGTATCGCTTGATTTTATTTCCCTGGGCATATGCAGCTTATCCTTGAGCTCCATTATAATGCGCTGTGCCGTTTTAGAGCCTATGCCTTTGGCGCGGCTCAAGCTCTTGTCGTCGCTCTGAACTACGGCAAGCAGTATCTGCTCATAGGAAAGAGCATCCATTAATGCCAGGGCTCCTTTAGGGCCCACGCCCGATACCGATATGAGGTTCTCGAACAGGTCTACCTGTTGCTCCGAGGTAAATCCGAATAATGCCATATTGCCATCCCCTATATGCCAGTGAACATATAACCTCGTCCGGCTTTTGACATCAGGCATATCCGCCAATACTCTTGTGGTAGCATATACCTTAAATCCAATACCGTTTACATCTATTATAACATAATTCGGGCTTTTATGCTCGATAAAACCCTCCAGATATGCTAACATATATCCGCCGCTCCCATTGATTCAGAATAACAACAGCATATGGCCGCGGCTAAAGCATCGGCGGCATCATCCGGCTTTGGTATATCATCCATGCACAGCAACAATCTTACCATGCGCTGCACCTGCAGCTTTTGAGCCATTCCATACCCTGTTATACCCTGCTTTATCTGCAACGGCGTATATTCGTAAACCGGCACGGCATTGTTAGCCGCCGCCAATATAGCCACCCCCCTGGCATGTCCTATGATCAATGCCGTTTTGGTATTTTTATTGAAAAATAACTCTTCTACAGCACACGCACGCGGTCCATAGCGTTCTATCAGCGCCGATACATCATCGTATATGTTTTTGAGCCGCTGTGGCAACGGCATGCCCGCCGGCGTGGTCACAATCCCATAATCGATGAGCTTTAATCTGTTCTTCTCATAATCCACCGCTCCATAGCCCAATGTAGCCAAGCCCGGATCTATTCCTAATACAATCATCTGACATCCTTCTTTACTTATGCTCTGTTTTGGAGTATATTAATTCTGAAAACCTAACGTAGCAGTTGATGCTCTATGAACAATTATAGCAGAATAAAGGCAATTTGTACATTTAACATATTGCATAAATATGCAATATGTTGTATAATTATTGACAACAACGATATGGAGGTAGAGATATGAGCAAGGAAAAAGTCATACTGGCATACTCGGGAGGATTGGATACGTCCATAATAATCCCATGGTTAAAGGAAAACTATGATTACGATGTAATAGCGGTGGCCGTTGATGTAGGCCAGGGCGAGGAATTGGAACCTTTAAATGAAAAGGCTATAAAAACCGGAGCTAGCAAGATATACATAGAGGATCTGAAAAAAGAATTCGTGGAGGACTTCATATTCCCTACGCTGAAAGCCGGCGCAATATATGAGGGCAAATATCTGCTGGGCACATCCATGGCACGTCCTCTCATAGCCAAACGCTTGGTAGAAATAGCCGAGGCTGAGGGCGCTAAGGCCATAGCTCATGGCGCCACAGGTAAAGGCAACGATCAGGTGCGCTTTGAGCTGACCATAAAGGCTCTCAACCCGCACATAAAGATAATAGCGCCATGGCGCATATGGGATATAAAATCCCGTGATGAGGAGATCGAATACGCTCAAAAGCGCGGTATACCCGTACCGGTTACCAAGGAACATCCGTACAGCATGGACCGCAACCTCTGGCATCTCAGCCATGAAGGCGGCGATTTGGAAGACCCGTGGAATGAGCCTAAAGACGACGTATACCTTATAGTGACGCCGCCAAATAAAGCCCCCGACAAACCAACCTATGTGGAGATAGGCTTTGAACAGGGCATACCCAAAACAATAAACGGCCAAGCCTACGATTCGGTCGGACTGATAGAGGAATTAAACCGCTTAGGCGCTCAAAACGGCGTCGGCATAACCGATATGGTGGAAAACCGCTTGGTAGGTATGAAATCGCGCGGCATATATGAAACGCCTGGTGGAACCATACTCTACCTTGCCCACAAGGAATTGGAATCGCTTACCTTGGATCGTCAGACAGCTCATTACAAAGAGATGATAGCGGCAAAATTTGCGGAACTCGTCTATGACGGATGCTGGTATACGCCGCTTCGAGAGGCTTTGTCTGCTTTCGTCGATAGCACTCAGCAGACTGTTACAGGTACTGTGCGCATGAAGCTATACAAGGGCAACTGCTCTCCGGCCGGCGTAAAATCCGATTATTCTCTATACGATGTGGATCTGGCCACTTTTGGTGAGGAGGATGTGTATAATCAGAAGGACGCAGAGGGATTCATAAATTTATTCGGCCTACCGCTTAAGGTCAGGGCACTCATGATGGAAAGGAACAAGAAATCATGAAGCTATGGGGCGGCAGATTCGCCAAAGAAGCCGATCGAGCTATGGAGCGATTCAACGCTTCCATAGCTTTCGACAAACGCCTTTACAGGCAGGATATAGAGGGCAGCATAGCGCATGCCGCTATGCTGGCCAAATGCGGCATAATAAGCGAGCAGGACGGACAAGCCATAATAGAAGGGCTTGAAAGCATATTAAATGATATAGAAAGCGGGCAATTAAAGATATCCGAAGATATCGAGGATATCCATACATTCATAGAGCAACAGCTCACCGATCGCATAGGCGATGCAGGCCGGCGCCTGCACACTGCCCGCAGCCGCAATGATCAGATAGCGCTGGATATGCGCATGTATATGAAAGAAGCTATACGCGAAATACAGCATTCGCTATTATCGCTCATGCAGGTCATAACAGATAAGGCACAGCATCATATCGATGCCATAATGCCAGGCTATACGCATATGCAGAGAGCTCAACCGGTAACGCTCGGGCACCACATGATGGCATACTTTCAAATGTTTAAGCGCGATTATGAGCGTCTGGACGATTGTTATAAGAGGACTGATATAATGCCTCTAGGTTCCGGTGCGCTGGCTACCAGCACCTATCCTGTTGACAGGGAATATGTGGCCCGGCAGCTCGGCTTCGAAGCCATATCGGAGAATAGCATGGATGCCGTATCGGACAGGGACTTTGCCATAGAATTTTGCTGCTGCGCGGCCATGATAGGTATGCACTTGAGCCGCTTTTGCGAAGAACTTGTATTATGGTCATCAGCCGAATTCAACTTCATAGAGATGGACGATGCGTTCAGCACGGGCAGCAGCATTATGCCCCAGAAAAAAAATCCCGACGTAGCCGAACTGATACGCGGCAAAACCGGTCGCTTATACGGAGATTTAACGTCGCTGCTCACCGTCATGAAAGGACTGCCTCTGGCCTATAATAAGGATATGCAAGAGGATAAAGAAGCCGTATTCGACACTGTGGACACATTGACAATATCCATTCCGATATTCAGCGCCATGCTGGATACCGTTTCATTTCACGAAGATGTTATGTTGAAGGCCGCACAAGGCGGATTTACCAATGCCACCGACGCCGCCGACTATCTCGTCAAAAAAGGTATGCCCTTCCGCCAGGCTCATGAAGTGATAGGCCACCTTGTGGTCTATTGCCTGGATAACGGCAAGGACTTATCCAATTTGTCGTTGGAAGAATACAGACGTTTCTCAGACCTTTTTGATGAAGATGTCTTGCAAGCCATAGATTTGAATACCTGCGTGCAAAGCAGAAATGTCTATGGCGGGCCGGCACATCAGAGCCTGACCGCGGCCATAGACCATGCCAAAACATTTATACGCCAACATCAAAATAGCGATAATTGAGCGGTTTCGGGCAATCCTTTAAGGCAGCCGTGACTTTTCATTATATCCACCGCTGTGCGGCTGACCTTAGCCCTTTCTTTTAAATCCTGTATAGATGTGAATTGCGCCTGCTGTCTGGCCGCAACTATATTACGGGCGGCATTCAATCCCACCCCTTGCAGAGCGGTGAAGGGCGGCAGTATACCGTTGTCGGTCACGACGAATTTATCGGCTTGAGATTTCGTTATATCGACTGGCAGCATGCGTATGCCGCGCGCATACATCTCCCGCGCCACTTCCAATATGGTTAACAGATTCTTCTCCTTAGCAGTGGCATTATTGCCCTTACGCTCTATCTCATACAAACTGTCCTGCACAGCATGCGGGCCTTTGGACACGATATCGGCATCAAATTCATCGGCCCTTACTGTAAAATACGCGGCATAAAAGGCCTCCGGATAATACACCTTAAAATACGATATGCGAAAGGCCATTATAACGTAAGCGACGGCATGTGCCTTTGGGAACATATATCTTATCTTTTTACAGGAATCTATAAACCATTGCGGTACACCTGCATCATGCATAAGCTGCTCATCTTCAAGCTTCAAGCCATGACCCTTGCGCACGCTTTCCATGATCCTGAATGCCTGTCCCGGCTCCACTCCCATATGAATGAGAGAAAGCATTATATCATCGCGCGTCGCTATAACCTCCGACAATTTGGCTACACCCTGTTTTATAAGATCTTGAGCGTTATTTAACCACACATCGGTACCATGCGACAGGCCGCTTATTCTTATAAGCTCGGCAAACGTGGTCGGGCGGGTATCCACCAGCATTTGTCGTACAAATCTGGTGCCGAATTCCGGTATCCCTATAGTGCCCACCTCGCTGCCTATCTGTTCCGGCTTAACGCCAAGGGGTTCAGTGGAAGAAAATATCTTCATAATGGTTTTCTCCCCTATCGGTATACCCTTGGCATCTATCCCTGTTATATCCTCCAACATGCGTATAACCGTGGGATCGTCGTGTCCCAGTATATCCAGCTTGACTAATCGGCTACTTATGGAATGATAGTCGAAGTGCGTGGTTATGACGCCGGAATCTTTCTCATCAGCCGGATACTGTATCGGCGTAAAATCCAATATATCCTTGTCTTTAGGTACTACCATGACCCCGCCCGGATGCTGGCCGGTAGTGCGTTTGATACCGGTACAACTTTTTACCAGCCGGTTCACCTCGGCATTGTGAACCACAAGTCCTTTTTCTTCCAAATAATTTTTAACAAAACCATAAGCCGTTTTATCGGCTATAGTAGCTATAGTACCGGCGCGGAATACATGGCCTTCTCCGAAAAGCTCTTCGGTATACTTGTGCGCTTTCGGCTGATATTCTCCCGAAAAGTTAAGGTCTATATCAGGGACCTTGTCCCCGTTAAATCCTAAAAAAACCTCAAACGGCGTATCATAGCCATCCTTTTTAAGCGGTTCGCCGCAAACCGGGCAGTCCTTATCCGGCAGATCCGCCCCACAAGCATACTCATCCACATCTATATCAAAATCGCTGTAATGGCAGCGAGGGCATACATAATGCGGTGGCAGAGGATTAACCTCAGTTATACCGCACATCGTAGCTACAAACGACGAACCCACCGAGCCTCTTGAGCCTACCAGATAACCGTCCTCCAACGATTTTTTAACCAATTTTTGAGCTATAAGGTATAATACCGAAAACCCATTCGTTATGATAGCATTTAACTCCTTATCCAGCCTTTGCTTGACGATAGGCGGCAGAGGATCGCCGTATATAGCCGCAGCATTGCTTAGGGCCATATCCTGTATCTCCTCCTCCGCCCTATCTATATGGGGCGGATAAAATTCATCGGGTATGGGTTTTACGAATTCTATCATCGATGCTATTGCATCGGGATTGTTTATAACCACTTCGCGGCATGCATCATCGCCAAGGTACTTAAACTCTTCAAGCATCTCATCGGTGGTCTTGAAGTACAACGGTGGCTGGTTATCGGCGTCGGAAAATCCCTGACCATGCATGAGTATGCGCCGGAAATACTCATCATGCGGATCCAGAAAATGCACGTCGCCCGTAGCAACGACCGGCTTATCGAATAATTTACCCAGCTCGTATATGCGCTTATTTATATCCATAAGCTGTTGCCTGTCAGCCACCTTGCCTTCTTTTATCAGATGAGCGGCATTATCCAGCGGTTGTATTTCCAGATAGTCATAAAACGCTACTATATCTTTTATAGCCGAATCGGCAGCCGACTTAATGAGCGCCTGATACAATTCCCCCGCATCGCACCCCGAGCCTATAATAAGATTGTCCCTGTATTGTGCCAGAACGCTCTTGGGTATACGCGGTTTTCTGTAAAAGTAATCTATATGCGATACCGATATGAGTTTATATAAATTCTTTAAACCATCTTGATTTTTTACCAGTATAACGGCATGATACAACTCGGAATTATTGGATATGCTGTTGCCAAATACCCTATTCAGGTCGCTTAAGGATCGGCAACCCATTTCAGTCAGCTTATCCATGCATCTGAATAATATCTCCGCTGCCGTACGGGCATCATCCACCGCACGGTGATGATTATTCATATCTATATGCAGATAATGAGCCAACGTATCCAGCTTGTAATGCTTGAGCCCTTTAAATAATTGCCTGGACAATGTTAATGTATCCAAAACCGGATTAGCAAATTTTAAATTATACTTCTGACCATGCTGCCGTATAAAGCCCATATCGAACTGGGCGTTATGCGCTACCAACACGGCCCCCCCTGCGAATTCCATGAAACGTTGCAAAACGTCGGCTTCATCAGGGGCATTGGCCACCATATCATCAGTGATGCCGGTTAGATTGACTATGTTCAGCGGTATGGGCACGTGAGGGTTTATGAAACTGCTAAATTCATCTACATACTTGCCGTCTTTTATTTTGACAGCCCCTATTTCTATTATTTTATCGACACCGGCATTTAACCCAGTGGTCTCTATATCCAGCACCACCATATCGCTGTTTATAGGTCTATCGTCGGCATCCGTAACCATAGCGACGCAGTCGTCGACCACATAGGCTTCCACGCCGTATATGATATTTACGCCGTACTCGCGGCCCGCCTCATAAGCCTCAGGAAAGGCTTGTACTACACCATGATCGGTTATGGCTACAGCTTTATGCTGCCAATAAGCCGCTCTCTTCACCATGTCCGCCGCCTTGCTTACCGCATCCATAGCGCTCATCTGCGTGTGCAGATGCAGTTCCACCCGTTTGTCCGGACATGTATCCCGACGTATCGGCGCAGGTACCTGGATTATATCTATAGCCATCACTACTAAATCCCGCTGATATTTATCGTATTGGCAGTCGCCGCGCACTTTCACGTATAAGCCGGTCTTTAATGCATCCAATAAAGCCATCGCCTTTTGTGTATCGGCAAACAATTTTACAGTAATAGAACCTGTATGATCGGTGATATCGAAGGTTATTATCTTTTTGCCGTTCTTGGTATCCCTTACGCTTATATCTATAACCTCACCCTCTATGGTAACACGTCCGGAGTCTTCGGCCACAGAGCTTATAGGCTGGCTGTCTTTCGAAATAGGCGAGCCGTACAATATACAAGGTTTTTTATTGTTATCTTCCAATAAAGTAGATTTTTCTCTGTCATTGGAGTTCTTTACCATTTCAAGCAGAATTTCATCTTCGAGCTGATCCCTCTCCTGTTCGACCTGAGCGCGCCACGCCGCGGCTTCCATAGCATTATCGTTTATTTCGACGCGCACCTTATTGCCTGTGCGTTGCTCGAATAATTCACTCAACGCCCTATCTATGCCCTTCTTATATAACACAGGCACTATATGCTCATCACCTATATTCAAAGTAAAAACACCCGCTGTCTCATCCAAGTTATATGAGGCAGTCGTAAGCCAGCCCTTGCATAGAGGTTCTATATCTATCATCAGCCGCTGCATCTCATCCCAAATATCGTCTATCGACACTTTCTCGGTAAAAGCCTGCGGTATAATCTTTATATTGACAGTTGTAAGCGACGGCACAACAGACAGCATGGCATTTTCCACATCGCTTATATAAGCTTCAGCTATGCTGTCTTTTGAGAATACCTCTATAGTCCACTGGGATTTCTTTCGATTGACCATTATTTTATTCAGTGTAACACGAGAAAAAAAATCATTCAGTTTTTGTGCTGTATCTTTATCTGGAAACTTATCTAACGGTAATGGCTGTATCATAGGTTCGTCCTCTCCAAGTTAAAGCAAATCTTTTATAGCCTCCATAAGAGCGTCCACCAGTTTATCCTGCGGTACTTTTTCAACTATATTGCCGTTCTTAAATAGCAGGCCCTCGCCTTTACCACCGGCTATGCCCACGTCGGCTGCAGATGCCTCACCCGGGCCATTCACGGCACACCCCATAACGGCTATCTTCAACGGTTTCTTTATATGCTGGGTGCGCCGTTCGACTTCATTGGCTATCTCGATGAGGTCTATATTGCATCGGGCACATGTGGGGCATGATATTATCTCGACACCTTCTTTGCGGAAGCCCAAAGCCTTGAGCATAGCTATACCGACACGCACCTCTTCCACAGGGTCGCCGGTCAACGACACGCGCAGCGTATCGCCTATACCCTCAGCCAGCAGCGTGCCTATTCCCACGCACGACTTTATGGTACCCGACCATACGGTGCCGGCCTCGGTAACGCCGACATGCAAGGGATAGTCCACCTGCCGGCTTATCAGACGATATGCTTCTATAGTGTCCATTACATCGGAAGATTTTATGGATATAACCATGTCATAAAAGCCCATATCCTCGAGCAATTTGACATTATTTAAAGCGCTTTCGACCAGCGCCTCCGGCGTGCGCCCTTGGTACTTTGCCAATATATGCTTCTCCAAAGAGCCGGAATTAACGCCTATACGTATGGGCACATTGTGCTCTTTAGCAGCGTCCACCACCGCTTTTACCCTTTCAATGCCTCCTATATTACCCGGATTTATGCGCAATTTATCGGCACCGTTGTCTATAGCCGCTATGGCAAGGCGATAATCAAAATGTATATCGGCCACCAATGGTATGTGTATGCGCTGCTTAATGGCCTTCAAAGCGCGGGCTGACGGCATGTCAGGCACCGATACGCGGATTATATCGCATCCGGCCTTCTCCAGCATCAGTATCTGGCGTACGGTAGCATCGACATCCGATGTGTCTGTATTGGTCATCGACTGGACCGCTATCGGATAATCTGTACCTATATACCTATCGCCTATCCTTATCGGCTTTGTCTTGTTTCGTTTCAAATACATCCCTCTATCTCATTATATCGTGGAAGGTAACTGCTATCATAAACAGCATCAAAATGACAAGACCCGCAAAGTGTATCATACCTTCCTTTTCTCTGTCTATAGGCTTGCCGCGTATGCCCTCTATAGCAAGGAAAACTATGCGGCTGCCATCCAAAGCCGGAAACGGGACCAGATTTATCAGGCCAACATTCAGGCTTATAATAGCCACCAACCATAAGAGATCCACGACGCCTTGGCTCGCGGCCTGACCGACTATTTCCACAATACCGTACGGCCCCATAACCTGATCGAAACCGTGGCCTATTAATAGCTGGCCTATACCTACTATCATCATCTTGGTCATATCATAAACCTGCACAAAGCTGTAACCTACAGCCCTGAAAAACGATACCTTTTGCATTTGGCCCTTAAAGGTTATGCCTATCTGAGCTGTTTGCGTTTCAGCATTGTACTCCGGAGTCACTTCAATCTCCAAGCGCTTGCCATCGCGTTCTATAACGGCATCCAAAGCCTTACCGGGATTAGCTGACACTATAGCTCTGGCGTCATCGGCGCTTTCCACTGCCTTACCTTCTATGGATATAAATCGATCCCCGGGCTGTAAACCGGCTTGCTGAGCCGGCGTGTCAGGTACTACCGTATCCACCACCGGCAAATAAACCGCTATACCCACCATAAAAGTAATGACAATAAGAAGCAGTATGGTCAATACAAAATTCATGGCAGGACCTGCTGCAATAACAGCTATACGCTTTAACACAGACTGATTATTAAAAGCGCGCTCGTCGTCCGACTGTTCATCCTCTCCCAGCATCCTTACAAACCCGCCTATAGGCAAAACCCGTATGGCATAATCGGTCTCTCCCCTGTGAAACTTATATAAAGCAGGCCCCATGCCTATGGCGAATTCCTCCACCTTTATACCCACGGCTTTGGCCACTATAAAATGGCCGAATTCATGAAATATAATAAGTACGCCAAAGGCTATTATGGCAATTATTATGGTGGTAGGTGTCAATATACATCATCCTTTTGCTAAATTATTTACAAACCTTCTGGTTTGCTCATCAACGCTATATATCTCATCCAAAGATGGATTGGGCAACGGTACATGGGCTTGCATAGCCTTCTCTATTATATCGGCTATATCAGTAAAGCCTATACACCCCTTAAGGAATAGCTCTACGGCCATTTCATCGGCGGCATTGAGCACCGTCGGCATGCTGCCGCCTGTGTTCAATGCATTTTTAGCCAATTTAAGGCATTTGAACGCATCTATATCCGGATATTCGAAAGTCAGTTTACCTATGGCGCTCAAGTCAAGATCCTCTACCCCGGTGGGCAATCGCTCCGGATACGAGAAAGCATATCCTATGGCCAGGCGCATATCCGGTACACCCATTTGAGCTATTATGCTATTATCCACAAATTCAACCATCGAATGCACTATGCTTTGAGGGTGCACCAATACATCGATTTGATGGGGCTGCACACCGAACAACCACCGGGCTTCTATTATTTCAAAACCTTTATTCATCATGGTAGCCGAATCGATCGTTATCCTCTTACCCATATTCCAGTTGGGATGCTTTAGAGCCTGTTGTGGCGTAACCTGTTTTAAATCCTGTGCAGGCCAACCCTTGAATGGCCCGCCTGAAGCCGTAAGCAGTATCTTCTTAATTTCGCGATCCGGATTATATGACGCTTTAAGGCACTGGAATATGGCCGAATGTTCGCTGTCTACCGGTATAATGCAGCCGCTGCCGCGTTTCAGCTCCGATTCAATGAGATGCCCTCCGGTCACCATAGCCTCTTTTGTCGCCAATGCTACGATTTTATTGTTTTTTATAGCGGCTAATGTCGGCTCCAATCCGGCAATGCCCACTACTGACACAAGTACTATATCAGCGTCATCGAGCACAGCCAAACTGTTCACACCCTCCCGACCTGCGCGTATATCCTTGTCGGGCATACGCTGCCTCAATAAAGATGCCTTTTGCGCATCCGACACCGCTATGCAAAGCGGGTCAAACTCCTTTATTTGCAGCTCGAGAAGGTCTATATTGCCATAAGCGCTTAAGCCTGCAACCTCATAGCGGTCGCTGTGCATTCTTATGATTTCTAATGCCTGCCGGCCTATAGAACCTGTAGAGCCCAGTATTACAATACGTTTCTTTTTTGGCATATATCATGCTTCTCCGAAGGAAAATAGGTCATTTCTTATAGCCTGAATTATTATAAGGGCTATAAGCGGCCCTACTATAACGCCTATAATGCCGAATATCTGCATGCCGACATAAAGCGCTATCAGCGATACCAACGGATGCAGGCCCACATTATCGCTTACAAGCCTTGCCTGCAATACCTGACGCGATATACTCATCACGGCATACAATATAGCCAAGCCTATACCCAGCCATATATCGCCTGCAAAAAAGCAGTATATTATCCAAGGTATAAACAGTATGGTAGGGCCTACTATAGGTAGTATATCGAGCAGGCCACTGATTATTCCCAGTATCACGGCATAGTCGACACCAAGTATGAAAAAACCCGTGACGGTAATAGCGGTGCTTATGAGCACTAATAAAGCCTGCGTCCACAATAGCCGCCACGCCGAACCGAGCACATCAGACTGCATCCTATAAGCTTGCTTGCGCCATTTTTCCGGAATAGCATAAGAAAGCGTCCGGCCTATAACATGTTTATCCTTGCTTATAATATATGTGGCCAACACAGTAAAAACTACAAAAAGCGTAGTGCCAGGCACAGCATTGAACATCTGTATTATCCAGTTCATAAAGATCTGCAATACCCGCTCCAGCCACTGGTATAATTGGCTTAAGGCCTGGTTTATTACGTTCACCGTTGCCGGCGACAACCCGCCATACCATTGGCGTATATTGTCCGCAACATCAGTAAACCATATCTGTATATCCGAATAATAAGAAGGCAATACATTTATAAGATTGCTTACCTCGGAAATGATAGCGGTTATACCCAGCGACAGTATGAGAGCGATTATTACCAATACAAGCACCAGCGCTATAAGCGAGGATACCGCTCGTGGTATTTTAAATTTCTCAACCATAACATTTACCAGCGGATCCATCAACAAAGCCGCTACAAATGCCACTACAAAAGGTCCTGCGTATTCAAACGCCAGCACTAACAAGAAATAGCCGCCCACAATAGCGGCGACAAACAGCCCTATCCTAATCGCAAAAGTCTTGGTATCTTTATCCATTTTACCTCCCGAGTAATATTGCGGTATAAACATATACCAACGGCATAACATACACTATGCTGTCAAATCGGTCCAGCACCCCGCCGTGGCCAGGCATGAACTTGCCAAAATCCTTTATACCGTAATAACGCTTGACAGCCGATGCTGCGAGGTCACCTAACTGGGATATAATCCCTGATAATAATGCTATTATGATATAATTATACCATGAAACATCGGCATATACCATGTTTTGAATGAATAAACCATATACCAAGCCTAAAACAGCGCTTACAACAATGCCTCCTATAGAACCTTCAACGGTCTTTTTAGGGCTTATGCGCGGGCATAAAGGATGGCGCCCAAATAAATAACCGGCGAAATAAGCTCCACTGTCGCATCCCCACGCAAAAAGCATGCCGCCTATTATCATTATAAAGCCTATATCAGACGGTATATGATTCAAAGCTATAATGGATACGAAGCCCGCCGACGGATAGATCAGGCTAAATATCGTTGACTGCACGTCCAAAGCGCTGTACCGTTCGGAAAAAACCGGCAGCAGCATAGTCAGCATAGCAGCGAAAGCCAGCACAAAGAACAGATATTGCATATCAAAAAATACAACCGTCAATGCCAGAGCCACAAGAGAAAGTATACTTATGGCGAGCACAAGATAAGTGCCTTTTAAAGCAAACGCTTTATGCAATTCAAATATCCCCGCCGCACCCAGGATCAGCATAGCCATATCCAGCAAAAACCCACGAAAGTACAATATAACGAGCAGTGCCGCTACACCTATAGCGGCACTGATAATCCTTTGTTTCAAAATACTTACCCCCATATCATATAGCGCCGTATCTTCTATGGCGGTTCTGATAATCTATTATCGCTTTCAAGTATTCGGCATCATCGAAATCCGGCCAATATAAATCGGAAAAATACATTTCGGTATACGCTATCTGATACAACAAAAAATTGCTTACACGTCGTTCCCCGCTGGTTCTTATGAGCAAATCGGGATCGGGCATGGAAGCCGTATAAAGATAGCCGCTGAAGGTATCTTGATCTATACCGGCATCGACGGGCAGTTTGCCGGCTTTTATGTCGCTGACAACAGCATTTATGGCATCCAATATTTCGGTACGCCCACCGTAGTTCAATGCAAGATTCAGCGTTAAACCAGTATTGCCGGCAGTATAATTCATAGCCCTCACAAGCTGCTCGTATGCCACTTGCGGCAACTCTTTTATGCGCCCTATAGATGTTATCCTGACATTATTCGCGTTTAATTCTTCCACTTCTCTATTGAGGTATTCTACCAGCAATCTCATTAGGAAATTTACTTCTTCACTAGGCCGTTTCCAATTCTCAGTAGAAAAGGCATATAACGTCAAAAATTTTATGCCCAGCCTGGAGCTCATCTTAACTACGCTCCTTATAACCTCCATACCAGCCTTATGGCCCATAATCCGGGGTAATCCACGTCGCTTGGCCCATCTGCCATTGCCATCCATGATTATGGCAACATGCACAGGCAATTTATCTTTATCCACCGCCTGAAAAAGATCATCGCTCGAGGCCATGCTTATATCAGCTGCCTTCCCATAATCATACTGTCATTATATCCTTTTCTTTCTGTTCGATGATGCTGTCGATTTCATTTATTTTATTGTCGGTAAGTTTCTGTATATCGTCCTGTTGACGCTTCTCCTCATCCTCGCTTATATCGCCATCCTTTTTTTGCTTTTTTAATTGATCTATAGACTCCCTGCGTATATTCCTTACAGCTACCTTTGCTTCTTCCCCCATCTTTCTGGCTATTTTGACCAATTCTTTGCGCCTCTCTTCGGTTAATTCCGGAATTAGAAGCCTTATTACCTTACCGTCGTTGGATGGATTTATACCGAGATCGGACTTCTGGATAGCCTTCTCCATATCCTTGATAATTTTCGGATCCCATGGGGCTATCACCAACAGGCGAGGCTCCGGCGATGTTATGTTACCAAGTTGAGTTATAGGGGTAGGTACGCCATAATAATCCACCATTATATTGTCTAAAATCTGGGGATTAGCCCTGCCAGTTCTCAACGTAGAAAGCTCTTTCTTTAAAGCATCTATAACCTTATTCATTCTTTGTTCGGTCATTTTATGCAATTCACTTGCAGCCAATGTTATCCCTCCTCATCATCATTTTATTACGGTGCCTATTTGCTCTCCTTCTACCACCTTTTTAATGTTATGCGATTTATCCAATCCGAACACTATTATAGGTATCTTATTATCCATACACAGGGATATGGCGGTAGCATCCATAACACCCAGACCTCTGTCCAATACCTCTATGTAATTGAGGCTGTCGAGCTTGCATGCATCTTTGTCCTTTTTAGGATCGGCATCATATACGCCATCTACGTTTTTGGCCAGCAAAATAACCTCCGCATCGATTTCCGCCGCTCGCAAAGCCGCCGTGGTATCTGTGGAGAAGTACGGATTGCCGGTACCGCATGCAAATATGACCACGCGCCCTTTTTCAAGATGCCTCACCGCCCTGCGGCGTATATACGGCTCCGCTATCTGCCGCATTTCTATAGCTGTCTGAACCCTGGTCTGCTCGCCTTTGCGCTCCAGTATATCCTGAAGAGCCAGAGCATTTATTACAGTGGCCAGCATTCCCATATAATCTGCGGTGGTTCTGTCCATCTCTTGGTCATTTCTTCCTCGCCATATATTACCTCCTCCTACTACTATGGCTATTTCCACACCCATATTTTTTACTTCCATTATCTGATCGGCCACAATATTCAGCATGGTTTCATCTATTCCATAGCCTTTGTCACCGGCTAATGCTTCCCCGCTCAGTTTTAGCATGATACGCTTATATTTTGGAGATGGCAAATCGAACTTCCTCCTTAATTTTTATGTAACTATTTTACCTATAATCGCGCCGCTCTTAAAAAAAGGAACACATCTATTGTGTTCCTTTTTGTTTCGCATCTTTTAAAATTGACAGCTGGCTACTTTTTCTAAGCCCTCGCCCATTTCATACCGGGTAAAACGGCGTATGTTTATATTTTCGCCAAATTTGGTTATCTGTGCCGTAACAATGTCCTTTACTGCACGATCGGTATCACGTATAAACGGTTGCTCCAGTAAGCATACCTCTTTATAGAATTTGTCTATGCGGCCATCTATGATTTTATCTAAAATATTTTCGGGCTTACCCTCATTAATGGCTTGCTGCCTTAATATTTCTTTTTCCTTTTCCAGGACATCGGCCGGCACATCCTCTTTAGCTACATAACGCGGATTAGCTGCTGCTATTTGCATAGCAATATCATGTACAAAAGAACGAAATTCTGCGGTATTAGCCACAAAATCGGTTTCGCAATTAACCTCTACCAGCACGCCTATCCTGCCGCCGCCGTGAATATAAGCATCTACTATGCCCTGAGACGCCACACGACCGGCCTTTTTCGCCGCTGCTGCCAATCCTTTTTCTCTCAATATCTCAACAGCACGGTCCATATCGCCATCGGCTTCTATCAATGCACTTTTACAGTCCATCATACCGACGCCTGTCATTTCTCTTAACTCTTTTACCTGTGAAGCTGTTATAGCCATTTTATCCTCCTCATACGTTTATAGGGTTTCCGGCACATCTATCTCATTTTCTGCAATGACATCTTCTGCCGGTTGACCGGCACTATAGTCATCCGCAACATCCGGCTCGGGTGCTTCCTGGGAAGACGTCTCCTCATCACCCAATTGCTCGCCTTGCTTAGCCTCCAATACAGCATCGGCTACCAGCTGGCTTATAAGCTTTATAGCACGTATAGCATCATCATTGCCGGGTATTACATAATCCACTTCATCGGGATCGCAATTGGTATCTACGATAGCCACTATCGGTATGCCCAATATGCGAGCTTCGCTGACCGCTATATGCTCTTTACGTGGATCAACAACGTACATAGCCCCTGGAAGCGATCTCATATTTTTTATACCGTTCAGATTTTTTTCCAGTTTTTCCTTCTCCAGCCTTAGCTTTATAACCTCTTTTTTAGGGAGCATATCGAACGTGCCGTCCTGTTCCATGTTTTCCAGCTCGGTCAGACGCTGAACCCTCTGGCGGATGGTCTTAAAGTTGGTAAGCATGCCACCTAACCAGCGTTGATTTACATAATGCATTCCGCAGCGCTTGGCTTCTTCTTCTATAGCATCCTGCGCCTGCTTTTTGGTGCCGACAAACAGCACATCCTGGCCGCTCTCGGCTACCTCTTTTATAAATTTATAGGCTATGTCCAAATTCTTTACCGTTTTCTGAAGATCGATAATATATATACCGTTTCTCTCGGTAAAGATATAAGGCGCCATTTTTGGATTCCACCGGCGTGTCTGATGACCGAAGTGCACTCCGGCTTCCAAAAGCTGTTTCATTGATACTACTGACATTATATACCTCCTGAATTTAGTTATGCCTCCATCCGGTCACTTTCTGCGACAACTTTATCAAAGCACTTATCGCCGAATCGCGGATGTGCGTATTTCACGACTAGTAGTATAACATAAAGTACTCGCTCTTTGCAACTACATATTTTTCAAGACAAAACTCAACATGCGAACCTTATGTCTACACTACTCAGCAATACAGTTAAGCAATCTGCTGACTGACAGGCCTTATGCGCTCACGATACCTTTCCACAGCATGATCTGTAACGAATATGGACATTCCAAGCAAGCAATCGCCTTTCTCTGCGCGCTTTTGTTTACACTGGCGCCGCAATGACTTTGCTTTAGAATGCACCTCCGACCCTCCTCTTTTCAATTTATGTATTCATAAAATTATTATACCTTTATTTTTAACGGATGGGAATGGTTAGTTAACATCATTTTTTTATGCACTTGTATCAAAAAAAGCGCCCGAAGGCGCTTTTTTTGATACATCAAATTATTCACATTATGCGTGATGGAAGTATAAGATCCATTAAACCTATTATCAAAGCCGCTATGATGGCGGCAAACAATGTTATACTCATGCCTGGTACCAAAAATTGTGTAAGATATATAATAACTGTCGCTGTTATAAACCCTATTATCCCTCTACCAAAAGGTGAGGCATCGAGCTTGAATATCTTCTCAATCAAAAAATCCATGATGGCTATAACGACAGCGGCTATCAAAGAGGTACCCGCTCCCATATTTTTAAAGCCGGGCACCAACCACGATGTAATCATCAGTACCACCGTCGCTACCACAAACCTTATTATCAAGCCCCACCAATTAATACCTTCATCTTTAGGTTGTTCGGAATTATCGTTCATTTCGTCAGCCAACAAAAATCACCTCCGGATATAGGATATCCGTGTTGGCAATTATTATTCAAAACTTTTCAAAAAGTTAATATAGAATTTACATTAACTTAACATATAACAGTTATAAGCATGCTATACTTATAACTGTGAGAACACCACAGCCAATACTTTGATATTGGTTATGTCTACAGAAACGCCTGTGATGCATTGTCAGGGAGCCCGTGGCCTTAGAAAAATGGGTAAATGGGAAAAAAGAACACTCCTAAAAAAGACTCTTCCAAAACTGATAGTTCCTAGCGTATTCGAGTCAATTTCCCTGCATCCATTTCACAAACAGTATCGCACAGAATGTCGATATCTTCACTGTAATGTGATGACAGAATAATTGTAGTTCCTTCTTTTTTCAGCTCCTTAAAAAGATCTCTGATTTCAAGCACTCCTTGCTTGTCAAGGCCGTTCATCGGCTCATCAAGCACTAATAATTTTGGGCTTTCCATTATTGCCTGTGCTATACCCAACCTGTGCCTCATACCTAAAGAGTATTTACGAACATGTTTTTTCATTTGAGGATCAAGCCCTACCTTTATCATAGTTTCTTTAATCTTGTCATCGCTTATTTTTTTATGTATACTCGCCAGAAGTTTTAAATTCTTAAATCCGCTCAAGGAACCAACAAACCCTGGTTCTTCTATAATAATCCCTATATCTTGCGCAACAGATGGTTTTACTTTTTCACCATTTATAATAATCTCACCGGAGGAGAGGGTCATAAATCCGCATATACACTTAAACAAAACAGTTTTTCCGGATCCGTTCCGCCCAATGATGCCGTGTATGCGTTCTCTCTCGAAATTAACACTGACATGATTTAATGCTTGTGTCTCTTTAAACGCTTTACAGACGTCTCTAACTTCTACTATGTAATCCATCTTTGTCCATCTCTTTCTTATCAAATCTCTATGTCAATCATTCTACACCTTCAGCTATATTTATATCTTTTCGGGAAAATGAAATTACTGAAAGGATGCTTAGTGACAATGATGTTCCTAAAAGAAAAATAACAGCATATTGAAGTGACGGCGAATCACCCGACCCGTACCAATCAATGTATTGTAAGCTGATCCAACTGATGGGCGAAAAATAATATACCTTAAGCCCTATTGTCAAACGGCCTACATATATAGAGAAATAGGAAATAAAAACCAATATTCCCGCTGTTATAATACCGCACATTTTCCCGATAATCAGATTTAAACTGAAAATGACGATCCCTATAAACAATGTAACCAGAAAAAATAATCCCAAACTTATCAGTGTGGCTTCAATCGCTGTAAAAGATGTAACAATACTGTCGTTTATCAGAACAGTAAGTTTAATGCCCTTTTCATATGCGCTTCCGGGATTTCTTGCTAATGTCATAATAACCCTTCCCCAATCGCTTGTGAAATCAATGTAAGGTATAAAAGAGATTACTGTTATAATATAGTTAATGATCGTATAGAGAAAACTGGTAAAAAGAATGTAGAGCAATTGTCCCAGTATCCATGAATTTCTGCCCGTTCGTATCACTATAAAAGGCATGTGCCTGTCTATAAAAGGAGCATCAGAAAAGAGCAATATGGCAAAACAACCGTAAATAGGCGTTACAACAGGAGTAATAAACAAATGCGGAAAAATCCACGGGCTGACATTGGAATCTACAATCCTTGCATACTCATAAATTCCGGAAAATTGCCATAATACAAAGACAATAATGAGCGTAAAAAGTGTATATATTTTAATGTCTACGACCCATTTTTTATAGTTAACAACTGAACAAAAAAATGCATTTTTAATATTCATGATGTTTCCACCTTTTTGTTGATTTGTTTGATAGTAACAAATAATAAAATACCAAGTATACCTGCGACGGGTATCAATTTATACAAGAACGCCGCTATTGGACTTACATCCGGATAAATACTTTGAACCAGGAGATCCGCTTTTAAAAAATTCGGTATAGATGCATACGTGGTTAATCGCATAAGAACAAAGTATATCACTATCGGAGCAGATAAAACTGTAAATTTATTAGGTATAAATGAAGATACTGCTATGGCTGTGCCTGCAAATAGTGCAGCCGATAGTGAATAGTGAACAGCGATAAGTAAAATATACAGTCCTGTTTTGTTATTTCGCAATAACGATGCATATGAATCACCGGTATTAACACTAATAAATAATGGAAAAAACAAGGACATAATCAGTATAAAAACAAAAATTCCGATACCGACTGTCAAAAAACCACCGATGACTGAAACAACAAATTTACTGGCTGCATATTTTTTGACACCCGTACGTATTATCCAAAAGGTCATAACTTTATCCTCCATATCCGACGCAAAAGACATTCCATAGGGAAGTATTGGTGCAATGCACAAAATAAACATGGTAGATCCGCTGCCTGATAAAGCATGACCAAGTAAATACACAACATCTGATGTCCCGGTAATAAATCCCGAACAACTAATGAACATAACAAGCATTATAAACAACGTTGACAGCACAAAGTTGAGTGAAAGCAACGCCCTGTTCAAATCTGCTTTTAACAACGAGATAAATATTTTCATTGTTACCACCTATCAGGATATAGTTGCCCTGTTACGGCGTTGATAGCATCATATTTATAGCGATTATACATGCTGCCGTTTAATTCCGTAGCTTTAACGCTACCAAATATCCATCCGGGAACCAGTTCAACCATATTATCTTTAGGTATACTCAGATAACATAATTCTGCTGATATAATACGGGTATCCTCTTCAAGTATCATACGTGAATAATCCTCTATTAATATATTTAACGCTTCATAGACGTTAATCAAACTATTGTTTTCTATTTCATCAGTAACACTCAAAATATTGTATGCTGCTATTCGGCTTATACCTGTTTTATCATAGACCAAATTGATTTCTGTTGAAGGCATCGGATTGCCCCATACCGATCCCTTTGCACCGTCCGGCATTTGCCATCCCTTATTGACAACAGGTATATTATCAATAAGCTGACGCAAAGAGAAGATATAGCATTCATCATCTTTCGTCCAGTTTATATTTTTCTTGTCATCTTCAACGGATTCGCTGTGAAGGTATAATTTATAGTGGGATAAAATTGTTTCCAAATCGAGAGAATGGGTTTCATAAATATCAAACGGAGGAATTCCTGCTATATCGAATATTTTCTTTATGTTAACGATTGCTTTTTCAAAAGGTAAGAAATCCAGATCACTATAACTTGCATAATCGTTATTGAGGTTGTAGCCATATTTTTGTTCAATAAAACTGGGATCAGTAAATGATATGTTTGCTATAGTATCTAATTTCTCCCAATATATCCCATCATTAACTCTTATATAGGTAAATCCTCCTTTCATACTGTTTTCAGTGCCAAAACTTTTACCGCCGTCATATATAGATAGTATCTCATTTATTTTTCCATCGGATGCAATGATCTGAGGACCTTCCGCCAATATCTTTTCTTCCGTAATACTATTTTTAACAAAAGCCTTAATGAGTTCTTGCTTGTTAAAATTAATGTAATCTGCTTTGAATGTTTTAGCTTCATCAATATTTCTTATTTCATCCAGATTTATGTCTATTGATAAACGTTCAGGTAAAGTCACATACTCAAAAAAAGATTTACTGTCCATATTGCGGAAACTACTATCTTTTTCGGACGTATCACATGATAACAGTATTCCTGGTATGATTATAAGCAATAAGAGTATAACAGTTTTTCTCATTTTCTTTCCCTCGTATAGTATTTGTAGAGGCAAATCAACAAAATTTCCAGTGGTATTGCACTCTGCAAGCCTGCTTCCGAAGGCTGCAGAGCCCGTCATTCAACGTTTAATGCTTGCTGCTACGCAGCAAGCGGCCGCTCACATCCTTACTAATAATGATTCGGTAAACCGGTACTGGCCATTTCGTATACGGCCATTAGAGACTCTAAAGACCAGCTTAAATCCTTTGATAAGACTATTGAGAAACAGCTGGAAGCCAATACACTCCGGCAATCGGTACTTAAAGTACTATCTCATGGAAGCCGCTAACTTGGCGAGGATGCACGATCCCGAGTTTAAGCGCTACTATTAGCTGAAGTACAAAGAAACGCCAAAGACGCCGCACAAAAGGGGACTTGCATTGACTATCAGAAAATTAATCCGGCTGGTTTACGCCCTGCTACGTGACAACCGGCTATATATTCCGCCAAAGGAATAGATCCTGGCTTATCCACAACATGCCATATTTTACAATTGGCTGTGACAGGTCTAAGTGGGTTTGCCCTTTTGTGCTCAAAAACAGCTGTAAATATTGATTTTTTTCAAGGTTCAATTTCCAACTGGATCTTGACATTTAACCGCTGAACTCACAGATTATGTCTTAGATAATTATTGTTATCGAGAAAAAGGAGTTTAACTACTGGATTAACCGGTGGTTAAACTAAACATTAAAAAACTCGAATAAAGGGCTCTATTTCTTACATTCATAACCTATTTTAAGGTTTCCATCCACCAGCAGCATAATATTCCTGAAAATCAGAGTTTGAAGGATAGCCGGTCAATTTATAATATTGACCTAAACCGCCAAACCCAGAATTGTATGTGAAATACGTTTTAGCAGAAGTTACATTTGGGGCAAAACTACTAACCGTATCGATACTCCCTGGAGAGGGCAGTGTCAGGACATATGTAGTTGCATTTGTTGTTCCAGAGGGGTCAACATAGGGAGTAAAAGTACCATCCGCCATAGCTGATGGAGAATGTTGTACCGAACCTACAAATGGAGGTTCAAAATGAAAACTATAAGTTACTGCAAAAGCACTTACTGATCCTACCATCAATAAGCACACCACCAATAACATTACTTTTACTTTTCGCTTAAACATATTAATTAACTCCTTTCCAAAATATAACTGTTGTTTATTGTCGTTAAATGATAGTCGTTCTAAACCCTCATTAGACATCCCTCCTTGTAAGTTCTTGGAGTACTTTCGGAAACTCCGAAAGCGCCTAAAATCTATGTTAAAGGCTCGACTGTTTATGTCTTACCTCTAACATTCACCACATATATCCATTTTTGTTTCCAGTTAATTATTCCCTGCCGCCGATTTCTATATCTTGTCTGTATGCTATATTATCCCATTTATGGCGCACCTCCTATTATGTCGTATTATGCTATACTTCCTTCTGTTAGGCTCTATTACGAAAGCTGTATGGACTATGTCGGAAATCTATTGAACTCCCCAGTCAGTCTTCGAGAGCCTTTATATGCTTTATACAACCTAAATCGTTTTATATATTATATATTCGCCATTTACTTTATAATTCCTTCTTTTTTTAAAAATTTTCCTTGCACTTTACCTAATATATCCCATTTATGGATGCATTCTATCTTGACTTTTCCAAAATCGCCCTATAATCGAAATTGATGGTATTATTTACCATTACTTCGATTCCGGGAGGTTTTATTATGTTGCGTGACTGGCAGTCTCATATGGATTACCAACAGTATATTTTGTCAACTTTACCTGACTTCTTTAATGTTGAGGGAGACAGGGTGCTTAGGTTAGAAGGTTCAATCTCTAAATTATACCTTCTTAACTTGGATAGTGTGCACCCCGTCATAGAGAAACTTTATTC
>NZ_JAIHAU010000068.1 GCF_020054945.1 Mahella sp.
CGTTGAGTACGCCTACGCAATATTTCAAGGCGTTCTCCGGCTTTATATCACTTGCATCGCTTTATATTACTCATTTCAGCTATATATTACGAATTGAAGATTAGACCTTCCAATGCCTGCAATGCCCTCTGAGCGATGGCTTGATTTCGTTGCTGTTTGTTTTTTATACGCTGCGATAAAGGCGGCATTATACCAAAATTAGCATTCATCGGCTGAAAATCATTTCCTGTATACGTCGAAACGTAAGCAGCCAATGAGCCTATGGCAGTATCAGCGGGAAATACGAGAGGCTGGCGCCCCATCGCCAGTAATGCGGCGTTTATGCCCGCCACCAAGCCTGATGATGCCGATTCGACGTAACCCTCCACACCGGTTATCTGCCCTGCAAACAGTATGTTAAGCTTATCCCTCATCTGATATGTCGGCAATAAAAGGTGCGGCGAATGTATATAAGTATTTCGATGCATTACGCCGTAGCGTACAAACTCGGCATTTTCCAAGCCAGGTATAAGGCGAAAAACGCGTTGTTGTTCACCCCATTTAAGATGAGTTTGAAAACCCACCATATTATACAATGTACCCTCAGCGTTGTCCTGACGCAATTGTACCACCGCATACGGCCTATAGCCCTCTATCTCTATCCCGACGGGTTTCAGCGGGCCAAATCGCAATGTGTCCTTGCCTCGGCGAGCCATTTCTTCAATGGGCATGCAACCCTCAAATAATATTTGTTTATCAAGGTCTTTAAGCGGCGCAGTTTGTGCATTAACCAATTCACTCCAAAAGCGTTCATACTGTTCTTTATCCATAGGACAGTTTATATAATCGCTCCCGCGACCATATCTGGACGACTTAAAGGCTTTGTTCATGTCTATGGTATCATACATTACTATAGGAGCAACGGCATCGTAGAAGTAGAGATAATGCCGGCCGGTAATCGCGCTTATCTTTTGAGCGAGTGCATCCGATGTCAAAGGACCGGTAGCTATGACTGTTATTCCATCATCGGCTATGTCATCCACTTCCTGCCTCATAACGTTTATATGCGGATGGCGGCACAGCGTGTCAGTGATAAAAGATGAGAACCCTTCTCTATCCACCGCTAGCGCTCCGCCCGCCGGTATTTTGTAGCGGTCAGCCGCCATCATTATAATCGAGTTTAATCTGCGCATCTCTTCTTTCAGCAAACCTACGGCATTTTCCAAACGATCCGACCGCAGGGAATTGCTGCATACCAATTCTGCAAATCTATCTGTGGTATGCGCCGGCGTCGTATGCACCGGGCGCATCTCGAACAAATTCACATCTATGCCGCGCTGCGCTATCTGCCATGCAGCCTCGCTACCGGCCAATCCTGCCCCTATCACATTAACTATTGCCATCTTTGGCCTCCCCAGCTAATTTCTGACCCGTATACTTACAATCCTTATTGCTACATCTGGTGTATTTTCTGCCGTTTTTGCTGTACTTTATTACCACAGGATAACCGCATTCGGGGCATAGCTCTCCTGTAGGTTCATCCCAACTTACAAAATCGCATTGAGGATAATTTTCGCATCCGTAGAATTTCCTGCCCTTTTTGGAACGTTTGATTTGTATATGCCCGCCGCATTATTTTTTCTATGCTTTGATCGGCCTTGTCTAATACTGATTTAAAAGGAAAGTAGAATTCGCTGATTACCTTGTGCCAATCCTTTTGTCCCTCTTCCACATCGTCCAGCATTTGCTCCATCTGAGCCGTAAAGCTAACATCCACTATGTCAGGAAAATGTTCTTTTAACATATCGTTTACCAGTAGGCCTAATTCGGTAGGCTTAAGCGTCCGTTTTTCGCGCACTACATAGCCGCGTTCCACAATAGTCGATATAATAGGAGCATATGTGCTCGGCCTCCCTATGCCTTTTTCCTCCAGCGCTTTAACCAGCGAAGCCTCGGTATATAGTGGCGGCGGTTGTGTGAAATGCTGCTCCGGCATCCATTTCTTTAATATAAGGCGTTGTCCTTCTTCCAATGGAGGGAGTTTCTGCTCTTTATCATCATTGTCATCGTCCTGTCCCTCCATATATAACGCCAGATGACCCGGGAAGATCAATGTGGACCCGGAGGCCTTAAATACATAGTTTCCCGCCTTTATTGTAACCGATATGGTATCATATACGGCATCGCTCATCTGGCTGGCTATAAAGCGGTTATATATCAGTTCGTATAGCCTGTATTGGTCGCGCGGCAAAAAAGATTTTACGTAATCCGGCGTATAATTTATATAGGTAGGGCGTATGGCCTCATGAGCATCCTGCGTACCTTTGCGATTCCTGAATTCATTGGGCTTATCCGGAACGTAATTGCTGCCAAAACGTTCGGCAATATAATCCCTGGCCTCGCGCTGGGCCTCCTGCGATATACGTACCGAATCGGTACGCATATACGTTATCAGGCCAACCATGCCTTCCTTCCCCAGTTCCACGCCCTCGTATAGCTGCTGTGCCACAGCCATCGTTTTCTTGGCTGTAAAACCCAGCTTTCGCGCTGCCTCTTGCTGCAGTGTACTGGTAACGAAAGGAGCGGAGGCCTTTCTTTTTCGCTGTCCCCTCTCTATTTTTTCTACTATAAAATCAGAACCATCGATATCTTTTATTATCGCATCCACTGATTGTTTATCCTTCAGCTCTTGTTTTTTGGTACCTTTGCCATAAAAGCGCGCTTCAAGTTCCTCGCCTTTATCAGAAGCCAGAAGAGCCGTCAGTGTCCAATATTCCTGTGGAACGAAATTATCTATCTCTTGCTGGCGGTCGCATATCAAACGCAACGCCACCGACTGAACGCGTCCTGCGCTCAATCCCTTGTGTATTTTCCTCCATAAAAGCGGACTTATGCTGTAACCCACCAGCCTATCCAATACCCTTCTAGCCTGTTGTGCGTCGACTAGATTTTTGTCGATAGGTCGGACATGCTTTAACGCATCTTTAATAGCATTCTTGGTTATTTCATGGAATTCAATACGGCACGCCTTATCTATATCTATATCCAGCAATTGTGCCAAATGCCAGGATATAGCCTCACCCTCTCTATCAGGATCGGTAGCCAGCAGCACTCGATCAACTGCTTTGGCCTGTTTCTTTAACTTATCCACTATTTCGCCTTTACCGCGTATGGTTATATATTTTGGTTCGAAATCATGCTCTATATCTATGCCCATCTGACTTTTGGGTAGATCTCGCACGTGGCCCATAGACGCCTCTACTTTATATCCCCTGCCCAAAAACTTGCTTATAGTCTTAGCTTTAGCCGGAGATTCCACTATAACCAGATTATTGGCCATATCGATTCACCCCTTTATGCGTTTTTTATAAATAGTGTCCCTGGTAATTGTTTTATTATGCCTTTTATTTCGAGAGATGTCAATACTCCGTTTACTTCCGCAGCACTCATTTTCGATAAAACGCATAGCTTCTCTGCGCTTACCGGCTGGCTGTCCTGAAAGAATTTCAATAAACGCTGCTCTTCTATATTCAGTTGATTGACAGCTATATCTCCTGCAGCGATATTTGCATTAAATTTGACGCCGAATTCTTCCAATATATCCTGTACATCGGTTATCGGTTTTGCGCCTTGTTTTATAAGACGATTGGTGCCAATGCTGTTGGGACTGGTTATATTGCCGGGAACCGCCATAACATCGCGGCCTTGCTCCAGCGCGAAATCAGCCGTGATCAGAGCACCGCTGGTATTGCCGGCTTCTATAACGAGAGTAGCCAGTGACAAACCGCTTATGATCCTATTACGTTGGGGAAAGTTACCCCTAAGCGGCTCCATTCCGGGAGGGAATTCCGATATTACTGCGCCATGCGATATTATATCGTAATATAAAGGCTTATGCTCAGGCGGATATATCATATCTACGCCGCAGCCTAGCACCGCTAATGTCCTTCCGCCGGCATCTATGGCAGCCTTATGCGCCAATCCGTCTATACCACGGGCCATGCCGCTGACTATAGTGATGCCGGCGGCCGCCGCCTGCGAGCAAAGTTTATCGGTCACTGTACGACCATAAGCGCTGCACCTTCGGGTACCCACTACCGCAACGGCCATCTCGTCTTTAACATTATCTATCTTACCTTTTACGTATAATGTTGGAGGTGGGTTATATGTTTCCTTAAGGTTTTTCGGATAATCCGGCGATGTAGATATAAGCACATCAATGCCATTTTTCTCAATATCAGCTACCAATTTTTCAACATATTTTTCGTCCCTATATTGTCGCAGTATATTCCATAATTGCGTGCCCATACCTTCTACATCGGGATTATAAGGAGATGATAACGCTGCCCATACATCTGATGCACTGCCTAGCGCTTCTATCAATGCATAAAAGCGATTGGGGCCTATTCCTGTTATGCTGGATAACCAAATCCAATGCAATTCTTCAGAAGTCAAATTTATCCACCACCATATAAATTACTACGGGTTGAATTATATCATAGATAATACTTATAGTGAATCAAAAATTACTGCTCAGCGTATATGTTAACTTTTTTATCGCTGAGCAGTAACAAAACGGAAGGATTTCTATCGCTAGTTATATATGAGCCAGTTTATCAATTGTGCTGAATAGGCATCGATGTCCGTTCCTGGCTATTTATCATCGGCCAATATCATAGATTCGATCATTTTGATCGCATCGCTTTCGGATATTGTGGCCGTAACTTCGTATTGGATATTGTCATCATACCATACGGCGTATATGCTGTCATTGCCTGTGGAAAGCAGGATCACATCCACATTGCCTATTTTGACCGTTTTGCCCGAAGCATCAGCGACAAGAGCATTAGCATCAAAACCGTTAACATTCGATATTTGTATTATACTTATCTGCCCATTCCGATCGTTTGCATACGACAGCTTGATTATATAGTCGTTACCAACCATAGGTTTTTCATCTATAGCCTTTAGCGTATAACCCGCCGGTATATATGACGGTATCAACGCTTTGTGTTTTAGATCGGCCTGGGCATCATCAGCTATATCGCCGGCATCCGCTTGGTCGCTCTCCTTATCGGGTATATCTGCATCATTATCTGCATCCGACTGGGTTATGGACAAAAAGCCATCTCTTATTTCCATTAATGTCTTTACAATATCGAACTTAAACGCTTGGGCCGTCGGCATACTGGCCGCCATAGATAAGACCAGCGACAGTATCACGATGCAGGCCGCTACCGCTATGACCTTTTTTGCAGTTCGTTTACTTTTATGTTTATCATTTCGTTTCTTCACATCGGCGATGTCTATAACGCGCAAACGTGATGCTTCATCTGGCGCCAGCTTATCCATAAACTCTTGGTAATCGGGTACCTCTATATCCCCTAAGCCTTCTATCATATCGGCTTTGCTGTGAAGTACATCTTTTAAAATATCATCCATCTTATCCATCGGGCTACCCCCTTTCCCCTTTTAGTTCCGGTTCATTTTGCAAATAATTTACAATCTCAGCATGTATAATCCGCTTAGCCCTATAATGTCGGGTTTTTACGGTATTATAGTTTATACTCAGCACCTTAGCTATTTCTTTAAAAGAAAGCTCTGACCAATATCTCAATATTATCACTTCCCTATAATTAGGCGGCAAAGCATTTATGATATTCACTATATAAGTTTTGATCTCGTCATCCAATATTATATTTTCAGGTAAAGTAAAGTCATATCCATAGTCTGTATTATCATCCAGCATTTCTATCATGGTCTCCCTTTCATGCATCTTCAATGCGCTTATAGCCTCCCTCTTAGCGATAGAAAATACCCATGCCTTGAATTTATCAGGATCCCTGAGGTCATCGATCTTGTTATAGGCCTTCATCATAGCATTCTGCATAACATCATCCGCTATAACCTTGTTCCTCACTATAGAATAAATAAAGCTATATAACTCTCTATATATAAGAGGCATCAACTCATTAAAAAGTTTCACGCCGCTGGATTTATTTTTATCGACCACGATCTTTTACACCTTCTTTCATGTTCACTTATATATATTCGACAAAATATTAATATTTCCTTCTATTGATTGATGCAAATGCGCTTAATCGATAATAAAAATATTTTTGAAAAAATGCAACTTTTACGCCATAGAATAGTCTTATATATAAAGAAGAAAACGGGATTGGAGGTGATTCCATTGGGTGATTATTAAAGGAATGTGAGCGACAACTTGCTATTACTTATTATATGCTTCCTTCGGAGGCAGGCTCACAGATGACATACTACTGGAAATTTTGTTGATTTGCCTCTACAAATATTATTATACGAGGTTGTTCATGATGAAGAAAAAATTTTGGATATTCATTCTGTGTCTTGCTATTTTATTGGTTATCATAGCAGCAATTACTACAAATAGTAGTAGGCAAGAAACTGGTATCACCGCCTTGTATTCAGAAGAAACAGGACAAATAACGGTTTACGCCGCCAGATCTTCCAATAAACATGAGCATTATGAATATCGAACAGAAGGGAAAGAAATAGTTGCATTATCAAGTCATTATGTAGAAGATGGTACTGATGTATTTGTTTTTGATATTATTGACAATGGTACCTAAAAATTACATTTTCTTATTGTTGACCCTCAAAATATAAGTGGTGAATATTACGGTTATGCACTTGAAATTGCTATTACAGACGATGTTATTAGTTTAAACAATATGCTTTGGAGACGAAACTGAATAACAGTATCATGAAAAGAAGGCTCTCGAAGACCGACTAGGGAGTTCAATAGATTTCCAACATAGTCCATACAGCTTTCGTAATAGGGCCTAACAAAGGTGAATGTTGGAGGTAAGGCATAAACAGTCGAACCTTTAACATAGATTTTAAGAGCTTTCGGAGTTTACGAAAGTACTCAGTATAGGAGGTGGAGGTGTTACGTTTGTTTAAACGTTTGTTCAGACGGTTGTTCGGAAAAGAAGGTCAATCACCAATCTTTTGGCTTGTATTAGGACTTTTATGGAGTATAAGCACATTTTTAGAGATATTAGAGAATGGTTTTCTCCCTGCTTATGTGCTTTTTTGTCATTATATTGGTATGCTGGTGCCATTTATTTTACGATTAAACAACGCAAATCTTAAAGGAGGTGCGCCCGTTCTTTATATGTTAGGATAGTTGTCGTATAAGGGGCTAAACCGATACTGCTTGAAATTTTGTGAGGGGAAGTAGGCAATCCCTTCACGATAACAAATTATTTTGGAAAGGAGTGCCAAGACTGTTTACTCTACGTATATTTAATAAAAATAATGAAAAATTACCAGACTTTATTGTCAGGAGTGATAATTGCTGTAGGAATTGTCATTGCTGGTATACTAATTGCAAATGCAATTCACTATGGTTTTGATAAGTAACCGACTATCGTACATATGATACTAACCAACGAAGCTGGTATAACAAAGAAAATCGCTAATCCGGTTTTTAAAGAAAAATTCAACATTTCTTCAAAATTAAAAACTATATTAGGACTCGTTAAATAAACAATTAAATATGGCACAAAAAGAACTGTGAATATACAGATAGGAGCTATCAAGAAATATAATTTTTTATTATATTTCTTGTTAATATTTTCAAATATCTTAAAAATCCCTATGGGATATAGTATTGAAATCACGACTCCCATAAAAACAATCATATTGCCAATATTAATGTCCACTCCATCATCCCCAATCGCATAACAGCATAACAAGCAAATCTTGTCATGCCATTTTAATCTATGCTATATTATACCACATCATGTCTAGAGATCGTGCTTTATATAATAATTTCCCTTTAACAAAAATATTTTTTAAAAAATGAAACTTTTACGCCATAGGATAGTCTTATATATAAAGAAGAAAACGGGAGATGATACCATGACCTAGAAGAATCATTAGTATAAGAGATTTGAGCGGTGGCAATTGGGTATAAATACATAAAAATATAATGGAGGTTGGTAATATGAGTAGAAAGTTGTATTTAACTGTCGCAGTATTAGTTATGGCTGTATTGTTGATGCCGATGTATACCTCAACCGTTTACGCGGCTCCTTTAGATAAGGCACGCACGTATTCCATAGTGCCTACAGAAGGCACTCCTTCAGAATATCCAGATTATGGCGTGGGATATTATTATGGATCTGGAGCTTTGCAACAAGCAAATTCTTACAGTGCCGGAACAAGCGGTGCCGGTTATTTATTGGTCTGCAGAAGTACGATTATGCAACAACCCGGCGCTTATGTTCTTAAAGCTGTAGGCGAGAGCATAGCCAATAAAGTAGTGGATAAGGTATCTTATAATCTCTATTTCCAGATGTGGGATGGTTATAAATGGGTTACTATTGGCAGTGAGAGTTATGCCGAATATAATAGCGACACAGCTATAAGCATGCATTATAAAAGCGTTAGCCCTCGAAAATACTATAGGGTGACGACTTATCATTATGTTTTAGATAACGGCCAAGCAGACATAAATTCTACAACAACGGGTTATATATACGTCGAATAAGCCGCTGAAAGCAAACAGCATTTAACTTGCCGGTATCTGGCATAAATATAAGATACCGGCATTATTTTATTATAGACCCGGTAATGGCATCTATTATATGGGAAAATAATATCCTCAGTATCAGTGCCGTAGGTACTGCCAGCAGCATGCCTATTATACCGAAGAAGCTGCCACCTATAAGCAAAAATAATATAACATATAC
>NZ_JAIHAU010000069.1 GCF_020054945.1 Mahella sp.
AGCTTCACAGCCGTAGCGAGGTATATATGTCAAGCCTATAGCGGGCGTAGGATTTATATCTTTGCAGGCGCTGAATTTGCCACATTACGAATTGCAGTTGCTTATCGGCTATTCATTGTAGCAATGTATATTAGTCTCACATAGTATATATGGTGATATATACTACTATGTGGGGTTTGATATGATATGAGCGAGGCATTTGAGGTAGGAGACATAGTGACCAGGCGTTCTTATAATTTCGATATGTTATTCAAGATATGCGCTATATTGGATAAACCGGTACCCACGGCATTATTGAAGGGTATAGACATGCGTGTGGAAGCCAGTGCCCCATTGGATGATCTGGTAAAGGTAACACCCGATATGATGAATAAGTATACCAGGGAGATGAGTATGAAATGCGAGAGGTATCTTAGAAAGTGTATCTCCGGCAGCACTGCTCGAATGCGCTCGGCATTCCGCGCCATGCGCGCCGATACCTTCGCGCGTCCTTAAAGGACTATCTGCCGGATATATTGGTTATAACCGGACACGATGCTATGGGAAAAAACAAGAAGAATATAGCCGATATCAATAATTACAGGAATTCAAACTACTTTGTTGAAACCGTTGAAAGGGTAAGGCGGTATATACCGTCCTTGGATGAGCTGGTTATATTTGCGGGGGCGTGTCAATCCAATTACGAAGCCTTGCTGCATGCCGGTGCCAATTTCGCCAGTTCGCCGGGACGGGTTATGATCCATGCGCTGGACCCGGTATTTATATGTCAAAAAATAGCTTATACCGATATAAATACCATAGTACAGGTTAAAGATGTTTTGGAGGCCACTATAACAGGAGCCCAAGGCATAGGAGGTGTACAAACGAGGGGCAAGTACAGGGAGGGCATGCCTAAAGGCAAATATTAAGGCGGCGACTTTTGCCGCCGCCCGACCTTATTGTTTGAACTGCACCAGAGCCTGGGCCAATTCATTTATGCTGCCGGTCAGGTTTTCCAATTTGGCCTCTATGCGCACCAGCAGGTATATGGAGACCACTATGGGGAAACCGAGGTTGGCTATGGAACTGAGCCATTGCTCCATTTAGCTCATCTCCTTTCAAAAAAGGGTACCCGTTGCGGGTACCCTTTGGCTTATGCCAGCTCTATAGGCGTGGTATCTGTGGTTATTATATTGGCCCCGCTTATAGTATAAGGGCCGGCTTCCAGATCGAATATATCATTGCTCAATACCAGCGACATGGCGCTTTGTATTTGAGCCGGCGTCAAGTCCGGTTTCGGATCGTTTAACGTTATGCGGAAAGCGCGGCCGGCGACGTTTTCAAAGAGCAATTCCAGCACATTCTCCACGAGCTTTCACCTCCTTATTCCCGTATTATTTGCGTCACTACCTTACGCCTGTACCAGATCGCTTTCGCTGACCTTGCGTATAGCGGTTACAGGATGTTCCTGCAGGTCGGCTAAAGCCACGGCCACATCGAATATGGCTTGATCGGCGGCATCGGGCTTTACGTTGTTGAAGGATTTGCTGCGCGTAAGCTTTCTGCCGTTGGCATCGGTGCCGTAATCCATATTTATACGCAAGCGGGTTACGGTAGGCCTTACTTCTACTGCCATGTTCTCACCTCCTTACAATAATATAGATAGCAAAAAGCCTCCTATTGTTATATATCGTCTTCCATAAAAATTCGCATATTTTTAAGTGCCCGCTCCTTGAGCTTTATCACTGCCTGATAATGGAGCCCGTCCTTTCGGGATACATCGGCCATGGACATACCTTGCAGATAATGCATCTTGAGCACGCGGCGCTGCTTTGGCGTCAATGCTGCCATGGCCATACATAGGTGCCGGTGCTGCTGTTCTGTTTGCACTATATTCTCTACCGACGGGCGGGCATCGGGTATGATGTCGGCCAGGGTAGACGCGCCGTCGCCGATGGGTTGATCCAGCGATAGAGATTGCCGCTCGCATCGGGTTAAATTTTTAAGCCTGTAGAATATGCGTTTTTTCAAAAAAACCAAAAAAGGCACGTTCCGTTCATCGTCAAAATCCTTTATGCTGCATATGACCTCTATAGCAGCTTCCTGATACAGATCCTCGTCATCCATGATAACGCTGTGACACTTGGATATCGATGACAGCATAAGGGGCTTTACCCTTTCCAATATTTCTGCTACGGCCTCGTTATCCCCTGCCTTTGCCCTCTCTACCAGCGGTTTTAGCTGATAATCCATGATAGTTACCTCCTGCTTATTTAACAGGCCGGCCTTATCATCGCGCGATGATTATATTTTAATTGCCAACGGCCGTTTGGTCTAAAACAGGATAATGCTTTTTGGGCATGCGAAAAAAGGCAAAACGGCGCGAAAAATAGACCAAAAATAAAAAAAACCGCGATAAATGCCTATAAAGAGATTGACATATGGCTTGATTTGTAATAATATGAAAATAGAATTATGAAAAATTTAAGGGGGTATTTTACGTGAAGAATATAAAGTGGTTGGCCATTGCTATCGGGATCATTATGATAATTGCCAGCATCATTGTGTTTGCTAATCCTACCGGCACCATAAGGGCTATAGCATTGCTGGTCGGCATCGCGGTCATTGTAAGCGGCGTTGTTTCTCTTGTGGAAAATATCAGGCATGAGCAGAACAACATAACTACTTTCCATCTGATTTTGAGCGTATTGGTGATTATTTTCGGCATTATACTGGTGAGCCAGCCCGACTTTGCTATTAATGTATTCGTGTATATTATCGGTATCTGGTTTATCATAGATGCTATACGGCGTATTATCGATGCAAGGGTATATAAGACTGCAGCTTCTAATTTGTATACTGCGACCGTTGTAATGGCTGTATTGCTTTTGATTGTGGGAGCGCTGCTGTTGCTCAATCCTTTTATAGCATGGTTCTCAATATCAATCATTATCGGAATTTCGCTGCTCATCGGCGGTATCGTGCATCTGGTCTATGGCGTTATCAGCCGATCTGATTTATAATTTGCAATAATCGCATCCATGAAAGATGAGCATGGAGCGCTGCTTCAGTTCAACGGCCGGCAGCATAGCCGGCCGTTTCGGCTACGAACAGGTCCGGTTTTTTGTTAAAAATACTTCTTTGAATTCAGGTATTCCTGCAGTTTATCCATTACCTCGCCGAAACGCTGGAAATGGACTATTTCCCTCTCACGCAGGAATTTAAGCGGTTCCATGACGTCCGGATCATCGGCCAGATCGAGCAGATGCTCATATGTGGCCCGAGCCTTTTGTTCGGCCGCCATATCCTCATGTATATCGGCCATAGGGTCGCCTTTGGACTGTATATAGGCGGCGTTAAAGGGCACGCCTGTACCGGTGCTGGGGTATATGCCCTTATCGTGGTCCGTATAGTAAACGCCGTTATCAGTGGCTTTTATTTGTTCTATACTGGCGTCTTTGGTCAGCTGATATACCATAGAGCCTATCATTTCGAAATGGGCTAATTCCTCGGTGCCTATATCGTTCAATGTGGCTATAGCTTCGGGGGTAGGCATGGCATAGCGCTGAGAGAGATAGCGCAGAGAAGCTGCCAATTCTCCGTCAGGACCGCCATATTGGGATAATATATATTTGGCCATCCGAGGGTCGGTCTTTTTTATTTTCACAGGGTATTGTGTTTTCTTTTCATAAAACCACATGTTACTACTCCTCCACTTTCTAATCGGGGATAATGTCCTGTTGCCATGGCCATGGTTCTTCTATCCACTGCCATGGGTAGCGGCTGAAAGATCCTCCGAAATTGCTCAAAGGCCCGTAACGCCGTTCATATTCATTTTTAGCTCCCATGAGCTGTCTTGTGTAATAGTTGTACTCGTTGAGAGCCCTTTGATCATTCGGATGCGTATCAAGATATAGGTTTAATTCGACCGCCATAAATTCTATGGCTCTTATTTGATTCAACATTTCTGTTCTATTGTCAGACATTTTATCTTCCTCCCTATGCCTTTACCTTATTATAGGGCTTTACCAGTTCGGGAAACATGGTGCCGTTTTTCAACGCTTCCATAGGTGGAAAGCTGTTTGTATAGCGCTGGTACGGCACATATGCCTCGGCTAGCCCTGGATATCTGTCGCCCGGGAAAGGAGGCTTTTGTGGAGCATTTTGCTCATAGTTTAAATAACCGTTATTCATGGCTATTCTCCTTTCACAATATATAGTCTATATATATTTTATTCGAGCGTTGCGAAAGTGTTACAGGTACTCGTCGAATAAAACCGCCTACTGCCGAATATATATTAATCGAGTATATATCGCAAAAAGCAGATGGGGTGGACAGTATGATAAATGCCGTATGGGCGGTGATGCTGGCAGTCGGTATATTTGTAGGTTTGCTGAACGATCAGGCCGATGCTGTTACCAAAGCGGCCATAGACGGGGCTTCGCAGGCCGTCGTAATTTCATTTGGCCTGATAGGTGCATATGGTTTATGGTTGGGGATAATGGAGATAGCACAAAGAGCGAGACTAATAGATGCGCTTTCATGCATAATGCGTCCCGTCCTACATATATTATTTCCTCATGTGCCCAAGGGTCATCCTGCCATGGGTGCTATATCCATGAATGTGATAGCTAATGTTCTGGGCCTGGGAAATGCCGCTACGCCGCTTGGTATAAAGGCAATGCAGCATTTACAGCAGTTAAACCATCATAAAGAGACTATCAGCGATGATATGGCTATGCTGGTAGTTATAAATGCCGCATCGTTGCAGCTCATACCCACCACAGTGATAGCTGTGCGCAGCAGTGCCGGCTCTTCTGATCCGGCTGGCATAATCGGCACGACGCTGATAACCACTTTTTGTGCTGCCGTGATCGGTATATGCGTGGCTAAGATGCTGGAGAAGGCGATATATTGAGGCTTATATCGTCATGGCTGGTGCCGCTTTTTATTTTTTTTGTTCTAACTGCGGGATATATACGGGGGGTAAAGGTGTATGATGCCTTTGTGGATGGGGCTAAAGAAGGGATAACGACGGTTTTTAAGATAATGCCCTATCTGATAGCGATGTTTGTAGCTATAGAGGTATTTCGGGCGTCGGGGGCCATGGATATGCTGGCTCGTTTTACGGCGCCTGTATTGAAACCGCTGGGTATCCCCTCGGAGGTATTGCCGCTTATAATAGTACGGCCGCTATCCGGGAGTGCTTCATTGGGCGTGCTTGGCAATATTCTGTCTACGGCAGGGCCGGATTCCTATATAGGCAGAGTAGCTTCTACTATGATGGGTTCTACTGAAACCACTTTTTATGTATTGACTGTCTATCTCGGAGCGGTAGGAGTGAAAAAAAGCCGCCATGCTCTTCCGGCCGCTGTTATGGCTGATATCACAGGGTTTATTGTGGCAGCCATGGCCGTACGATGGGTATTTGGTAATTGAAGCTTGCATGATGCTATACAAAAATGTATAATAAAAAAGCTGGAGTTTTTGTATACAGGAAGGAGGGGCTGCGGTTGCGACCGCGTGCCGATTATCCATGAATCTTAGCGTTTTTGCGACGGAAAATAGCATATTGGAGAAAGAATTAAAAGGAAGAGTAGCCGTTGTAATAGATGTGCTCAGAGCCACAAGCACCATTGTTACGGCATTGGCCAACGGGTGTAAAGAAGTAATACCGGTTATGGAGATAGAAGAAGCCGTAAATATGGCCAAGAACTATGATAAAAATACGTTTTTATTAGCAGGTGAACGGGGAACTGTCCAGGAGAATAAAGATATCGTCATATTATGCGCCGGTACGGACGGCAAGTTCTCATTAGACGATGTGGTTACGGCCGGTATGGTGGTATCTTACATATGCCGCAATAAGGAAGATGTGGAGCTCGACGATTTGGCGCTGACCAGCAGATACATATATGAGCTGAATAAGAGCGATCTGAATAGGCTGCTGAGCCATACATACCATTATGGCAAGCTCATGGAAGCCGGATTTGAAGAGGATATAAAGTATTGCTTAAAACACGATGTTATAGATATAGTGCCGCATTACGAAAATGGTATTATAAGGAACAAAGCTAATAGATAGCAAGGATGAGCAATAAAGAGTATAATGCGGTCTATAATCGTCAATTATGGGACTTGAGCCATTAGCATTCATGTTATATAATAATTTTGTGAAAAGTTAATAAGTTCGTTGAGCGCTTAATTTTCGGCATTATTGCCGTAAAGCGGGGGAACCATCAGATGGGGCGTATTCCATAAAGGATAGAGCAACTCTTTCAGCTCGAGCCCGTCAGCTAACCTCGTAGGCGTTGGAAGGGAGTGGAACGGATTAAATGAGCCGCGGTAACTCTGCGGTTTTTATTTTGCCTTTTATTGTATATAGGCAAAACCGATATGGCAGCGAGCTTTTAAAGCTTGACATAAAACCCACCTTTTAGAACCCTGCAGCATGTTTCTGCAGGGTTTTCTTTTAAAGCATTCCTTGCCGTTGTACGCTTTAAACCAACACTGAAATTTCGCGTATGTATTGCTATAAGCGCTTATATGATGCTACAATAATCTTATGAGGCATTATATACGAAAGGTGAAAGCTTTAAATGATATGGGATTTATAAACTATATTAAAGAGAATGTCATAAATATTGCACTTATAATTGCTATTATGATAACCGGCGCGATGATAACGAACGTTAACAAAAGAATAAACTCTTTTGTTGAAGATCGGCCCAAATATCATTTTTATATGATCGCGCCAAATCTGAGCGACCCCTTTTGGCAGGAGGTAAAGAAAGGCGCGGACGATGCCGCCAAACATTATAGCGTGGCTTATGAATTCAAAGCACCGCGCTTTAACGATCCCGAAGAAGAAAAAAGATTCCTCAATATAGCGATAGCATCGGAAGTGGACGGCATAGTTACTCATGTGCCATATAACGAGGATTTTACCGAAGTCATAAATACCGCCGCTGATGAGGGCATACCGGTGGTTACCATGGAGAACGACGCGGCTGCCAGTAAAAGAAAGACTTTTGTCGGCGTGAGCAATTTTTTGCTTGGAGAAGAAGCCGCAAGGCTTGTAAACGACGCTACAGGAGGAAGGGGAAATGTGGCCATAATAATAAACAGCGCACAGCGCGATGTGTCCAGTCAGAATATAGCTATAAGCGGATTTAAAAGCGCCGTAGCTAAGAATTATAAAAATATAAGCATTGCCGATATCTATACGTCTGAAATGGGTATTTTGAGCGCGGAAGATATAGTCGGCAGAATTGTGCGCAGCCAGCCTAAAGTCAACGCCATATATGTTACCGATGCCAGCGATACGCTGGGGGTGGCTCAGGCTGTGGTCGATTACAATAAGGTAGGGGAAATCAAGATTGTCGGCTATGGCGATAGTGAGGATATACTGGATTATATAAATAAAGGCGTCATATACGGGGTAGTGATGAATGACCCTTATAAAATGGGCTATAATAGCATAAAATCGCTTGTGGAGATCAAAGAAGAAAACAATGTTTCTGCCTTTATAGATACCGATTTGAAGATAATAACTAAGGATGATATGACATATGCGCAGTAAAGGTATATTTAGAATGACCGGTATAAGGAGAGAAATTTTTTTATACTATCTGATCGTGATAATTATAATGAGCGGTATCAGCATTTTGTCTTATTATAATGCAAAGAACGCCACTGACAGAATGAGCGGCATATTTGCCGATTATATGGAGCTAAACGACCTTTATTCCGGTATAAATTCTTTGGAAGCCGAGGTGGAGAAATACCTTTCCACGCGTTCGTCCGATGCGCTTTTGAACTACTATACCTTATACAATGAACTTGAGAGCAAGTCCCATGAGATGACGCAAGATTACAATTATGATGCCGCAAGCCTTATGATGAAGGATATAGGCAATATGATCCAGAACCTCCTGATAAAAACCGATGATGCGGTTAATGCAAAACGAGCCAGAAACAGCGGCCAGTATATAAAGAGCTTTACCGAAGCAAATCAAATAGCCGGATATATCGAATTGTATATAAACGAGCTGCTGTATAATAATCTTGATAAAGGAGCCGCACAGTACAGCGATATAGCAAGGAATGTATCGTATATAAGCTATTTAGAGATATTTCTGATATCGGGTTCAATGGCATTGAGCCTCTTTCTTGCCGTATATCTGACCGGTCGGATAACCAGTCCACTGATAGCGCTTTCTCATTCTGCCGAAAAAGTCAGCGAAGGCGATTTTGATGTGGAGCCTTTAAACGATATGACTACTAACGATGAGGTGAAGGTGCTCGCAGATGCTTTTGCAAGGATGCTGGCCAGCATAAAGGAATATATACGGGAAATAAAGGAACAGGCAGAGCTGAAAACACAGCTAAAAGAAGCTGAATTGAAGGCCCTTCAGGCTCAGATAAACCCTCACTTTCTGTTCAATACATTAAATGCGGCATCGCAGCTGGCTATGATGGAAGGCGCTGATAAATCCTCTGAATTTATAGAAAAGGTGGCATCGTTGTTCCGCTATAACCTGCGTCAGACCGATCAGCCTGTTACTCTGAAGGATGAGATCGGCAATGTGAGGAATTATATGTATATACTTAAAACAAGGTTTGGAGACAAGGTGGACTTTGAAATATATGCCGATGAAGCTATATTAGATTATAAAATACCGGTTACCATAATACAGCCAGTGGTGGAAAACGCATTTATACATGGCATAGAGGACATAGAGGGCAAGGGATTTATAAAAATTGAAGCGAGGTATTATAAACCTTATATTTATGTGAAGGTGACGGATAATGGTAAAGGCATGGATAGAGATACAATAATCAAAATACTTTCACTGGATAAAAGCGATGGGAGCTCGAGCATAGGGTTGCATAACGTTATAAAGCGGCTTATGCTGTTTTATGATGTCGATAACGTGCGCGATGTTATAGAGATATACAGCGAAGAAGGCAAAGGAACTATCGTAACTTTGAAGTTGCCTATGGAGGGGGATAAACCGTGATAAAGGTATTTGTAGCCGATGATGAGCAAATAGTGATAGATTCTATAAAGTTTGTAATAGAGAAGAGTATACCCAATACTGCATTGGTAGGAAGCGCGCGTTCAGGCCGCGAAGCCGTTGAAAAAATAAATGAAATAAGGCCCGATATAGTGCTTATGGACATACGCATGCCGGGAATAAGCGGTATAGAAGCTATTAAAAAAATTAAGGAGAGGCATAGCGACATAATATTTATTATAATAACAGCATATGAATACTTCGATTATGCCAAAGATGCCATAGCCCTCGGCGTTTTTGATTATTTGCTTAAGCCGCTTAATAAGAACAAAATAATCGAGGTAATAGATAAGGCGACTGAAACCATAACAAGACAGCGCAAGTCCATGGCCGAGGAATTGGAGCTTAAAGAAGCGTTAAACAAAATATTACCGTATCTGGAGAGCGAGTTTGTGTATTCGCATTTCTATGGTAAAATCGACGACGGCAATATAGAATTTTACGAAAGTATTTTTGATATGCAACTTGACTACGGCTATGTTATGATAGGCAACGTAGACTATGTGGACAGCGTTGCCGGCAGTATTGACAAACAGGTATTTTACGATTGTTTCGCCACCGAGCTTAAGTCAATAGTGCCGTGCCTTGTAGGCCCGCCCATGCTCAACAGCATAGCCGCATATGTGCCGGTGGAACGTCAAATGAGCAGCTTTGAGATAAAAAACGAATCTATAGAAATAGCCAAAAGGCTGTGTTCCCGATTGGATGAAAGGGTTAACCTAAACTATAGAATAGGCATAGGCAGGCCATATGACATAGAGAACTTCACTGTATCATATGATGAAGCCGATAGAACTCTTAAAATCGATGAGGAGAAGATATCCCATTTTGATGATCAGGGCATAGTCTTTGCCCAAAAAGATATCTATCCGTTTAATAAGGAAAAATTATTAATAGACAAGGTTATTATGGGCGATGGTATAGGTGCTGTGCGCTTGTTTAATGAGATATTCGATTGGATGGCATTGAACTACAGAGGGAGAGAAGACAAGATGGCCGATATGCTGAGAGAACTTTTCATCGTGCTTAATAGAACGGCGTCCTATTATATGGAAGGCAATATGCCTGCAACATATAGTATTTCTGGGAATGACGATATAGAAGAAATAAAAACATCTATATTGGCATGGATTAAAACAGTATCACAAAACATAAGAGCACGAAAGGATACGGTGCTTAATGAGATTATACGACACGTTGAAGATTTCATAGCGCAAAACTATAATAAGGATATAACCATGGACGATGTGGCTCGTGAGGTGAATATGAGTTACCATTATTTCAGTAAATTTTTTAAAGAACAAACCGGCCGAAATTTTGTGGAGTATCTTAGCAGTTTAAGAATACAAAAGGCTGAAGAATTGCTGGCGGACCCATCTAGAAGCATAAAGGATGTATGCTATAGCGTGGGATACAATGATCCTAATTATTTCAGCAAGTTATTCAAAAAATATACCGGCAAAAGCCCTTCGGAATACAGGGCTTCGCTGGGAGGGGAACAGATATAAGCCTATGAGTACTAAAATGCGCCGTTATATTACTGTTATACTGTCGACAATATTGATCGCGCTTATAATACTGCTTATTATAGATACCCGAGAGCTTAAAAATTTGTCGGACTCAAGGGCCAGAGAGTCTGAGGGAAATAATAACGGTATAAAAATAGGCCTCTCTATGGGTACCTTAAAAGAAGATAGATGGTTGCGTGACAGGGATATCTTTGTAGCGCGGGCAAAGGCTCTCGGGACCGATGTTATCGTTCAAAATGCCAATAATAACGATGAGGATCAGGTCGAACAGGTGAACTATTTGTTAAGCCGGGGTATAGATGTGCTGGTCATAGTACCTAATGACCGTGAAAAATCGGCCGATGCGGTAGAGGCGGCCAAGAAAGCCGGCGTAAAGGTTATAGCATATGACCGGCTGGTATTGAAATCGAATGTCGATTTGTATATATCATTTGACAGTCAAGAGGTAGGTAAACTCATGGCGCAAGCGCTTGTGGACAAGGTACCACGGGGCAATTATTTGATTATAAACGGGGATCCGTCGGACAACAATACCAGTTTACTAAAAAAAGGTTATGACGATGTATTGGCGCCGCTTGCAAAAGCAGGGGAAATAAATATAATAGCTGAAGAGTGGGCAGAGGATTGGATGTCTGAGTATGCTTTTAATATAACAGAGAAATATCTTCAAAAGGGAACTAAAATAGATGCAATATTGGCAGCAGACGATATGTTGGCCGCAGGTGCTATAAGAGCGCTGTCTGAATATAAGCTAAGCGGCAAGGCCATGGTGACGGGGCAAGATGCTGACCTGACGGCGTGCCAAAGAATAGTTGACGGAACTCAATTTATGACTGTATATAAACCCGTCGACAGGCTTGCCGAAGAGGCGGTCGATATGGCTGTAAAGCTGGCTAAAGGCGAAAGCATAAGTGTACCTAATACTATATATGATGGCAAATATGACGTGCCTTATTATGTATTGCAGCCGGTTGCCGTTGATATAAGCAACCTCGATGATACCGTCATAAAAGACGGTTTCCATAATTATGATGAGATATACGGCAGATAGTATTTTTTTAAAATAAAAATTTTCTATATTTTTAGTGATCTTCCTATCTCAATAAATAAATTAAGAAACAAATAA
>NZ_JAIHAU010000070.1 GCF_020054945.1 Mahella sp.
AAGGTCTGGTAGGATACATCCGACGCAATGTGCTAGTACCTATTCCCCGCGTGGACAGCATAGAAGAGCTAAATCGTCTGCTGTTGGAGCGGTGCATAAGGTACCGCTCACATACCATACGGGGCCGTTCCCAGATAGTAGGTGAGGCCTATGAGATAGATCGGGCTCACTTGATATCATTGCCTTTATATCCATTTGATACGGCATGCCAGGCCACCGCCAGCGTAAATGAATTTGGCCTAGTACGTTTTGACGGTAGCCAATATTCGGTTCCTCTTCGCCTTGTAGGCAAGGATGTTACCGTTAAGGGATACGGTACAACAGTAAGGATCTATTATCGCAATGAGGAGGTGGCTATCTACCCAAGAAGCTATATTGCAAACACTTTTTGATAGACCGTTTAACCTTTAGAGCCCATATACTCAATATGAACGGTACGTCATACCGCTTAAAGCAGCAAACAGCAACCCAGCGAGGATAGAGCCATGGTCAGGCCACTCGGGAGTCGCCGGTCTCCCTTGACAATACCACCCAAAGGGATAATCAGAAGATGCCGAGGGCGACGGAGGGGAAACAGAAACCAAAACGCCTTAACCCTCTCCAAAAATATTATATCTCTTTGGGACCCGGTCTTGTCAAGGGTCGGTGAAAAGCGTGAGCATAAAGGCTTCGCGGGTCAGGCCTTGAAGAATTTATCCCCAAAAATTCATTCGAAAAGTAGTGGTTAAAGTCTGCGAAGGCCTTATACCACTATGTATCGCTGGAAACGTCCGAATCGCAGTTAAGAATAGGCGGATTCTTCCATGCCGGTGCCGTAGCGATAAGGGCGCCCCCAATTTATATCCATTTTTCTTCTGAAGATATGATTGATATCCAGCCCGAGCATATCGGCATATTGAATTAAAGCCTGAAGTATCATAATTGTAGCATGATTTTCTTCGTTTAAACCTTTGTGTTTTTTGATGGCTTCAGTATATTGGACTATGGCATAGTTAAGGCAATCCACCGTGCGGAAATCCCTGTTTTGTTTTAGAAGCGTCATCCATGATGTATCCGAGAAATCGCACTGGCTTAAATCCATGCCATTGGCTATAACCAGATTTAAAGCGCGTATAAACAGGTCGGCTAATTCCAGCTCTTCTTCTTCGGGATTATCGGCAAGCTGTAATTCTACCACTTCTGTATGTAGGAGAGCGGCCAGTTGCCATTTGTTATTTAAGCTTTTTTTAAAACCTTTGGCGTCCAGCAATTTGTCCACTTCATCGCGCATGGCATTCCAATCCAAATGCATATTTAAATTTCATCCTCTTTCGTACTGTTTTTAATATATTAACACAAATAAAGGGGATGGGAAAGAGATTGTTTTTGGTATAGTATTTGATATAATCTATATAAAATGTTGAGATTTGTAGAAAGGTATAAATATATGGACGAGAATGTGATAGGGCCAAGGTATCAGAACATAGCATTGGATATAGCAAAAAGGATAGCCGAAGGAGAATTTTATGAGGGACAAAGGCTGTATGGGCGCTCGAATTTGGCCGGACGCTACAAAGTGTCACCCGAAACTATAAGGAGAGCGGTTTCATTGCTCCAGGATGTGGGTGTTGTGGCTACGTATCAAGGGAAAGGTATAATAGTTATATCCAAGGATGCTGCTGCCAAATATATAAAACGCTTTGAGGAGAGTAAAGTGCTGGAGTCGTTGCTGGCGGAACTCGGTGATATTATGGAAGAAAGGGAACAGCTGGATAAAAGGCTTAAAGAAATAGTATCCGTGGCATGCTCATGGGCCAGCGGTGCCAATGATATGGCCCCTTATAATATAACCGAAATAGAGGTTCGTGAAGACAGCCATGTAACGGGTAAAACTATATCGGAAGTGAAGTTCTGGCAAAATACAGGAGCTACTATTATAGCTATAAAGAGGGGAAATACTATAATCGTTTCACCGGGGCCCTACAACGATATACAAGCTAAAGATGTCTTGGTTATAGCGGGGGATGAGAATGTTAGACTGCGTACCGAAGGGTATTTATATGAGAGATAAGCGCTTTTAGATTGCTCAAAGCAACATCCATCTTTTTCCTTTTATTTGACATGTAACAACTTAATGTATATAATAGAGTTTGAAGTTTGTTGGAAGGAGATGCATAAAGGGCATGATCAAATTTGAAAATGTAGCCAAACGTTATGGTGATACGACCGTTATAAAAGATCTGAATATAGAGATCAATGATGCAGAAATAGCAGTGCTTATAGGTCCCAGCGGTTGCGGTAAAACTACAACGCTCAAAATGATAAACAGATTGATAGAGCCGTCGTCTGGAGCTATATATATCAATGATCAGAATATACTAAAGGCTGATCCGATAGAATTGAGAAGGAATATAGGGTATGTTATACAGCAGATAGGGCTTTTCCCACATATGACTGTCGAGCAGAATATTGGACTGATACCAACGCTGAAGAATTGGCCGGAAGATAAGAAAACAGCGCGAATTAGGGAATTGATGGAGCTGGTAGGCATGCCGCCGGAAGAATATATGAGCAGATATCCGAATGAACTTTCGGGAGGACAGCAGCAGAGGATAGGTGTTGCCAGAGCGCTGGCGGCTGATCCGGACATTATACTTATGGATGAACCCTTCAGTGCTTTGGATCCGATAACGCGGGTTCAATTGCAGGATGAATTGTTCAATTTGCAACAGGAATTGCATAAAACGATAGTTTTTGTCACACATGACATGGATGAAGCGTTAAAACTCGGGGATAGGATATGTATCATGAGGGATGGCGAGGTACTTCAATTTGATACATCGGAGAATCTGTTAAGGCATCCGGCTCATGGATTTGTCGAAGAATTCATAGGTAAAAAGCGCATGTGGCAGCAGCCTGAATATATAAAGGCCGAAGATATAATGATAACAAATCCCATAAAGGCCACGCCAAGCAGAACGCTTACCCAAGCTCTGGAGATAATGTCCAGCAGTAGCGTCGATAGCCTTATCATAGTAGACGATAAAAACAAGCTCTTAGGCATAGTAACTGCTAAGCAAGTGCGAAGCAACGCAAATAAGGCTAAGCGGTTGGAAGAAATATATGAGCGTGACATAGTAAGCGTTAAGTTGGACGATTCAATGGCCGATATATTGAAGCTGATGGCACAAAACGATGTAGGATATGTACCTGTTACTGACGAACAAGGCAGGTTAAGAGGGCTGATAACCAGGAGCAGCCTGGTAAATGTGCTCGGCGATAGATATGTAGGGGAGGAGTGAGTGTATGGATACAATAATGGAATATATAATGTTTATGATTGATCGCAGCGATCAGATATTTACGCTTACATGGTAGCACATATACCTTACGGCTTTGGCAGTGGCTATAGCTATAGCTATAGGTGTACCTGCCGGTATTTTGATAACGAGGGTAAACAAATTGTCATCTACAGTCATCGGTATAGCCAATGCTATTCAGGCAGTGCCCAGTTTGGCGCTTTTAGGCTTCCTTATTCCGTTTTTAGGGATAGGTACCGTTCCGGCTATCGTCATGGTATTTCTATATTCGTTGTTGCCGATTATAAAGAACACGTATACCGGTCTTAGCAATGTTGACAGCGCAATGATAGAAGCCGGCCGAGGCATGGGTATGACCGACAGCCAGCTTATGAGAATGGTTCAACTGCCTCTGGCATTGCCTGTAATAATGGCAGGCGTCAGGATATCGGCCGTTACCGGCGTAGGACTCACTACTCTAGCGGCATTGATAGGGGCAGGAGGATTGGGGCAGTTTATATATAGAGGGATATCGATGGTCAATAATCAAATGATAGTGGCCGGTGCCATACCCGCTATGATATTGGCGCTGCTGGTCGATTTTGCTTTAGGATTGGTGGAAAAGGCCGTTACGCCCAAAGGGCTTAAAAATACTAATGGGAAGGAGGTCGAAGCATGAGAACTATAAAGCTTATAAGTTGTATATTATTGTTGGCTATGATATCTGGCGCCTTACTCGGTTGCGGCTCGAGTACAGCCAGCAAAACCTTTGTCGTAGGCTCCGATAATTATACAGAGCAGTTTATCGTCGGTGAAATGTTGGCTGTTCTTGTCGAGGAAAATATGCCGGATGTTAAGGTGGACAGAAAGCTTGGATTAAACGGCGTTATGGTGTTGCATAATGCTATAGTGAGCGGCGAGGTAGATGCCGCAGTCGAATATACCGGTTCCGGATTGATGCAAATGCTGCAAATGGATCTTATTACGGATCCGGATGAGGCATATAAGGTGGTTAAGGAAAATTATCTTGACAGATGGGATATAAAATGGCTGGAACCGCTCGGATTTAACAATACCTACGCTATGGCGGTCAGAAGGGATTATGCTGAAGCTAATGGTTTGAGCAAATCTTCGGATCTGGCAAAAGTTGCTGAGGATGCCGTATTGGGTTGCTCTATGCAGTTTAGCGAAAGGCCGGATGGATATCCGGGCTGGAAGGAAGCATATGGCATAGAGTTTAAGGATGTTGTACCGATGGATTCGGGCTTGATGTACAGCTCTATAAAGAACAATGAAGTAGATGTAATATCTGCATTTTCAACCGATGCGCGTATACCCGAGTTTGACCTTGTATTGCTTGAAGATGACAAGAAATTTTTCCCACCATACTATGCCGTTCCAATGGTCAGGACTGATACTCTTGAAGAGATTCCAGGCCTGGAAGAGCTGATAAATAAGCTTGGCGGTACGCTTGATGATGCTAAAATGGCCGAGCTGAACGGTAAGGTGGATATTGAAGGCATGGATCCTTACGATGTGGCTAAGGAATTTTTGCAAGAAGAAGGCTTGATTTAAGCAAAGAAAGGATGAGTTGATGAATAGAAGAAAATTAGCGATTGTATTAAGCTTTACGATTTTAATATTGGCTATAGTAACAGGATGCCAAGGTGGAGGTGACACCTCCGGCGGAGACGGCGATACAGTGGTTATCGGTTCAAAAAACTTTACCGAACAGGTAATAGTAGGTAATATGATGGCGGATCTGATAGAGGCGCATACAGATCTTAAGGTTGAGAGAAAGCTCAATCTTGGTGGTACTAATGTATGCTTTGAAGCCATCAAAAAAGGTGGCAGCGATAACGGTATAGACATTTATATGGATTATACCGGCACCGGCTTGGTTGATATACTGCAGATGGAGCCCACGACCGATCCAGATGAGGCCTATGACACGGTGAAAAAGGAATATAAAGAGAGATGGAATCTCGTGTGGCTGGAGCATTGGGGCTTTAATAATACCTATACTCTGGCGGTAAAAGAGGAATTCGCCGCCCAACATAATCTTAATACATTTTCAGATTTAGGCAAAATAGCCGATCAAATAGTGCTCGGGTGCTCCATGGAATTTGTGGAGAGACCGGATGGCTTGCCTGGATTGGTAGAAAAGTACGGATTTCAATTCAAGGATGTGAAATCTATGGATACTGGTATAAGGTATCCTGCTATAGATAGCGATGAGGTTCAGGTCATAGACGCTTTTGCTACTGATGGCCTGCTGGTATCGCATAACCTAAAGATACTAGAAGATGATAAGCAATTCTTTCCGCCGTATTATGCAGCGCCATTAGTTAGAGGAGATTTGCTGGATAAACATCCTGAAATCGCTGATGCGCTCAATAAGCTGGCTGGCGCTATAACCGAAGAGGATATGCAGCAGCTCAATTATTATGTCGATGGCGAAGGAAGGGATGCCGCTGAAGTGTCTAAAGAGTTCCTCGAGTCCAAAGGGCTTATATAAAAAGATGACATAGATAAAGCTCCGGCAGCAACGTGGATATGTTGTTGCCGGAGTTTTTGCATATATGCTGAATCACATATGCACACGGCAAAAGCATGAAGAAAAATTATTCCAAGGGATAATTTGCCACTAAACATTTAAAGGTCTTTATGATAGGATATTGTTCATAGATTTTTTATATG
>NZ_JAIHAU010000009.1 GCF_020054945.1 Mahella sp.
CCGGGATACATGGAAAGATGTTGAGGCTGACTATATAGCCCAAAACGTGCTGGACGCCGTTAGGTGGATTATTAATGACTTATATCTCACCAAATGAGCTGGGGCCCGGATAATAGTGTTTGCATGAGATAAGTGGATATAATATAATAAGCATATGAAACAGATGATGGAGGTAATTATATTTGAATATATTGGTCAGTAATGACGACGGTATACATGCCAGCGGTCTTCGCGCATTAGCTGCTTCACTGGCCGATATAGGGCATGTTACAGTTGCCGCTCCAGACAGGGAACGCAGCGCCGCAGGCCATGCTATAACCATGCGCGATCCTTTGCGAGCGGTACAAGTATCGTTTGATATAGCCGGAGTACAAGCCTATGCTATAGAGGGTACCCCGGCCGACTGTATCAAGCTCGGTATAGATGTGCTTATGGATGATAAACCCGATGTGGTATTCTCAGGCATAAATCGTGGTGCTAATCTTGGTACTGATGTAATCTATTCCGGCACTGTATCGGCGGCTATAGAAGGCGCTATATTCAATATACCGGCAGTGGCTATGTCGGTCACATCATATGAATATCTGGACTATAGTGCGGCGGCGGTGCTGGCAGCTGATATATGCCGTACGCTTATAGAACACGATATGCCTTCTAATATATTATTGAATGTCAATATACCACCTATGCCTATAGACGACATAAAAGGCATTCGTATAACCCATATGGGTGTTAAGCGTTATAAAAACAATTATGAACAGCGTTATGATCCCAGAGGCAGGCCATATTATTGGCTTACCGGAGAGCTCATTGAAGAAGCCAACGATGAGACCAGCGATATAGTAGCCATAGAACATGGATATGTTTCTATAACGCCTATACACTATGATCTGACGAAATATGATATGATTAAGGAACTAAAACAATGGCAGATAGGCGAATGGCCATTGAAATAAAAGTATAAATGGGAGAGTATATAATGAGCGATAGCGACGATTTACTTGCACGGATAAAAGAACATTATCAATCCATGAGTAAGGGACAAAAGCTTATAGCGGAATACATAATGGCTCATTACGAAAAAGCCGCCTTTATGACGGCTTCGCGCATAGGAGAGCAGGTGGGGGTCAGCGAATCCACGGTGGTAAGGTTTGCTGATCTATTGGGTTATGATGGTTACCCGGCGTTGCAGAAAGCGTTGAGAGAGCTTATACGCAATAAATTGACCACTGTGCAGCGTATAGAGATGTCGGCGGATTTCAATGATCCCAATGTATTATTTAAAACGGTTTTAAAGTCTGATATAAACAATATACGCTCTACTATAGAGGATATAGATGAGAATACGTTTAATTCCGTTATAGACAACATATTTGCCGCTAACACAATATATATTCTGGGGATGCGCAGTTCTGCTCCTCTTGCACAATTTCTGGGATATTACCTAAGCTTTATATTACCCAATGTGCGCGTGGTTACCTCAGGGGTCAGCGACGTATTCGAGCAGATGATTTGGATATCGGATAAGGATTTGCTTATAGGCATAAGCTTTCCACGTTATTCCAGCCGCACGATAGAGGCTGTTCAATTTGCCAAAGAAAGAAAGGCTAAAATAGTGGCTATGACCGACAGCCAGCTTTCCCCATTGACAAAGTGGGCCGATTGTACATTATTGGCTCGCAGCGATATGGCCTCGTTCGTGGATTCACTGGTAGCACCGCTTAGCCTCATAAATGCGCTCATAGTGGCCGTAGGGCAACGCAAGCGCGGCGATGTATCGATGTATTTTGGCGAGTTGGAGAAGATATGGAGTCAATACCACGTGTATGTGGGTAAGGAGAAGGATGAGTAGGTGGTATATGGTAAGGCACGGCCAAACGCTGTGGAATTTAGAGGGCAAAACCCAGGGCCAATGCGATATACCGTTGAGCGATAGAGGAAAGCAGCAAGCGTACGCCGTAGCCAAAGCGTTTAAAGGATGCGATATATCCCATATATTTTGCAGCGACCTCAAGCGGGCTCGCGAGACGGCGGAAATAATAGGGGAGGAAATAGATGCGCCTATTGATTTTTTGCCGGAGCTTCGCGAAATGAATCTGGGTTGCTGGCAAGGGCTGACATCGCAGATGCTTAGTACGCGTTATCCTAAGGATTATAATCTTTGGCGTACTGATCCGGGCAGGGTCATTATAAGCGGCGGCGAATCTTTAGATTCATTCAGGCAACGGATACGTTATTGCATTGAGGTTATAATTTCCAATGGATTTGGGGAAGATATAATCATAGTAAGTCATGGTTTGACGTTAAAGGTACTGACGTTGGAATTGCTCGGCATGGATATAAGGCATTTTAATTCTATAAGGATGGATAACGCCAGCATAACCGCTGTGGAGCTTAGAGAGAAGGGAAATATACTTGTATGGCTTAACGACACCTGTCATTTGCGCTAGCTATGATGTGGTAGTGGTCGGAGGAGGCGCCGCCGGCATGATCGCCGCAGGGACCGCGGCCGGCCGCGGTAAGCGCGTTTTGTTGATCGAGCGCAATGAAAAGCCGGGCAAGAAGATATACATAACCGGTAAAGGCCGGTGCAATGTTACAAATGCATCGGATTTAAACGGTTATATGAGCGCGGCAACAGGGTCTTTCCGGTATCGGATAAGTCCAGCGATATCATAAAGGGACTATACCGATATGTGGAGCAAAGCGGCACGGATGTATGGTTTAATGCGCGTGTTAAAGATATAATGACGGAGAATAATGTTGTAAAAGGGGTTGAACTTTATGATGGCAGGTCGGTTGAAGCAAGTAGCGTAATCCTGGCTACAGGCGGTTTGTCATATCCTACCACAGGTTCTACGGGTGACGGTTATACTATGGCTCAGCGATTGGGCCATACCATTAAGCCACTTATGCCATCGCTGGTACCTCTGGATATAGTCGAGGATTGGGTGAAAGGTCTGCAGGGGTTATCGTTAAAAAACGTTAAATTATCCGCTTATGCTGTCGGCAAACGATTTTTTGAAGAACAGGGAGAGATGTTGTTCACGCATTTCGGGATCTCTGGCCCGCTTGTCTTGACACTAAGCCGATATGTGCTCGACTGCAATGTGGCTGATATAGAGATCGTGCTGGATTTAAAGCCGGCTTTGACGCTACAACAACTGGATGAACGCATAAGAAGGGACTTCTCAAAGTATAATAATAAGCAATTTAAGAATTCCCTAGGCGACCTTTTGCCTCAAAAACTGATACCTGTCATAGTGGAATTGTCGCAAATAGAACAGGATAAACCCGTTAATCAGATTACCAAAGAAGAAAGGCGAAACTTGGCGGAGATGTTGAAGGAGCTGAAAATGCATGTGTCAGGCCTGCGTTCATTCAAAGAGGCTGTTATAACGCACGGGGGCGTGGATGTTGGAGAAATAAATCCCAAGACTATGGAATCGAGATTGGTAAAAGGGTTATATTTTGCCGGCGAGATCATCGATGTAGATGCTTTGACGGGAGGATATAATCTTCAAATAGCTTTTTCCACCGGTTACCTGGCCGGCGCCAGTTGCTGAAAGGATGTTCGAGCAGTTGTATAAGAGAATAATCAATAATATGGAGAAGCTTGAAAGAAAGATCAGCGTTGTGCTTATTACGGCGCTTATATTAACGGTGGTGTCACAGGCATTTTTATTTTTTTATTCGGACAATATACCTTTGAACAGAGCGGCCAGATTAGAAGGTCAATCGTTGCAAAGCAACGATATAACCTGGCAGCAACAAGCGCACTTGGTGCTTCATATAGAGGCGCAAAGCCTATATTTCGGCGATGTCTATGCTATGATAAATGGAGAGAGACGAGCGCTGCTGCGTGGCGAGGATACTTCGATAGTTGTATATGATGGGGATATATTGGAGATAGATGGCAGCGATTGTCAAGGGACGGTTATGCTTACTATAAAGGATGTCGATAGAATAATAGAACAACCGGAGATCGGACAGAAGCTTGTGGTGGCCGGCCGCATAGAAAAATGGGGTAAAATCGAATTTGAAAAATAATTATTGAAATCCCGAGCATAGTATTATACAATATGTTGTATGAAGTGCATGACTGAACTTCTATATATAGATATAACGGATAGGGGGCTATAACTTGAAACTTACTGATAATGCAATTAAAGTGCTTGAGAAACGTTATTTGGCAAAAGATGAGCAAGGAAACATCATTGAAACGCCGGAGCAAATGTTCAGGCGGGTGGCCCATCATGTGGCTCAAGCCGATTCCATATATGATTCCAAGGTTGATGTGTCGAAAACCGAACAAGAATTCTACGATATTATGACCGAGTTGGAATTTTTACCGAATTCTCCCACTCTTATGAATGCCGGCAGACCGCTGGGACAGCTTTCAGCATGCTTTGTTTTGCCCATAGAAGATTCTATGGAGGGCATTTTTGATTCTGTAAAAAATGCGGCGCTCATCCATAAAAGCGGTGGTGGCACTGGATTCAGCTTTTCGCGCTTGCGCCCGAAGGGGGCTACCGTGCGTTCTACCGGTGGCGTGGCCAGCGGTCCGGTCAGCTTTATGAAGGTATTCAATGCTGCTACGGAAGCGGTTAAGCAAGGCGGCACCCGTCGAGGCGCAAATATGGGCATACTTCGCGTGGATCATCCGGATATACTGGAGTTTATACAGTGTAAGAAGGATAACAGCGACATAACCAATTTCAATATAAGCGTCGGCATAACCGAGAGGTTTATGGAAGCAGTAGAAAGGGATGAAGAGTACGACCTCATAGATCCTCATACGGGCAAGACAACACAGCGTCTCAGAGCCAGACAGGTATTCGACCTTATAGTTGATATGGCTTGGCATAACGGCGAACCGGGCATAGTATTCCTTGATCGCATCAATAAGGATAATGCAGTGCCGGCTCTTGGAGAGATAGAAAGCACCAACCCTTGTATAACCGGAGATTCCTGGGTGGTTACCAGCAATGGTCCGGCACAGGTATGGGATATTCTCGGGCAGGAAGAGAATCTGGCTTTGAATGGCGTATTTAACAAGTCGGATAAAAAAGGCTTTTTCAAAACTGGAGTAAAGAATGTAATAAAATTGAGCACAGATCGGGGATATGAATTGACCCTGACAAAGGATCATTTGGTTAGAACTGCATCTAATGTTACAAGATTTAAAATTGATGAAGAATGGAAGGCAGCCGGTGAATTAAAACCGGGAGACCGTATTATCCTTTCAAATAACAGGGGACTGGTATGGGAAGGCAAAGGCAGCTATAATGAAGGCTTTCTTTTAGGACTTCTCATTGGGGACGGTACTCTTAAAAAAGAAGGCGGAATTATTTGTGTCTGGGGTAGTGATGAAGAAGCTCAAACACTTATGAAGGCTGCCGAGGATGCAGCATATACCCTGCCGCACAGAGGAGATTTCAATGGATTTCAGACAATAATCAGTGACAGACAGGAAAACAGGATGCGCCTTGCTTCATTGAGAGATCTGGCTGGTGAATACGGTATCCTGCCTGGAGATAAAAAAGTCAATTGTTCCATAGAGAAAACCAGTTATAATTTCCACAAAGGCTTCCTTAAAGGCTTATTTGATTCTGACGGGACAGTAGTAGGAACCCAGAAAAAAGGAATTTCGGTAAGACTCTGGCAAAAAGATATTGAATGTCTGAAAACGGCTCAAAGAATGCTTCACAGGCTTGGTATCGCATCCACGATTTATGTTGACAGAAAAGAGCAGAGTATGAAATCCATGCCTGATGGCAAGGGGGGACATAGGGAATATACTGTACAGTCAGGACATGAACTAATCATTTCCCAGGATAATTTGTTCCAATTCGCTGAAACAATCGGATTCAGCAGCAGTGAAAAGCAAAAAAGATTGAAGGAAGGTCTTGACAATTATAAGCGCAGCTTGAACAGAGAGCGGTTCTATGCTGAAGTTACAGAATGTTTTGAAATGGGAGAACAAGAAGTATTTGACGTGCAAGTTCCCGCAATCAATGCTTTTGATGCCAACGGCATATATATACACAACTGTGGCGAACAGCCTTTGCTTCCATACGAAAGCTGCAACCTCGGTTCGATAAACCTGCTTTCGGTAGTACAGCCCGTAGACGCCGGGAAATGGGAGATAAATTATGCTAAATTGGCCAGGATAGTGGATACCGCAGTGCATTTTCTGGACAATGTCATAGATGTGAATCTTTATCCCCTGCCTGAGATAGAAAAAATGACTAAGAGCACGCGAAAGATAGGATTAGGAGTCATGGGTTGGGCCGATATGCTGTTCAGGCTGGGCGTACCCTATAATTCAGATGAGGCAATAGAACTCGGTACTAAGCTCATGAAATTTATATGCGATAGGGCAAGACAGCAGTCGGTCGAATTAGCTGAGCAGCGTGGTACGTTTCCTGCGTATGAACAGAGCATATGGAATGATAAGGGATTGAGGGTGCGCAATGCCACCGTCACCACCATAGCGCCTACCGGCAGTATAAGCATTATAGCCGGTGTTTCTAGCGGGATAGAGCCGTTATTTGCCATATCATTCGTGCGTAATGTGATGGATAATACCCAATTGCCGGAAGTGCACCCAATATTTGAGGAAGTGGCTAAACAAAGGGGCTTTTACAATGCCGAATTAATGCGCCAAATAGCGCGTCAAGGCAGCATAAGGCACATAGACGGCATACCCGAGGATATAAAAAAGGTATTTGTTACAGCTCACGATATATCGCCGGAATATCATATCCGCATGCAGGCTGCATTCCAACACTATACCGATAATGCGGTGTCTAAAACGGTGAATTTTCCGAACAGCGCTACTCAAGAGGATGTGCGCCAGGCCTATATCCTTGCCTATAAGCTGGGATGTAAGGGCGTTACCATATACCGCGACGGCAGCAGGGAGGCACAGGTGCTGAATATAGGCGATAAAGATAAGGCTGATGCTGACGCTATGGCTCAACCCGAGCTGACCATCATACCGAGGCCTAGGCCGGAGATTACCCGGGGAATAACGGAGAAGGTACGAATAGGATGCGGCAATCTCTATATAACGGTGAACTATGATGATCAAGGCATATGCGAGGTATTTACCAATCTCGGTAAAGCGGGAGGATGCCCGTCTCAATCTGAAGCCACCAGCAGGTTGGTATCGCTTGCGCTGCGTTCGGGGATCGATGTGAAGGCGCTGGTGGATCAGCTAAAAGGCATACGCTGTCATACTACCATACGACAAAGGGGATTGAAGGTATTATCCTGTCCTGACGCTATAGCCCGTACTATCGAAAAGGTCATGAAAATACAGTCGGATGAGCAGCAGAACCACTTTGACACAGCCGATGATATAGAAAAACAAGATGATAATGAAGGCGGAGCTGTGTGCCCGGAATGCGGCGGAGAGTTGGAGCATGAGAGCGGATGCGTGATGTGTCCGAGCTGCGGCTATTCCAAATGCGGCTGATTCATATAAAAATTTCTTCTATGCTCACTCTAAAATAGCGAGCCTGTTTTACTCCCAGATAGTTCTTCGAAACACCGTCCTTCCTTTATGGGGAGAGGCTTACTCCCCTCTCTCATACATGACATTATCATAGAATAGCAACAGTTTCGACAAATTTCTTGCTCATGATAAAATTATGTGGTATTATTAAAGGCGGATAAATTCATTATTTTTATAATTACAATATGCAGGAGAAAATACTAATGAAAGCAGAGTATATCAATCCGTTTTTAGAGGCTGGGCATATGGTGTTGTCTATGATTTGCGGTATTGAACCTAAGGTTGGAAAGATATATCTTCGAACTTCGCCATTTTCAGCAAATGATCTCATAATAATTATAGGGGTAACTGGTAAAATAAAAGGTCAAGTACATTTTCTTTTATCTAAGGAGGATGCAAAAGGTATAGCATCATACATGATGGGTGGTATGGAAGTAAAAGAATTGGATGAGATAGCTGTAAGCGCCATAGGGGAAATAGGCAATATGGTGATGGGCAATACCAGTACCATATATGCACAGAAGGGGCTGCAGATAGACATAACGCCGCCTACTATACTGACAGGGGATAGCATCGAGATTTCCAGTAAAACACCTGCTATATCCGTGCCAATGGATCTGGAGCGCTTCGGCAGTATGGAGATAGTAATAGCTGCTATAGAACAATAGGGGATGGTAATATGAAAGCTGTGACGGTTCAACAGATGCGTTCTATAGATAGAATAGCAATAGAGCGTTACGGTATACCCGGCGTAGTACTTATGGAGAATGCTGCTTTGGCAGTTGTGGACAGGGTGATGAAACGTGTTCAACATCATAATGGCCGTCGCATTGCCGTTGTATGTGGCGGAGGCAATAATGGCGGCGACGGCCTGGCAACGGCCAGGCATCTTTATCAACATGGCTTAAACGTAAAGATTTATCTTTTGACCAATCCTTCTAAATTTAATGGCGATGCCGCTGTAAATTTTAATATCATTCAGGGAATAGGCGTGCCTTGCATGCAATTAGACGATGAGAATGCCTTGCATGAATTTTACACCGATATAAAGTATGTCGATGTGATTATTGATGCAATATTCGGTACTGGTATCAAGGGAGAGGTAACGGGTTTGCCTGCTGATGTAATAAGAGCTATAAATGAGTCAGCCGGTTATGTGATATCTGTCGATATGCCGTCGGGTATAAACGGTGATACGGGTGAGGTGTGCGGATGCGCAGTGACAGCCGACCAAACCGTGACGTTTGCGTTACCGAAGATAGGCCAGATCATCTATCCGGGTAAAAAGTATGTCGGACATTTGAGCATAGCCGATATATCTATACCGAAGGCTGCTATAAATAATGTGGATATAAACGCTGCATATATAACTGCTGATGATATAGCTTTGCCTGTGCGTGAAGCAGACAGTCATAAAGGCGATTACGGTCACGTATTGGTGGTGGGTGGTTCCGTCGGGTTTTCCGGTGCGCCGATCATGGCCGCTAAAGCCGCCATGAGAAGCGGAGCGGGTATGGTTACTGCGGTCGTACCGTATGGTATATACAATGCAGCAGCGGCTTCGGTGCAGGAAGTTATGGTGAAACCTGTAACTGATGATGGCGTGGGCAGAATTTCGGCCGATGCTCTAGCCGATATCCTTGCCTTGGCGCAAAAAGCCGATGTCATGATTATAGGCCCCGGTATGCAGGTCTATGATGAAATTTTTTATGTTTTGAGGAATATTATCGATTATATAGATATACCTATAATAGTAGATGCTGATGGCTTAAATGCCATTGCCCAACAAAAAGATTTGCTTAAGAACAGTAAAGGCAATATTATTTTGACGCCGCATCCGGGTGAGATGAGCCGTCTGACAGGGCTACCTATTGGACAGATACAATGCCAACGCATCGATATAGCCAGGAATTTTGCCTCTCAATACAACGTTGTGGTTGTATTGAAGGGGGCGGCTACCGTAACAGCTTGCCCGGATGGCCGCGTGTATATAAATAGTACCGGGAATGCGGGTATGGCCACAGCCGGAAGCGGAGATGTATTGACAGGCGTTATAGCGGCTATGGCAAACCAATGCCGATGCCTTGATAAAGCTTCATATATCGGTGTCTTTATACATGGGCTGGCGGGTGATAAAGCCGTTGAGGACAAGGGGATGGATGGATTGGTGGCCGGTGACATAATAGAAATGATACCGACAGCCATAAAATACATTTATAACCATTGACTTATGGATTAAATGTGCAGTATAATTCATAGTGTTTATGTTCTTCCTTACATATTTTTTGAGGAGGTTCTAAAAATGTCGGTTTCCAAAAAGATACTGGTTAGCCTGCCCGACAGTCTATTGAAAGAAGTAGACGAGATTGTGGCTATGGAGAAGAAGAACAGAAGTGAATTTATAAGAGAAGCTATGAAGCTTTATATAAGAGAAAGGCAGAAGATAGAGATAAAAGAACAAATGATTAAGGGCTATCAGGATATGGCCAGGATAAATGAGGATATGGCCGAGATCGGCGTCAAGGCCGACAATTACGCCCTTAATGCGTATGAAAGCTTTATTGGCGGAGAGTGATAAAATTAGATGATTATAAAGCGAGGGGATTTGTTTTATGCCGATCTAAGCCCTGTGATTGGTTCCGAACAGGGCGGGGTTCGGCCGGTGTTGGTAGTGCAGAACGATATAGGCAATAAATATAGCCCTACTGTCATAGTGGCAGCTATAACGTCGCAGATCAATAAAGCGAAATTGCCGACCCATGTGGAAATAAGCGCTTCTGACTATGGCTTGCCTAAGGATTCGGTAATACTATTAGAGCAAATACGTACCATAGACAAAAAACGCTTAAGGGAAAAAATAGGTTATCTTTCGGCTGAAACTATGAAAAAAGTGGACGAAGCATTACAGATAAGCTTTGGCCTTATAGAGTTATGATTCAAATCGATTGATCGTATGGTCGGTCGACTTTTTTATCTTGTGCTCCTATAGCACCGTACATATTGTAATATTAATGAAATATCTATTTTTAACCGATAATTATTATCAGTAGAAGTTCTTTGCTCTTAAACAAAACCTGCAAGCGGTCGATAAAATGCAAAAGAGGAGGGAAAGGCACATACGCCTTATGTGCCTAAATAATATGAAAGGTACTATTGTATCTACGTGGATATCCACGCTGAGGGAATTATACGGTAAAGATACCGTAAACGCTGCCTTAGAAAGGCTTGATTGGGATGTAAATAGAATCATAGCTCCTTTGGATGATATAGCTGATGAACAAGCCAAGGCAATAATAGAGCAGGTAGCACATGATGTGGGCAAAGAGCCCGCAAATGTATGGCGCGATTTAGGACGTCATAATATATATACATTTTCCAAATGGTTTCCGTCGTATTTCGAACGCAGCAGCTTAAAAGGCTTTTTACTGATGATGGATGCCGTTCATGCTCAGCTGACCAAGATAATACGAGGTGCCAAACCTCCGCGCCTAATATGCACAGAGATAACGCCGGATCAGGTTGATATGGAGTATATATCCAAAAGAGGATTGTTCGATTATTTTCTGGGCTTGTTAGAAGGCAGCGCCGCTTTCTTTAATGAACAATTGGACTATTACAGGTATAGCAACTTTTGCTACATCATGGTTATTTCCCGGGTTATCTATTGGGCAAAGGGTTACATATGGGATTGTTATGGCGGTTATAGGTTACATAGTTTCGCGTATAGTGATGGCCCCTATGAAACTCATAGAAGATGAGATGGATAAATTAGCGCAATTGGATTTCAGCCATGCGATATTGTTGCATAGCCATGATAATTTCCAGCGTCTAATGGATAAAATAAATATAGTTAAATCTAATATAACCAAAGATATGGTATTCTTAAAGGGTGGTACTGATGATATGTATAATTTCGCCAGGAACTTCTCTGATATAGCGATGGATATGAAAGGTGTTTCCGATACCATATCGGATGTAGTGCAGGATGTGGCCAACGGAGCGATTTACCAAGCTGACGAAACGGTTAATGCCGTTGGTATATTAGATAACGATATAAGGGATATAAATCAATTAGCCGAACAAGAAGAAAATAGCAGAGAACAATTAGAGCGGGCAGTAGAAAACATTCAAACTTCATCGCAAAATGTCCGTCGTGTATCGGATGTATTGGTGGAAGTAAAGGATAATTTCTCAGCTGTGAACGAACAAAGCGCGAACTTGGTTCAAAGTGCTGATGATATATTACAGATAAGCGCTGCTGTAGAGGATATAGCCGAGAAAATTAACTTATTATCGTTGAATGCTTCTATAGAAGCGGCAAGGGCGGGGGAGGCCGGCAAAGGTTTTGCGGTGGTTGCCGGAGAGGTTAGGAAATTGGCGGAAACATCCAAGCGTTCGGCCCAAAGCATAAGCAGCAGCTTACAATTGTTTGTGCAGCAGATCAATAATCTGGCGGAGCAGATCGCTGCTCAATTTCAGCAGATCGATGAAAGCAATGAGTTGCTGCAAAATGCTTCCGGCGATACCATGAGCGCCGCCGATAACATACAGGCTGTATCGCAGCAGATTGCTTCTCTGGTAGATAGGTTGTTTAACGAAACCAAACAGTTAAGCAAGGTTTTCGATAATATACAATCGCTGGCTGCCATAGCTGAGCAAAATTCCGCCTCTTCGGAAGAAATGAGCGCTAATGTTACCACGTATTCCAATAAGATAAAGGAATTGATGGACTATATAAATCAGCTTGAGGAGCTCACGGCCAGTTTCAAAGAACAGCTTGAAGAATATCGTATCTAACTTGCTCAAAAGGGATATATATATTATAATATTAATATAGATCAGTTAGGTCGCTGTTATAGTGTATATACTTTAATTGCGGCAAACGGGTTTTTGGAGCAAACTATAATATTAAGGATTGCATAGCGCAGTTATACCGTATATGCCTATTTTGGCATGTTCCAGATTAAAGTGTATATAGTACCTGCAATTAGTATGAGGTGTTATGATGTGGCAACAAGTCTTAAATGCGGTATCATTATTTCGCATAATAGACCTTATAGATATATTGATAATAGCCTATATAGCATATAGGATACTTATGCTCATAAAAGAAACGAGGGCGGAGCAGGTGCTCAAAGGCCTCGTTATATTGCTGATATCCACCCAATTAAGCGAATGGTTGGGGCTCAATACCGTAAACTGGTTACTTAGAAATGCTATGACCGTCGGCGTTATAGCTCTGCTTATAGTATTTCAGCCTGAGCTCAGAAGGGCGTTGGAGCATATAGGCCGAGCCGGACTTATAAATATTTCGTTATTCATGCCCAGCGAGAACGATTATAGCGATGCCGTAGAGGAAATAGTTAAAACCGTGCAGAACTTATCCAAGGATAAAATAGGAGCGCTCATTATTATAGCAGGCAAAACGGGCCTGAATGAGATCATAGAAACAGGTATCAGAGTAGATGGAAAGGTTTCATCCGAGCTATTGAGCAACATATTTGTGCCTAACACGCCTTTACACGATGGTGCCGTTATTATAAAAGATGATCGCGTAATAGCGGCGGGGTGTTTTTTGCCATTGACCGATAGGCAGGATATAAGCAAACAGCTCGGTACACGTCATAGAGCGGCGATAGGCATATCAGAGGTCAGCGATGCGTTGGCTATAGTGGTTTCGGAGGAGACAGGCGTTATATCTATTGCGCGTGAAGGTAAGCTTACCAGATATCTGGATTCCAAAATGTTAAGGGACATATTGGTTCAAATGTATGCTCCGAGTCACGAAACAAGAGCTTTCAATTGGCGCATATGGCGGGAATGGAGGGAAAAGCATGGACAGAATATGGGCGGCGATGAAAAGTAATTTACCACAAAAAATAATATCTATAGTATTTGCGATAATACTTTGGTCTTATGTTGCCGGCGATCAAAATCCCAATATAGCGCGAACTATACGCAATATACCGGTTGAGATACAAAATGAGGCGGTTTTAAAAGGCAAACATCTAATACGTATGAATACGGATATACAAGAGGTAAGCGTAAAAATAGAAGGGCGCCGCAGCGATGTAGCCGCTTTTAAACCATATGATATAAAAGCCGTAGCCGATATAGGTTCGATAAATACCAGCGGTAAACACCAACTACCGGTTAAAATCATAAATGTCCCGAGCAATATAGATATAATCGATATTTCTCCGCCCTATATCGAAGTAGAACTGGAAGATATCGTGAACAATCAATTGCCTGTAGAATTGAAATTAGAAGGCCAACCTGCAGAAAATCATAGGGTGCTGGAAACCGAATTGGTGCCGGATGCGATCATAGTTACCGGACCGCGCAGTCTGGTTTCAAAGGTACGCACAGCAATAGTACGTATGGATGTGAGCGGGGCTGAATACGATATAACGCGTTCATTGCCAATAATGCTTTATGATGAACGGGAAAGACAAATAACAGATGACCTCGATTTAAGCACCGATTTTGTAAGGGTTTATCAAAAGATAAGGGCTGTAAAAACTGTGCCTGTAAAAGTAAATACGTCGGGGAAATTGCCTGATGGTCTGGAGATGGTCAGTATAGTCGCTCAACCTGCTAATGTGACTGTAGCTGGTTCAGACGACGATATTTCAAAGGTAACGGCAATTGAAACCGAACCCGTTGATCTATCTAAGGTTCAGGCCACCAGTACTGTTAAAGCGCAATTGATATCGCTCGCAGGTATTGATGTTATAGAAGGAGAACCCGTTATGGTGGATATAACTGTAAAAGAACAAGATGTACAGGAGGAGGTAGCTGTGACAGATCTAGTAATAGAAAATTTGGCAGAAAACCTTGAAGTAGGCGATAAACCGCGTAGTATAACGCTATCGGTAAAAGGGCCGTATAGTATTATAAAGGACTTAAAGCCAACCGATATAAAAGTCGTGGTTAATGCTCAAGGTATGAGCCGCGGGCGCCATGATATAACGCCTACTATAGTATTACCGGAAGGTGTAGAACTTATAAAAGTGGAACCACAGCCGGTGTCGGTGTTGTTAAAATGATGATGTCAGACAAGCGTATAAACATATTCGTAGGCCATTTCGGCAGCGGTAAGACCGAGATATCTATAAACTATGCTTTGGACCTGCAAAGGCAGGGCTTAAAAACCATGATAGTCGATCTGGATATAGTAAATCCGTTTTTCAGGACAGTTGAGGTAAGGGATTATCTAGAACAAAATGAAATAAAAGTCATAGCGCCGAATTTTGCCGGTACGGCATTGGACGTACCATCTATTCCGGCCTCGGTCTACAGCGCCTTTGATGATACGAATTTTAATGTGGTACTGGATATAGGAGGAGATGAGGTCGGGGCAAAGATATTGGGTAATCTGCGCGACCATATAAAAGACGGCACATACAATATGATGTATGTAATAAATGCCAGACGACCGTTGTCAGCTGATATATCGGCTGTCGGGAATTTGTTGCATTCTATCGAACAGACGTCGAGATTAAAAGTAACCGGCATTATTAATAATACGAATTTATCTTCCGAGACCACGATATATGATATAATGTATGGTCAGGCTTTGGCAGAAGATCTATCGCGGCAAACAGATATACCTGTGGTTAAAATATGCGGATTGCCGGACGTCTTAGAGCAACTGCCGGATGAATATAAATATAAGGCCATGCCTATAAAAATATTTTTACACGTTCCGTGGGAACAGTAACCGAAAGGGATGATGAAATGATTCATATAGTATTTTTCGAAGATATATGTAAGGGATGCGGTCTATGTACATCTGTATGTCCTGAAGGTATAGTGTCTATAAATAAAGATCGAATCAATGCCAGCGGATATAATCCGGCCGGTGTTACCGACGAGACCAAGTGTACGGGTTGTGCTTTTTGTGCCCGGATATGCCCTGATATAGCTATAAGAATAGAAAAGGTTTCGTAGAAAGGTGGAGTATTATGGCTCAAAAGGTACTTATTAAAGGAAACGAGGCTATAGGGGAAGCGGCTATCATGGCTGGTTGCCGTCATTTTTTTGGCTATCCTATAACGCCTCAAAATGAGGTGGCCGAATATATTTCCAAACGTATGCCAGAGGCCGGAGGCTGCTTTTTACAGGCCGAAAGCGAATTGGCTGCTATAAATATGGTATACGGTGCGGCAGGAGCTGGCGCCAGGGTGATGACATCGTCATCCAGCCCGGGTATAAGCCTTATGCAGGAGGGCATATCCTATATAGCCGCATCGGAATTGCCATGCCTGATAGTCAACGTCATGCGCGGCGGGCCGGGGTTAGGCGGCATACAGCCATCTCAGGCCGATTATTTCCAGGCCACAAAAGGCGGCGGTCATGGCGATTACAGGTTGGTAGTGCTGGCGCCATCGACTATACAGGAGATGATAGACCTTATAGTAGAGGGGTTTGATATAGCCGATCAATATAGAAATCCAGTGATGATATTGGCCGATGGCATGCTGGGACAGATGATGGAGCCTGTGGTATTGGAGCCTAAAAAGCGAATAGAAAGACAGCTTCCGGCAAAGGATTGGGCAACCACCGGATGCGATGGCAGCCGCCCGAGAAATGTGATAAATTCGCTGTTTATGATACCGGAGCAATTGGAACAGCGTAACCTTATACTCATAGATAAGTATAAACGTATTGAACAAAACGAAGTGCAATATCAATCAATAGATATCGAAGGCTCCGATGTAGTGTTGGTGGCTTACGGCACTATGGCCAGAATAGCCAGGACGGTGGCGAAAAAGGCCAAGGAATTGGGAATAAGCGTCGGAATACTGAGGCCTATAACTTTGTGGCCGTTTCCATATGATGCTGTTGCTGCCATAGGCGATATGCCGAATGTCAAGGCGGTATTCTCTATAGAGATGAGCGCAGGGCAGATGGTAGAAGATATAAAATTGGGTATAAACGGGAAAAAACCGGTATATTTCTACGGCCGCACGGGCGGCATGATACCGTCTCCCAATGAAATATTGGATTATATATGCGATGTACTGGAGGTGCGATAATGTCGATTATATTTGAAAGGCCGCGTTCGCTCACCGATAAACCATTTCATTATTGTCCGGGATGTACCCACGGTTTGGTACACAGGTTGGTAGCCGAGGTTATAGATGAATTGGACATCCAAGCCAATACCATAGGGGTTGAGCCGGTGGGTTGTGCCGTATCGGCACATGATTATTTTGATATAGATATGCAGGAAGCAGCGCACGGCAGAGCTCCGGCGGTAGCTACCGGTATAAAGAGGGTATGGCCGGATAAAGTGGTATTTACCTATCAAGGCGACGGCGATCTGGCTTCCATAGGTATGGCTGAGATAGTGCATGCCGCCGCTAGGGGCGAGAGAATAACCACCATATTTATAAACAACGCTATATTCGGTATGACGGGAGGACAGATGGCACCGACATCGTTGCTTGGGCAGGTTACCACCACATCTCCGCATGGCCGCGACGCGGGTAGTGCCGGTTATCCTATACGCGTGAGCGAACTTTTAGCCACATTGCAGGGAGCGGCCTACGTAGCGCGTGTATCGGTGCACGATGTCAAGAACATCGCCAGAGCTAAACGCAGTATAAAAAAAGCTTTTACCACTCAGATAGAGGATAAAGGTTTCTCCATAGTAGAGGTGTTATCCACATGTCCTATAAACTGGGGCATGACGCCTGCGGATTCGCTTAAATGGTTGCAGGATAATATGATACCGTATTATCCTTTAGGAGAGCTTAAAGTGGACGGCGAGGGAGTGATCAACCGATGACGCACGAAGTTATAATGGCGGGCTTTGGCGGGCAGGGTGTCATGTCGATAGGGCAATTGTTGACGCATGCCGGTATGGAAGTCGGCTTGAATGTATCATGGTATCCGTCATATGGTCCGGAGATGCGCGGTGGTACTGCGTTTTGCCATGTTATAGTTTCTGATGAATTCATAGGTTCTCCACTGGTTACCTCACCTACCGACCTTATAATAATGAACAGGCCTTCGCTGGACAAATTCGAGCAAACAGCAGCGTCCGGAGCGTCGGTGTTTGTGAATAGTTCGCTTATAGATCGCGAAGTAAAAAGGGATGATATAAAGGCGTATTATATACCAGCCAACGACATAGCCAATCGATTGGGTAACGTGCGTGTAGCCAATATGGTAATGTTCGGTGCATTTTTAGCTTGTACTGGTATAGCACCGGTAGATGTGGTTGAGCTTTGTTTTAAGGAGATGCTGGGCCCTTCTAAGGCTCATATGATAGATGTGAATCGTAAAGCTTTACGTGAAGGGATGAAGCTCGTCGACAAATGATAAATGATATACCCGATCTGGAGCAACGTCTTAAAGACCTTCCGGATAAACCGGGTGTTTATATAATGAGAGATAAAAATGGACGGATAATATATATAGGCAAAGCGGTGTCGCTTAAGAACCGCGTCAGGCAGTATTTCCGCTCTTCTACAAACCATTCCCCGAGGATACGCTCAATGATAGCGCATATCGCTGACTTCGAGTATATATTGACTGATTCCGAGGTGGAAGCGCTGGTACTGGAGTGCAGCCTTATAAAAGAGTATCATCCCAAGTATAACGTGTCGCTGCGCGACGACAAGCATTATCCTTATATAAAGATTACAGTAAACGAACCATATCCGCGCATAATGTTAGCGCGCTCGACTGAACCTGACGGAGCGCGCTATTTTGGCCCTTATCCGAATAGCGCCGCCGTAAAGGAAACTATAGAGGCTATTAAAGGATTGTTTCCTGTGCGCACATGCAAACGCAATCTGAACAGCAAAAAGAAAGAGAGACCATGCCTTGATTATTATATAGGCCAATGCATGGCACCGTGCCAGAAAGACATACCTGCCGAACAGTATGCCGATGTCATAAGACAGGTATGCGATTTTTTGGACGGCCGCCAGGAAGGTATTATAGATAAATTAAAAGAGCAAATGCAGCAGGCTATAGATGCGCTTAACTTCGAAAAAGCTGCCGTATTGCGCGATAAGATAAACGCCATATCGAGCTTGCAGGAGAAGCAGAAGGTGGTGTCCACAGAGCTCATAGATCAGGATGTGATAGGTGTTTTCCAGCAGAATGAGGATTCCATGATTCAGGTATTTTTTATTCGCGGGGGTAGGATGATAGGAGCGGAGCACTTCTTATTGGAAGATACGGGGCATGATGATACGGCGTCGCTCTTGGCTTCATTTATGGAACAATTTTATTCCGGCATAAACTTTATACCTAGTGAAGTATTGTTGCCGGTATGGCCCGAAGATGGGCAAACTATAGAAAAATGGTTGTCTGATAAAAAAGGCTTAAGGATTCAGCTTAAAGTGCCGATAAAAGGAGAGAAGCGCAAACTTGTGGAAATGGCGGAAGAGAATGCCAAGGAAGCATTAGAGCGTTTCAGTCTAAAGATAAAAGCTGATAAACAGCGTACGCAAGGAGCTCTTGAACAATTGGCCGAGATACTCGGATTAGATCAGATGCCATGGCGCATAGAGGCTTTTGATATATCCCATATTCAAGGCACCGATACCGTGGCTTCCATGGTGGTAGCCGAAGGAGGACGGCCCAAGAACAGCGACTATCGCCGGTTCAGGATCAGTACGCCTCAAAACGACGATTTTGCCAGTATGGCTGAGGTCGTGGAGCGAAGGTACAGTAAAGGCTTGGCGGAAAAGAGAGAACTTGCGGCAAAGGGTTTGGATATAGAAAACGGTAAATTTTCTGCGTTTCCCGATCTGATACTTATAGACGGGGGGCGCGGGCAATTAAATGCCGCCGGACAGATATTAACGGGCTTGGGCTTGGACTATATACCGATTATAGGTTTGGCTAAGGAAAATGAAGAGATATATATACCGGATAAACCGGAACCGCTGGTATTGCCCAAGGATAGCCCGGCACTTCAGCTGCTCCAACGCATAAGGGACGAAGCGCATCGCTTTGCCATCTCCTATCATAGGAGCTTACGTGGGAAGAGCGCTCTCCAATCAGTATTGGATAACATCCCCGGCGTGGGCGATAAACGCAGAAAGGCACTGATGGAACATTTCGGTTCTGTAGAAAATATAAAACGAGCCGGGGTGGAAGAGCTGGCATCGGTCGAAGCTATGAATATATCGGCAGCTAAAAAGGTGTACGAATATTTTCATAGCATATAGCAATTATATATGGGGGCCGTAATGTGAATAACACAAAGGACGTACAAAAGGCGAAATTAAGCATAATAATAGCACTTATGAAGGTTATGTATACAGTCTTTACAGGCATAGCCGTTACTAGCATTTTATCTGATATTATAGCGCTGGATATACGATATGTACAGGTCCGTATAATGATCGTATTAGCCACTATGACCATTTCATGGTGGCAATGGTTTTCGACAAATAATCAGCCGCGGTTATGGGAACAGCCGCGGCTGGCCGATTGTGCGGAATTGCTGTTTTACATCGCGATTGTAACGTGGATATTATATGCCAGCCAACCCGAAACAAGCATATTTAAGTTGACGTATATTTTTATAATCATGGCCAATGCTTTCAGATTCGATATGAGATACGGCTTTATATCGGCCGGTATAGCATCGGCAAGTGTTATATTCTGCGATGTGGCCAAGCTTGAACAATCGAGGCGTTTTGCTTATTTAGAGCAGGATATGTTGTTGATAGTCAGCTTCTTTGTGTTAGCCTTCATAATGGGATATATATCGATGAGCCAAAAACAGGATTCGGAGAATATGGCTAGAATGGCCACGACGGATGAATTGACTGGTTTATATAACAATCGCGTATTCCATGAAAGCCTGCTTAAATATATCGGAGAAAGCAATGATAATAGGCGCTACGAAAATGTGTGGGTAGCGCTTTTGGATATAGCTGAATTCGGGAGATACAATGAGCTTTACGGTTATACCATAGGCAATTCCGTTTTAACTCAAGTTGGGGTTATTATATCCGAAGGAGCGAGGGATGCGCAGTTGGTGTCCAGATACGGAGACGATAAATTCGGATTGATTTTTACAAATTGCAGTTTAGGCCATATAAAAGATACAATAGCACGTATTAAAAGAGATATAGAAGATTACCCATTTTATGGCAAGGACAATATGCCCGGTGGTGTGATAACCGTATATGCAGGGATAGCAGGCTATCCTATGAACGGTTTAACCAAGGAACAAATTATAAAATCGGCTGCTGATAACATGAATGCCGCAAAGCTTATTTATAATAATATCGATCCCGTTCGTATGGTACAGATGGAAGGCATGGGCGTCATGCAGGTATTCATAAATATGTTGAATTCTCGCGATCATTATACATATGAGCACACGCAAAGGGTTATTGCTTATGCCGATATGCTTGCAAGGGCTTTGGACATGCATCAGCGGTTTATAGATGATATAAAGTGTGGTGCATATCTGCACGATATAGGTAAAATAGACCTTCCTACCGCTATATTGGTCAAAGTTCAGCCTTTATCGGATGATGAGTATGATATATTCAAGAACCATGTCATATGGGGTGCCGATATAGTCGGCTCTGTAAAGTCATTGGCGCATACAGTGCCGATTATACGGCATCATCATGAGCGCTGGGATGGCTTGGGTTACCCTGATGGCCTGCAGGGTACGGACATACCTTTGGAAGCCAGAATAGTAGCGCTTGCAAATGGTTTCGATATGATGCTCATGGGTCGATGGCCGGATGAACCTGATTGCAGAGGCGTCGCTGATGCTGTGCAATGCCTTATGCGCAACGCCGGTACATATTTTGACCCTGATTTAGTGGATATATTTATCAAGACTATACAATCTTATAATTTGCAACACCTATTTCCAAACGATGCGTTTAGTGTTACAATAGATGCGTGATATTATATAATAGAGGTGTATGAATTTGCTCTCTATCCCTATAGAAACATTGGTAGAAGATTTGCAGTTGGAGGTTTTATATAAAGACGACTGCAAATATATAAATATATCCACATCGGATGTTAATAGGCCGGGCCTTCAATTGGCGGGTTTCTTCGATTATTTTGCCTATGAACGCATACAAGTGATAGGTAGGGTAGAGATGACCTATCTGATGAGCATAGACGCTAAAACTCGAAGCGAACGTTTGAATGATTATTTCAAGTACCCTATACCATGTGTTATAGTGTCGCGCGGCATGGATATACCGACCGAGCTTATGGAAATAGCTCAGACATATAAAAGGCCATTATTTCGTACCCATAAGAGTACTACGCAGTTTATAAATCGTACCATGAATTATCTTGAAAGCGTATTAGCGCCGCAGATAACGCGTCATGGCGTGCTGGTGGATGTGTATGGCGTGGGGATACTGTTGATGGGGGACAGCGGCATAGGTAAAAGCGAAACGGCGTTGGAATTGGTTAAGCGCGGGCATAGGCTGGTGGCCGATGATGCTGTGGAGATAAGGCGTGTTACCGATAACAGGTTGATAGGAGAAGCCCCCGATCTCATAAAACATTTCATGGAGGTGCGTGGTATAGGCATTATAGATATTCGTGCCATGTATGGGGCCGGCGCCGTTATAAGTACAAAGTCAATAGACCTTGTCGTAGCTTTGGAAATATGGGATAATAATAAGGTATATGACAGGCTGGGTCTGGTAGAGGAGAGTATGGATATCCTGGATGTTACATTGCCTAAGATAACCATACCAGTAAGGCCGGGCAGAAATCTGGCTATTATAGTGGAGGTGGCTGCCATGAACTTTCGCCTTAAAAACAGCGGCTATCATGCTGCTCAAGTGCTCAATCAGCGCTTGGAGAATATTATAGAACAAAAACAATAGGGAGGACAGATAAAAATGATAAACATCGATGACGTACAAGCATTAAAACAGGCCGATCCGAGCAATATGTTGGATGCGGTATATGGTTTGCCGGAACAAATGGAGCAAGCCCTAAGCATAGCGGAAAGCATGCAGTTAAATGTCGATAAAAGCTACATAAAAAATATAATAGTAACCGGCCTGGGCGGATCAGCCATAGGAGGGGATTTGGTGCGCGTATTTGCTGCCACCAGATTGAATATACCAATGGCTGTCAATAGGGATTATGTATTGCCAAATTATGTTGGCGAGGATACACTGGTGTTTACGTCCAGCTATTCCGGCAATACCGAAGAAACGTTATCAGCTTATGATACGGCTAAAGCTAAAGGCGCTCAAATTATAGCCATAACTACCGGCGGTCAGCTGCTAAAAAGGGCTCAAGCCGACGGCTATTCGGTCATAAATATACCAGCGGGGCTTCAGCCAAGGGCTGCCATAGGGGTTTCATTTGTTCCGCTTGTTATGGCTTTAGCGAAAATAGGCTTATTGGATGAAAATGATGTAAAGCCCCAGATACTCGAAGCTATAGAATTGCTCAAAGTTATGAGAAACGAATTAAATCCGTCTAAAGCTGAAGCTGATAATTTGTCCAAGCAGTTAGCCAGAAAATTTTATAATAACCTGCCTGTTATATACGGTGTTGTAGGTACCAGCGAAGTCGTCGCTCAACGTTGGAAAGGGCAGATATGCGAGAATGCCAAAGCGCCTGCTCATTACAATGTATTTCCGGAATGGAATCACAATGAACTGGTTGGTACAGAAGTACCTGCAGATCTCTTGAAAAGGTTCCAAGTCATAATGCTCAGGGACAAAAACGATCATCCGCGCATACAAAAACGCATAGATATAACAAAAGAGATTTTGAAACAAGTGGAAGGCGGAGTTACTGAAATATGGTCCAGAGGTAACAGTGATATAGCTAGAATATTTTCGCTTATATATATAGGCGATTACGCCAGCGTATATTTGGCCTTGCTGAATGGTGTCGATCCATCGACTGTCGAGAAGATAGATTTGCTGAAAAACAAGCTGGCTCAAATGTAACTGCATGGGATGAAGGAAGAGAAGGTGTAGGATTTGAAACTGGTTTTGGATACGCATGCCCATACGGTAGCATGCGGGCATGCGTACAGCACCATAAAGATCTAATATATCCGGCGTTAGAGTATTAAAAGGTATAGAAGCTAATATCATGGATAGTGATGGCCGCCTCGATTTGCCGGATCATTTGCTCGCCGGATTGGATATAGTGATAGCCAGCCTTCATGATGTGACAATACAGCCCGGCGATGTGGAGTACAATACGCAGGCTATGATAAATGCCATGAAAAACCCATATGTAGATATAATAGCGCACCCTGGCAATCCCGTATTTGCTATCGACATAGAAAAAGTAGTAGAGGCGGCAAAGCAATACAATGTGTTGTTGGAGATCAATAATCACTCATTTACAGCGCGCAAGGGCAGCTACGATAATTGCATGAACATCGCCAGAAGGGTTAAGGCATTGAATTGGCAGGTAGCACTGGGAAGCGATGCGCATATATGCTATGATATAGGCAATTTTACAGATGCAATGGGTATAGTGACTAAAGCAGGGATGACAGAGGATAATGTCATAAACACGTCGGTGTATAAGCTGTTGAATTTCTTAAAACAAAAAGGTAAAGTTGTTGAACTTATTGATTGATGTGGAGGAAACTATAGTATATGCTCTATGTAGGTGTAGATTTAGGCGGAACGAAAATGGCTGCCGGCATAATAGACGACAGTGGGCGGATATTGGTGAGGGATACCATGCCGACGGGGCGCGAGAGGCCGTTTGAAGTTATAGCGGCCGATATGGCTAAGCTTATACTGTCGGTTATACAAAAAGGCGGTTATGCCATAGATGATATAAGCGGCATAGGTATCGGCTCACCAGGTGCCATAGATAATACTAACGGCATAGTTATATTCGCCAATAATTTCGGATGGCATGATGTGCCGTTGCGCAGTGAACTGCAAAAATATATTGATTTGCCCATTTATATGGAAAACGATGCCACTGTGGCCGGATTGGCCGAGAGCGTTTATGGCGCGGGCAAAGGCGTTAAGAATGCTATCACGCTGACGCTGGGTACCGGTCTAGGCGGTGGCATTATAATAAACGGACATATATATAGCGGAAGCCATCATGTAGGCAGCGAATTGGGGCATCTGATAGTGGAAATAAACGGCCGTCAATGTACATGCGGTAACCGGGGCTGCTGGGAGCAATATGCATCGGCTACGGCGCTTATAACGGCAGGTAAAGAAGCCGTACTTAAATATCCCGATTCGCTGATATTGAAATTTGCCGACGGGGATCCGGAAAAAATAACGGCTAAAACCATAGAGGATGCGGCCAGAGCAGGTGATGCTGTGGCTGTTGAAGTGTTCGATGAGTACGTATATTATCTTACTATGGGCATAATATCTATTATAAACGCTTTCGATCCCGAAATGATAATAATAGGGGGAGGCGTATCCGGGGCCGGCGACTTTTTGTTAAAACCTTTGACAGAAAGGGTAAAGGAGCATATATTCTATAAAGAATTGGATTTTGCTGATATAAAATTGGCCGAATTGGGCAATGATGCCGGCATAATCGGTGCGGCTATGCTGGCCACCGATAAATATTTCATTTAGCGAGGGGTTATGACTTTTGGACAAGGAACAAATATACCGCCTATTATCTACGGAGATTGATCCGGCAAATATAAAAATGGATGAGCCTATGAAGGCTCATACCTCTTTTAAGATAGGCGGGCCGGCGGATATATTTGTTACTCCGGACAAATTAAATGAGATATACGGCGTATTGAGAATATGCGGTGAGCATGGGGTGCCGTTGCTTGTTATGGGCAACGGCACTGATTTGCTTGTTTTGGACGGCGGCATACGCGGCATGGTCATGCAGATTGCTCATAAGTGGGCTAAAGTGGATATAGACAACACATTAGTGACCGTTCAAAGCGGGATACTGTTGTCCAGGCTGTGCAAGACATTGGCCAAACGTGGATTGGGCGGCATGGAATTCGCAGCGGGGATACCAGGTACATTGGGCGGCGCGTTAGTCATGAATGCCGGTGCTTACGGCGGTGAAATGAAAGATGTGGTGCAGGCCGTCCGTGCCATTGATGCAAACGGGAATGACAGATGGTTTCGATCTGAAGAATTGGAATATGGTTATCGCAGCAGCATATTTCGGAACGGGAGATATACGCTGCTTGAGGCTAAACTATGCCTTGAGCCGCGAGAACCGCGAGTGTGCATGGATAATATAAACGATTTGAATCTGAGGCGTCGAACGAAACAGCCGCTGGAATACCCGAGTGCGGGAAGCGTATTCAAAAGGCCAAGTGGTTGTTATGTAGGTCCGATGATAGAGCAAGCCGGCTTAAAAGGTATGCGCGTGGGCGATGCCCAGGTATCGGAGAAACATGCCGGCTTTATAATAAACCGCGGCAATGCTACGGCAAGGGATGTACTGGAGCTTATAAACATCGTCAGGCAGCGTATAAAAGAGCTGTTTGGCGTGGAATTGGAGTTGGAGATACAGGTAGTAGGCGATGAGAATTAGCCTATTGACGATGAAAGCCAATTATGTTACTATATTTATGAAAATTAAATACGGCAAAGCCTTTATCCAGAGAGGTGGAGGGACGGGCCCGATGAAACCCAGCAACCGACCATCAGGTCAGGTGCTAATTCCTGCAGGAGGTATTTCCTTCTGAAAGATGAGGGTATGTGATAGAATAAAACCTCTTCATTTCAGAAGAGGTTTTTTATTGCATATGTAATGTGTCAAAGGGCTTTGGCGTAGTCTAGAAAGGAAAGGACTAATAAAAGCATGAACAAAAGATTTTTTACTTCAGAGTCGGTCACTGAGGGTCATCCCGATAAAATTTGCGATCAAATAGCCGACGCCATACTGGATGATATAATGTCCAAGGACCCTATGGGCAGGGTGGCATGCGAGGTGGCCGTTACCACAGGATTGGTTTTGGTGTTGGGTGAAATATCTACCGATTGCTATGTCGATATACCTAAGATAGTGCGCAATACCATAAAAGAAATCGGATATACCAGAGCAAAGTATGGCTTTGACGGCGATACCTGTGCGGTCATAACATCCATCGATGAACAGTCGCCCGATATAGCGTTGGGCGTAAACCAGGCATTGGAGATAAAGAAAGGCCTTTCAACAGAAGAGTATGAAACTATAGGGGCAGGCGACCAGGGTATGATGTTCGGCTTTGCCTGTGATGAAACCCCTGAGCTTATGCCTATGCCCATAGCACTGGCTCATGAGCTGACCCGCCGGTTAGCGTATGTGCGCAAAAACGATATACTGCCATATATAAGACCTGACGGTAAGTCACAGGTAACTGTTGAGTACCAAGATGATAAACCGGTAAGGGTGGATACGGTGGTTATATCCACGCAGCACGGACCGGAAGTCGATCATGATACAATAGAAAGGGATATAATAGAACATGTCATAAAGGCTGTTATACCGGCCGATTTGCTTGACGATAACACGAAGTATTATATAAATCCCACAGGTCGGTTTGTGGTAGGCGGCCCGCAGGGAGACTCCGGTTTGACCGGCCGAAAGATAATAGTAGATACTTACGGTGGATACGGTAGGCATGGAGGCGGTTCATTTTCAGGTAAAGATCCCACTAAAGTGGATCGATCGGCCAATTATGCGGCGCGATATGTGGCCAAGAATATAGTAGCCGCCGGTTTAGCCAAAAAATGCGAGGTACAATTGGCTTATGCCATAGGTGTGGCTCATCCGGTGTCAGTATTGGTGGATACGTTCGGTACAGGCAAAGTAGCAGATGACATCCTGGTAGATTTGGTCAAGCGCAACTTTGATCTAAGGCCGGCCGCTATTATAAAGAATCTTGACCTACGGCGTCCGATATACAGGCAGGTAGCGGCATATGGGCATTTCGGCCGTCCCGATTTGGACCTGCCATGGGAGAAAACCGATAAAGCAGATATATTGCTTGAACAAGCAAAATCAATGGTATAGCTCAGGAATATAGGCTGCTGCCGCGACAGTCTATGGCGACTATGAGCGGCAAATCTTCTACAACAAGCCGATATATGGCCTCGGGTCCAAGATCCTCAAAGGCCACTATGTCGGCTTTCTTTATGCAGCTTGCTATTAAAGCTCCGGCACCACCTGTGGCGGCCAGATAAACCGCTTTATATTCTACCATGGCATCTATTACGGCGCGGCTTCTGGGGCCCTTGCCTATCATGGCGTTTAACCCGCGCGCCAGCAACGGCGGTGTATATACGTCGACGCGGCTGCTGGTTGTAGGGCCTGCGGAACCGATGACCTGACCGGGCTTGGGCGGACACGGTCCGGCATAGTATATGGTTTGACCGGCTATATCAAAAGGCAAAGGGATATTCTGATTCAGCAGCTGTATCATACGCTTGTGAGCTGCATCGCGGGCCGTATAAATTATACCGGTCATTTTGACCATGTCGCCGGCGTTAAGCTCATCTATAGCGGTTTTTGACAACGGGCTCATTATACTTTTAATTTCCATATTTTCAATTCTCCTATAAAACAGCGGTTTTATGTCTGGAAGCATGGCATTGCATATTTATAGCTACCGGCAGTCCTGCTATATGCGTGGCGAATGTTTCTATGTGAACGGCCAGAGCTGTAACCGTTCCGCCTAGCCCCTGCGGACCGATGCCAAGGGCATTGATGCTATGGAGCAATTCCTGCTCCAGCGAGGCTACGGATTCATCCGGATTGTGTCGGCCGGCCTCCCTTAATAAGGCTTTTTTGGCTATATATGCAGCCTTTTCCATAGTGCCGCCTATACCTATACCGAGTATAACCGGCGGACATGGATTGCCGCCGGCCGCTTTTACCGTATCCAGCACGAACGCCTTTATACCGTCTATGCCGTCGGCGGGTTTCAGCATCTTAAGAGCGCTCATATTCTCGCTGCCGAATCCCTTGGGGGCGACGGTAATGGATAAAGACGAACCGGGTACTATTTCAATATGTATTATGGCCGGCGTATTGTCGCCGGTGTTCACGCGTTCAAGAGGATCTTTCACCACGGAGTTTCGCAGATAGCCTTTCCGATAACCGCGTCTTACCCCTTCGTTTATGGCGTCGATTATATAGCTGCCGGTTATATGCACGTCCTGGCCTATTTCCACAAAAACCACCGCCATACCGGTATCCTGGCATATAGGCATTTGCTGCTCGCGGGCTAGTTTTATATTATCGATTAGCTGGTTCAATATATATTGGGCTCGCGGCAACGATTCTTTTTCAGCAGCATCCGATATAAGCTGCTCGACATCATGGCCGAGATCGCAGGCAGCATCTATGCACAGGCTTTCAACCACATCGGTTATAGTTCTAGCATCTATTTCTCTCATAACAATACCACCTTTTGGCATACTCTTTGTTACTGCTGCTTACTGTGCACCCATCTTATGGGCTTGATAACACATGAACCGTAAAGCTTGGAAGCTGAGCAGTAAACAATTATAATACATTTTACCATAGATGGACTTAAAATGATATGCTTATGCTATGTCCAAGGGCTAAGATGATGTTTGTTTTTTCTCATCGGGATGTTATACCGCCCCCGAATAAAAGGCTAACAAAAAGACGCAGTCTTATCTGACCTGTGATAAGCGCTATTTGAGGGTTAAATAACAATGTTTCCAGCGATGTCTTGTTTGCAATAAAGCAGGTTACTACTCTAAAATGCTGTAGTGTGGTTAGCTTTGTTTTTGACAGAGAGTTTGACTAATCGCAAGCAATTGTGCATGCTGCTCAGTTAACGCACATTTAACGCTGACTTAATATGGATTTAACATTATTGATTTATACTATCCTAGTATGAACATACATTATTTCCATTGACGGTTGCTGGTTATTGTTGCCATATTTCGACCGAGATTTCACGCTTAGGTTATTTATGCACAAATGCCATGGTGACAGGACGTAGCTGCAGGGTATCATGATTACGATAGGGCATTTAGATAAGAAGATAACTCGATTAGTTAAAGGTTCACAAAAACACAAGAAAGTGTAATAAAAAGAAATGGGGGGTAATTTTTGAAATGGGGAAATATCGGAATAAGGGCATAGCGCTTATACTAGTGCTGCTTATGGTGTTAAGCTTTATGTCCATAGGTCAAGATAATGTGGCAAGGGCTGTGGACGATGATAGCAAAAAGGTCATCATCAACGAATTTGGCCAAGGTACTAGCGGTAAAAATTTCGAATGGGTGGAGCTTTTGGTAGTGCAGGATGTGGACATGAGAAAGTGGGATCTTGGCGATACAACCCCAGGGGTTCTTAGCTTTTCAGACGACGCGTTTTGGTCTGATGTAAAAGCCGGTACCATAATAGTCATAGACAACAATGTAGACGGTAAGACCAGGGTGACAATACTTGGCGGGACCGGCGTGTTAGGCAGCAGCATAGAGGATTATGCGATGACTAAGCTTGATGCGGCTAAGTGAGTTAATTAGAGCAGAGAGAGGACGGTCCAAAGAAACGTTCGATTAGAGATTGATAAAAAACTTGAGTGAACAGTTTCAAACAAGGCAAAAAAGACCAGTTACATCAAAGCATAATGCTTGGTGTGGCTGGTCTTTTTTAATTTCAATACTTCGGGCAATAGGCGTTTGGGACAACCTCATTGGCAGTAAAAAGATAAAGAAAATTTTCAAAAAAAGAAGGAATTATAAAATAAATGTAGAATATATAACTATAAGAGGACATGCTGCTGGAAATTTTGTTGGTTTGCTTCTATAAATCAAAATGATAGGAGGTGTACCGGTTCAGTGCTAGATTGGTCTTTCGGGAAATGTTGTTCTTAAAGAGGATGGTAAAGCATTTACCATATAAACATGTAAGATTACATGTGGCTTTTCAGGGAAAGTGTCTTGCATCATCTCCTAGTTGACGATATAATATAGCTAAACAGTATAAGGTAACGAAGGGAGAATATACATGAAACCGCTTTCGATATGGAAGTATTATGCCAATAATAAAAAATGATTCTTTTCTGTGTTTATCACTATATTCCTTGCGGTGTTCCTTTTGTACACTATGCATATGCTGGTCAGTTCCTTGTCCTATTCCCTCTACGCATCGTGGAGCAGGCCTATGGAGCATTTTTCATTGGTGCTGCCGGTCTCGGAAGAGAGGCCTTTGGAGCAAAAGGTGCAAGACGGCATAAAAGGGCATGCGGCGGTGGATAGCGTCATACCGATGGTATTGCAGGGAACCGATATCACCAATACATTCGGCGGCAGCAGCACCACGATGGCATTGGCCGTAAAGGGCAACGACCGGGAAAGCATCATGTCCGAGCTGGGGCTGACGTTAAAGGACGGCAAGCTGCCGGCTGCCGGTACAAAGGAGATCGCCGTGCATTGGCGCATCGCAACCAACAAGGGGTGGAAGATCGGCGATAAAATAGGCAGCTATGTGGATAAAGGCGAACGGCTGCCCGGCCAATACACCGTAGTGGGTTTACTGGACGGCCCGTCAATGATTTCATTCATCTCTTTGGAAACCTATGCCGCCGAGCACAATCTGACCGATCAGGATCTGTACAAGACGGGTATGCTCGTGCTGCCCAAAAGCGAGGCTTTAGAATCCATGAACCGGTATCTTGCCGATATCCCATCCTATGACGCCAAAGTCATGTCCTATGATACAGAGATGGCCGATGTAAACGAGATATTGGACAGCATAAACACCACCATGATGATAATCGAGGGGATGCTTATCGTAGTATTGTCCATATCGGTGGGCTTATTGTCATATATATACTTCTACCAGCGTCACAATGAATTCGGTTTGCTGTATGCCATGGGCTATACCCGCGGTCAGGTTATAAACAGGGCTGTGAGCGAGATCAGCGGTATGAACATAGCCGGATTTACCATAGGCATATTGCTGGCGTTATTGGGCGGCCTGCTTCTGAATGAGTTTGTATACATACCCCAAGGGCAGCCTTTGGAACTGTGGAATTGGGGATATGTGCTGCGGACATTTTCCATACCGCTGTTCGTGATGCTTTTCAGCATTTTTCCGGTATGGAGGATGCTGAGCAGGTTGGATCCCATATCTATAATCGAGGGGGTAGAGTAGCATGTTATTGGAAGGCAAAGGGCTAACCATGGTATATGATCGGGGCAAAGAATTGGAGACCTATGCTCTAAGGGATGTAAACATAGCGCTGGACATAAACCAGATGATCGGCGTGATGGGGCCGTCGGGCAGCGGCAAAAGCTCCCTATTGTATGTCCTATCGGGTTTAAAGAAACCCACCGCCGGCACGGTGGTTTATAAAGGCATGGATCTGGATGCCATGTCTGCCGTCGAGAGAGCGCGGCTTCGGAAGAAGGAGTTCGGCTTCATTTTCCAGAGGCATTTCCTTATTGACTACATGACCGCATTGGACAATGTGCTGGTGGGCATAAACGACGCCAGCGCCGCCGGTAAAAATAAAGCGCTGCTGCTGATGGATAGATTGGGCATGAAGCATGTGGCTTACAAAAAGCCTTTCCAATTGTCAGGCGGGCAGAGGCAGAGGATAGCCATAGCCAGGGCACTCATAAACGATCCCGCCGTTATATTCGCCGATGAACCTACGGCATCGTTGGATCATGCCAATGCTCAAGAGGTCATGGCGGTACTTGAGGAGATAAAAGCCAAAACCAGCGTATTGGTGGTAACCCACGATGCCTCTATATTGAAGAATGCCGATAGCGTCATAGAGCGGTGGGATGGCAGAATAAAAGCCGAGCAGCCGGAAAAGCCGGTTGTTGCCTTATCCAAAGAACGCCATAGGGCGTCGGCCGGATCAGAATAGAGGTGCTGACGATGTGAGTGTGCTTTTCATGTGCCTTCATCACAGTTCTTTGAAGTAATCCGTGATTTATATACTGAGCTAATTGCGGTTGCTCCTATCTATGCGCTAGCATAGGCGGTGGGAGCGTGTTCACTGCTTTCGATAATAAGTTATAGGGGAATATTATGAGGAAGCAATCAAAGCTAAGAAAGCCGTCTATTAAGCCCCTAACGAGATCGGATAACATATCTTAACTATGATAACATGTAAATAAATGCTAGGGATACATATAATTATGTCACAAGAACAATATAAAATAAAACGATTGCTGCCGAGCGCATACTCATAAATTCGTTATATCCGGGCGGAGAGAACGTTGCCTTGATTATAAAAAAATGAGTGGAAAGGAAGGGAAAATGTTTCTTCAAACAAAGGATCTGGTCAAATCATTCGGCGACAAGGTTGTAGTGGACCATGTAAACCTGGAGGTTAAAGAAGGCGAGGTATTCGGCCTTCTGGGGCCCAATGGGGCGGGTAAAACGACTACTATATCCATGATATGCGGTCTGTTGAAACCCGACGGCGGCGACATTCTCTTCGAAGGCAAGAGTGCGGTGAAGGACAGCATGTTTCTGAAGCGTGTCATGGGTGTGGTGCCCCAGGACATCGCCTTGTATCCTATGCTGACCGCCAACGAAAACCTTTATTTCTGGGGGCGCATGTACGGCCTTTCGGGCAGGGAGCTGGATCAAAGGGTGAAAGAGGTGCTGGATATCATGGGCTTATCCGACAGGGCCAAGGAACGGATAGATAAATATTCAGGAGGCATGAAGCGCCGCATCAATATAGCCGCGGCGCTTATGCACAGGCCGAGGCTTTTGATCATGGATGAGCCTACGGTGGGCATAGACCCTCAATCCCGCAATCATATACTGGAATCGGTGAAACAATTCAACCAGCAAGGGATGACCATAATATATACAAGCCATTATATGGAGGAAGTAGAGTATCTATGCCATAGGGTGGCCATCATGGATTACGGCAAGGTCATCGCCCTAGGCACCAAGGATGAGCTCAAAGCCATGGTAGGCGACGCCGATAAGGTTATAATGGAGACGGGTTTGATTTTCGACGATATAAAGCAGCGGTTATCGGCCTTTGATTACGTCGAAAATATTATGGTTACCGATAACACTGTAGATATATTGGTGCATGATGCCAAGACCCACCTGCCCGATCTCATCTCGGCCGTGATCGGTGCCGGTGGTGATATAGCCTCGATAAAGGTTGAAGAGCCTAATCTCGAGGGGGTTTTCCTGCATTTGACAGGACGTCAGTTGAGGGATTGAGGTGATATTTATGAGAGCAATACATATGCTATTGAAGGATATACGCATATATACCAGGGATTGGATAGCGCTGCTTATAAACCTGGTCATGCCCATAGCGCTGGTGGGCATATTGGGGCTTTCCTTTAGTTCATCGTTTGCAGAACTCGGGGCAAGTATAAGCAAATTTCCCGTAGCCGTAGTGGACTATGACAAAGGCGAGATGGCCAGGAAATTGGTGGATGATGTGCTCAAAAAGGATTTGGCCGATATAGTGGACGTGGAGGAGGTTTCGGAAGATGAGGCCGTGGCAGCGGTTAAAGGCGAAACCCCTGCGGCCATAATCATACCCGAGGGTTTTACGAAAAATATTAATGAGGGGAAAGCCACCGAACTTCGTGTAATAGCCAATCCTCATCTAAATATAAGCGGAGGCATAGTGCAGCAAGCGGTCGAAAGCTATACCGTCGCCATATCTTCGATAACCTCGGCCACCGATGCAATAATGAAGATGGTGAGCAAAGAGGGAATAGCCGTAAATCCTCAGGAGATAGCAGCACAGACCGCGGAGAGGCTGGCTGGGGTACAAGGCAAGAACGTAAACGCCATAGCCTTCAGCCAGCAAACAGGGGGAAAGAAGACCCCCACATCGATGCAATACTATGCCGCCGCCATGCTGGCCATGTTCTCTATGTTCATGGCCGCCACCGGCATCACTTCCATGCTGCAGGAAAGGGAGAATTATACCCTAAAGCGCATGTACGGCGCAGGTATCCCAAAATGGGAGATAATGAGTACCAAATTGGCGGGCACATGGCTCAGCGCCTTTATCGAGGCCTTGATACTGATGGCGTTTACGGCGTATGTCTTTGGGGTCGACTGGGGCGATAATATACCGGCTGTGCTGGGGGTAGCCGCGGCTACGGTATTTGCGGCGACCGGCGTAGCCATGATAATAGCCGCCATAACGCGCACGTCCAAGGCCGCCGGTGGGCTGGCTCCTGCCGTCATAAACATTATGAGCGCCATAGGGGGCAGCATGTTCCCCATATATGCATTTTCAGGCTTTATGCTCACCGCCAGCAAGGGCACCATAAATTACTGGTCATTGCAAGGCTTTTTAAGCCTTATGAGCCAAGATGCCATATCGGCCATATACCTTCCTATCGCTGTGCTGGCCGCCATAGGGGTCGCCGGGTTGGCTATAGGCATACTGACGCTGCGATTGGACTAGAAAGGAGGAGCTGAACGTGTTTACAGGACTAAAGATTGTTGAGATAATGAGATTGATGTTGCTTCAGGCGTGGAAGGACAAGAGCAGCCTGATATGGATGATAGCGGTGCCCATAGCCTTAAGCTTTATCTTCGGCTCGCTTATGTCGGGGCAAGGCGGCGATGAACCGCCAAGGGACGATATAACCATATTGGTGGCCGATCAGGATGGCTCAACCCTTTCCAAGAGCATAATCGAGGGGATAGATGGTCATGAGCGCTATGTGGTGAAGCCGGTGGATGAGGATACATTGCGCGCCGGAATAAAAAAGAGGGATTACAATGTGGGCGTTATACTGCCTCAAGGCTTTGAGGCGTCGTTAACCACCGATCAGCCGAAAAAAGCCAATGTGGTGGCTTTGGAGATGTCCAACATTAGCATGAGCGTCATGAAAATAGCGGTCACCCGCACACAACAGCATATCACGGCGGTTGAGGCATCCGCCATAGCCGGGGAATATACCGGCAATGAGGACGCAGAGCATCAGGTGTTTGACGATATGAAAGAGCGTTTTGAGGCCGACCCTCCCGTTCAAGTAAAATATACTACCGTGGGCTTGGAGGAGACAAAAACCGATGAAGCGCTGATGGGCATTAACCGCACATTTTCCGGATTTCTCGTCATGTTCGTCATGTTCACGCTGACCTATGCCGCCGCCGATATATTGGATGAGAAGAAGTATCGTACATGGGACAGGTTGCTGACGACGCCCACAGGCAAGGTTTCCATCATGGCGGGGAAACTGGCCGGGGCATACGCCGTAGGGGCGGTTCAGTTGGCCGTATTGCTGGGCTTTGGGGTGCTGCTTCTGGGGGTAGAGCTTCAAGGCAATGTAGCGGGAGCACTTTTGGTCATCGCCGTTTTTATGCTGGCTGTTACCGGTATAGGGCTGTTTTTATCCACCGTGGTTAAAACCTCCGCTCAATTGCAGGGAATGGGGGCGTTTATCATCATAGCCACCAGCATGCTGGCCGGCAGCTTTTATCCCGTGGAGGTGATCTCTCCAGCCATGCACACCGTCGCAAAATTTATGCCCCAATATTGGGCTATACGGGGCTTTACCGATGCCACGGTTTTAAATGTCTCGTTGGCGGCGTTAGGGCCTTCCATAGGCATATTGCTGGCCTTTGCCGGGGTATTCTTCGCTCTGGGGTTAGTGAGGTTGCGCTATGAATAGCGTTTATATAAAAGAAATCGGCACGTCTCTTTCGGCCTTTGAGATCTATAAGCTATTCCGCCATGAAAGGCATAGTTTTTTCTTGGACAGCGGTATGGATCCCAACAGGCTTGGACGATATTCCTTCATAGGCTTTGAGCCTTTCATGAGCATAAGCACGAAAAATAGCAATGTAAGCATATGGAATAATGGCAGGCACATGCATTATATGGACAATCCTTTCAACATATTGAAGGATGCCTTAAAGGAATACTCCGTAGAGAACTGTACAGATCTTCCGTTTATAGGCGGAGCAGTGGGTTTTTTGGCCTACGACCTGTGCCACCATATAGAGCGGCTGCCCCGCAACGCTGTGGATGATCTGGAGCTGCCCGATATGATCTTTGGCTTATATGACGGCATAATCGCCGTCGATCATTTAAAAAACAAGGTCTATGCCGTATCGGCGGGTTTGCCCGAGCATGATTCGGAAATAGCCCGCATGAGGGTGCGGCATATGGAGCGGCGCATAATAGATGGCATGCCAGCGCCTACTGACCGTCTCGACGAGCCTTATGCAAACAATGCCGTAGAGCCGGTATCCAATTTTACGCACGCCGATTATTGCAAGGCCATAGAGAAGGCGCGGGAGTACATACGCTGCGGCGACATATATCAGATGAACATGACCCAGCGGTTTACAACACTTATAGACCGGCATCCGCTGAATATATACGAATACCTACGCAGTATAAACCCCGCGCCTTTTGCCGCTTATCTGGATTACGGCGATATGAAGATATTATGCAGCTCTCCCGAGCGCTTTTTGCAGATAAGACATGGGCAAGTGGAGACCCGTCCCATAAAAGGCACTGTGCCCAGGGGCAAGGATGAGCATGAGGATGAGCTGAATCGCCGGAGGTTGTATAACAGCATAAAGGATCGGGCTGAGAACGTCATGATAGTGGATCTATTACGCAATGATTTGGGCAAAGTGTGCCGTTTCGGCAGCGTAAGGGTACCGGAATTATTCCGCGTAGAAACCTATGCCACGGTACATCATCTTGTATCCACGGTAATCGGCGAACTAAAGCCGGGATGCGATGCCGTGGATTGTGTTATGGCTACCTTCCCGGGAGGTTCTATTACCGGAGCGCCCAAGGTGAGGGCTATGGAGATCATCGATGAGCTGGAGCCCACCTGCCGCCACGTATATACCGGCTCTATCGGATACATCGGTTTCGATGGGGACATGGATATGAACATCGTCATACGCACCATATTGATAAAGGGTCAGCGGGCATATTATCAAGTAGGCGGCGGTATAGTATGGGATTCGGTTCCAGAGAATGAGTATCAAGAAACATTGGACAAAGGCTTGGCGTTGAAACGGGCATTGCTCCACGGCAGGGATGAATTGGCAGCGGCCAAAGCCATTTTAAGATAGGAGCGTTGTATCAATTGGCACAGCATTTAGTATCTATAAATAAAAAGATAGTACCTGTATCCAAAGCCCATATATCGCCTATGGATCAGGGCTTGCTTTATGGGTGGGGGCTTTTTGAGACCCTGCGCATCTATGGCGGTAAACCCTTCATGATAAGGGAACATATGGAGCGCATGATATCTTCGGCCAAGCGCTTGGGCGTTTATGTGTCCTTTGAAGTGGAGGAGCTAACCTTGCATATAGATGAGTTTATAGAAACTGCCCATATATTCAATGATGTTTTGCGTATAACCTTAACCAAGGAAGGGATGCTGCTTTTGACTCATAGGCCGGTGGTATACGCTAAGGAAAGCTATAGGCGGTGGTTTGCCGCAAAAGTATCCTCTATAAAGCGCAATCCCACATCCCCTTTGACCTTCATGAAAACCCTCAATTATATGGACAATATACTGGCCAAACAGGAAGCCGTCGAAGCCGCCTGCCAAGAGGCGCTGCTTTTCAACGACAAGGGGTATATATGCGAAGGCAGCATGAGCAATGTCTTTTGGATAAAAGAGGGATGTCTGCATACACCATCTGTGGAATGCGGCCTATTGCCGGGCATAGCCAGGCAGTTGGTGATAGATAGATTGGCCCCGTTGCTGTGCATAGGTGTGCGGGAAGGGGAATACGCAGTAGAGGACAAAGCTATAGGCGGCGGGGTTCCCGGCTCTATAACCGCGGCCATTATGGAAGCCTATGATAATCAGGTGGCCGGCGTTTAAGCCCGAACCGCCGCTATGGCACTATTGGCAGCTATAGTAAATTATTTGTTTGCAACTATATATCGAGCGATCCGCCTCTCATATGCGAATATACTGCTCAAACCTTTTTCGCATGGCATGTAGTTCCTGCAGTTGGGCAAGGGTGTCCTCCTGCTCCATGGTCACCGCTACTATGAGGCACTCTACCAGCGCCATAGGAGCCACCATGGAATGAAACTCCCAAAGCTCGCCGCGGGCCGTATACAAGGCTATATCGCTTAAATCTATCATTTCCGATATAAGCATATCTGTTATCAATATAGTGGTGCAGCCTTCGTTTCTGGCGAAGTCCAGTATAGCATGGATCTCGGGTATCATCCTGACAAAACCGAATATCACCACCGCATCATCTTTCTCTATGTTCACCATGGATTCAAATAACTCCCTACCGCTTTTGGCCATCTTCACCATACGCTTGCCCATGCGATTCAACCTGAAACACAAGAGATCGGCTAAGCTTTCGCTTGGACCGGGACCGAATACATAAACGGCACGAGCCTCCTTAATGGCCTTCACCGCTTTTACAAATTGGTCTTTGGACAGGTTTTTTAAGGTTTCATCGAGATAGGTTGAAGCGGTTTTCAACATACGGGTTGCAATATCCTCCCTGGATATCTTATTCAATATATCCTTCATCTTGCTTGCCGGAGTTATGGTAAGCTTCTGTTCCAGATATTGCTTGAAGTCCTTGATGCTCTTAAAGCCCACTGTCCGCCAGAAACGGGACACAGTAGCTATGCTGACGCCTAATTCATCGCCTATATCCCTTTCGGTCATATATGCGATCCTCGGCGGGTTCTTTAATATAAAGTCGGCGATTTTCCTTTCACTTTTTGTCATTTCGTCCGCGTTGAGCTCGATGTCAAAAAATTTCATAAACATCCTCCAAACAAGATTTTCACACTATATTATACAATATAAAAGCTAAAAATGAAAGAAATTTTTCATTTTATAATATAAAGATAAATTTTACACAAAATTAACCTTGACTTAACATCAGCTTAACATGAAACCATTAAAATTAATGATAGAAAGATCAAAATATTATCGCGAAGGAGAGGTGTTTGATTATGGAAAGAGTTTTGCGCCCTGAGAGAAAAAACAGCTCAAAAGACCTTATGTTGTTCATATTGGTGTTAGCATTATCGGGTATAGAGAACCTGATAGCCGAAGTCCTTCCCGAATTTCAATTGGGTCCTATCGAGGTAGGCATTTCCAGTTTCATATTCGTGCCTATTGTGCTGTGCATCCTGTTCGATTCGTTTTGGGCAGCGTTAGCGGCTCCAATAGGTGAGCTGGTATTTGCCGACCTCATACTCGGCGAGTTCGGTGGATTAGGTGAGTTTGAAGAGGTTATACTGCTCACCATGGGCCTATACATCGCCGGCAAGATGGTAAAGGACGTGACCAATAGAAAGCAGATCGCTGCTGCCGCTTTATTTGCTTTCATATTCCAGGATTTGATCGGTACATTTATCGACATGACTAAGGTGTGGGTTGGCATCGAAGATTTTGAGGCGATCTCCGGTCTCCCCGAGAGCGTGTTCGCTCTGGAGATGATAGACTTCCTTGTTGAATTTGCCGTCACGGGTATTATATTCGGCCTTATTCCTACGCTCTACTTCGCACCAAGGCTTTACGGTAAAATAGAACCGCTGCTTGGTATAAAGCCTCGTCTCATCGAAAAGGGCGCTGCGCTCAATGTGCCTATTCGCTTGATCGGCGGCGCAATTATAGCCGTAATAGCAGCTGCTGCCGTATCCATGCTTTCGGGCGCAGGCTTTAACATCATAGAATGGGAACCGGAATTTCTGGATCAATTCGGTCAGTGGTACATATGGGTGCCTATAACTATCGCAGCGATTGTGGCTATAGTGGTCATATGGCTGGGCAAATCGAACAATGGTGAAGGGCAAGATATAAATGTCTGAAAGTATCATACGTATCGAGGGTCTATCGTTTGTATATCCAGCCAACGAGAGGCCATCTCTCGATAATATCGATCTTGAGATAAACAAAGGGGACTTTGTATCTATAATAGGCGGCAACGGCAGCGGTAAGACCACACTTTGCAAATGCATAAATGGGATTATACCCCACTTTATAGCCGGTGATTTTTACGGTGAGGTAAAGGTTTGCGGTGTCGATACCTTGGATATGCCGGTATCCACCTTAGCCCAGCGCGTTTCATATATATACCAGGATTTTGAGAGCCAGCTTGTGCGGCCGACAGTGCTCGACGACGTCACATTCGGGCCGTTGAATTTTGGCATGAAGGATTATCACCAAAAGGGCATGGAGGCCTTGAGGATGTTGGACATAGAAGGCCTTAAGGATCGATTTATATGGGAGCTCAGCGGCGGACAGAAGCATCTGACCGCGTTAGCGGGAGCTTTAAGCGTAAAACCCGATATAATAATAATCGATGAGCCGGCGGCGCAGCTTGATCCCTACAATGCGGTGGCAATATACCGGAGGCTTAAAATCTTAAATGAAAGCTTTGGCATAACCGTCATCACCATCGAGCACAACACCGAGCTTATCGCCGAATATTGCAATAGTGTCATATTGATGGACGCCGGCCGCGCGGTATGGATAAAACCAGTACGCGATGCCTTGAATGCTGTAAATGATCTTGTAAAAAGAAACATATATCCTCCGCAGGTGAGCCAAGCGGCATGGCGCATCAGCCCAAACATGCCCTCTTATCCCCTTACTGTCGGCGAAGCCGAGAAATACTTTGCCGCGGCAAGGATACAATGCCCCGTCGAGAGCAATGACTGTGGTCTTGGCGATGATGCCCATATGCCTCATCCCGCAATCGAGTTCAAAGACGTTTCCCTTTGGTTCAGATCCTTGACCGAAACCACCAAAAACGTCTTGAAGGATATAAGCCTCTCTATAAATGAAGGGGAAAATGTGGCCATCGTCGGAAACAACGGCGCCGGCAAATCCACGCTGCTCAAAATGATAACCGGCGTGATAAAGCCAAAGGGTGGGCATATAACCGTCTATGGTACGGAAACGGCAGAGATTATGCCTGAGGAGCTGTCATCGACGGTGGCTTATATATATCAAAATCCCGAGGAGATGTTCATAGAGGATAGCATACGCAAGGATATAAGCTATTTTTTAAAGACGAGACACAAAGCGCATGAATACGAGGTGTTGGATTATTTCATTAATGATATCATAAAATCCTTCGGTTTAGAGGACCTCCAGCACAAAGACGGCCGCATGCTAAGCGGCGGCCAACAGCGCAGGGCATCGTTGGCCATAGGCGTCGCCATGCAGCCTAAGATACTCCTTCTTGATGAACCCACCGGCAGCCTCGATATTGAAAGCCGGCGCGAGATGGTCAACTCTTTGGAATTATTAAAAGATCGGGTCAAGACTGTGATCATAGCCACCCACGATATGTCGCTTGCGGCTGAATGGGCTGATCGGGTTATAGTAATGAAAGACGGTCGGATCATCGCCGACGGGGATACGAGATCGATATTCGACGATATAACGCTGCTGGATCAATGTCACCTGAAACCGCCGCAAATAGTGGAATTAAGCAAGCGCCTGAACATGCGGCCCATAGCCTTGAGCATAGATGAGTTTACCTCCCGCATAAGTTCAATAGATGAGGTGATGATATAATGAACCCCTTCAAAGGTATGCTGGATAAAATAAACGTTGAAAGTGTCGAGCTGGAGCTCATGCGGACAGCTTATGGCTCTACCACGACACTTTTGTCCAAACTGGATCCCCGCATATTGATGGTATGGTATTTGATATTCGCATTCGCCCCCTGGTTTTTCTTCGACAGCGCAAAGCTTCTTTCCATATTCGCATTTGTAACGGTTATTACGGCCATATCCAAAGCCAATAAACTCGTTTTGTTCCTGCTTTGTTTGGGCATCATCGGGCAAATGGCATGTTATGCCATAGTGGCCTACTTTTTAGGAGGAAACATGGCGGCATTAGCAGCGCTGCTCACGCTTACGCTTAAACTGGCCACCATATCTTTGGCCAGCATAGCGGTATTCTCCAATATAGACCCCGAAAGATTCAGCGATGCTTTATTAAGCTTCGGCGCTCCGGCTCAATTGGCTTTTTCGATCTCTTACGGATATCGGGTCATACCGGTTATGGTCGAGGAGTACAAGGATATCATGCTCTCTTTCAGATTAAGAGGTCATGCCCCTTCAAAAAAAGGGTTCCTGTCTTGGCGTTACGCCTATTATCTGCTAAAGATAGCGGTGCTGGCCTTTTATCCCCTGATATTGAATACCGCAAAGCGAATCAGGACCACCATCGAGGCTTTGGAGACAAAGGGCTTTTCCTACGCAATGAACAATAACGATGTAAAACGCCTCAAGCTATCCTATTTGAAGATAAAAGCCGCCGATATCATCTTCCTTTTGGTTTCCATTCTGATCCTCATAGCAATAATATTAATATAAACAGGAGAAATCGAATATGAATATAGATTTTCATTGCCACGGCAAGCCGAGCAAAAAGCTGAGTTTTTCGTTGCCCTATTTTTCGCGATATATAAGAATGGCCAAACGAAACGGATTGGATGCCATCGCTTTTACAGAGCATTTCAATACGATGGATTTCTACGATATCTATCATAAGCTGGACAATGCTTTCCCATATGCAGACGGCTATTATGATGCATATGATGTCAAGGTGTTTTGCGGCATGGAGATAAACGTTAAAGAAGGCGGCCATGTGCTCATAATCGGCTACAAGAAGGATATCTTGGATATCAGAGCCCTATTCCCCGAAGAGATATCCAAGAAGGACTATCCGGCCTTTGAGCATCTCATGGAGCTGGCCGACAGCCGCGGCATGATAAAGATAGGAGCGCACCCATTTCGAAATAGCAATATACTATGCCGCCATGATGAATATGCTTTGAAACAGCTTGATTTCATCGAGTTAAACGGCAAGAACATCGACCAAAAGGACGATGTATACGATTTGGCCCGAAAAATCAATCTTCCCGTTATAGCAGGCAGCGACAGCCACCATTGGTTTCAGCTCGGTTGCATGAAAAACCGCCTTCGCGATGAATGCGATAGCTTTCAAGAGCTGAAAGATTGCATTAAAAGCAACCGCTACGATATAGACGTATCCCCGCATATAAATCTGAAACTGGCTATGGCTTTCATGTGCAAAAAACTTATAAAAAGTGTATATGAGAAGTAAGATGTTCGGGGTCAAGCCGATTTTGCTGAACATTTATGATGCATAAAAGAAACGGAATCGACCATAAGCGTTAGCCAAGTCCTCTCATAATTAACACAGATTTAACAAAGATTTAACACTGCCATAATGTTGACAAGTTATCATGCTCTTGTAAACTAAAAAATATGAAAAGGAGATGGTATCTATGTCAAAGCGTAAATCTATCGCGGTGTTATTTGTCGGCATGATGATCTTAATGCTGGTTTTGTCAGCCTGTAGCGCTCAAGATCAGCCCGATGCATCCGCCGGTGGCGGATCGAACCAAAGCGTGCCGGAGGACAACTCGAAAAAAGGATGGCCTGAGGTTTTGCATTACAGCGTGGTGCCCGGAGAAAGCCAGGAGTCTCTCGCTAAGACCTTTGAGCCGGTGGTGGAGGATCTCAGCGAGGCGCTGGGCATTGAAGTGGAATTCTATATTCCTACCGACTATACGGCTGTGATCGAGGCTATGCGCACCCAAAAGGTTGATGTGGCCGAATTCGGTCCATTTTCCTATATAATTGCCAATGAGCGCAGTGGTGCCGAGGCCTTTGCGGTAGCAGCCAAAAGCCCTGAGGAGGCCTTTTACACAAGCGTGATAATCGTGCCCGACGAGTCTCCTGCCAAAACCCTGGATGACCTTAAAGGCAAAAAATTTCTTTTTGTTGATCCGGCTTCTACTTCGGGGAACCTATTTCCTCACGTGATGCTGGCCAAGCATTTTGGCTTAAAGACAGCGGATGAAGTGGATAAATTATTCAGCAGCGTGTCCTTCTCCGGAGGGCATGATGCATCAGCGCTGACCATAGCCAAAGGCGATGCTGACGGCGCCGCCGTTTCAAGCTCCAGTCTGAAACGATTTGTGGATAAAGGCCTGCTCAAAGACAGCGATTACAAAGTTATAGCCGAATCCTCGCCTATTCCCGTTGACCCTATAACCTACCGCAAAGATCTGCCTGAGGATTTAAAACAGAAAATAAAAGATTTCTTCTTATCTTACCAAAACGAAGAGATATTCGCTGAACGGGGTATCAACGGCTACTTCCCTATCGAAGATTCTGACTATGATATAGTTCGAGAAACGGCCGAGATACTCAATATGAGTCCGGAGGAATTGTTGAAATGAGCGAGATCGTAAAGGCCGATGGCATAGCCCAGCCTATATTGACAGTAAGCGCTTTAAAAAAGACCTATAAAGATGGAACAGTGGCATTGCGAGGTGTGGATTTTACTGTTAAAGCAGGGGAAATTGTGGGCATCATCGGTTCCAGCGGTGCGGGGAAAAGCACCCTTATGCGCTGCATCAACCGATTGATAGAACCGTCGGACGGTTATGTGTATTTCGATGGCATCGATGTGACTAAATCCAATAAACATCAATTGCGCTACGTGCGACGCCAAATGGGTATGATATTTCAAAGCTTCAACCTGATAGCGCGAAGTACCGTTCTAGGCAATGTATTGAACGGCCGATTGGGGTATATGGACAGCGTAAGGGGGGCTTTGGGTATATTCTCGAAACAAGATATCGAGGATGCCATGAGCATATTGGAGCGCGTCGGGCTTGTGAATCAAGCGCATAAAAGAGCGGACGAATTGAGCGGGGGTCAACAGCAGCGGGTAGGTATCGCCCGGGCACTCGCCCAAAAACCCAAACTCATATTGGCGGATGAACCCATAGCCAGCCTCGATCCGGTCACATCTGAAAACATAATGGATTATATATACCGTATATGTAAAGAGGATGGAATAACATGTCTTATCAACCTGCATCAGGTGGAGTTTGCTAAAAGGTATGCCGACAGGATAATAGGCATACGAGCCGGCAGAAGGGTCTTTGAGGGCAGAGCGCAGGATCTTGCTCAGGACGTTGTGCAAGAGATCTATGCATGAGTTATGAAAGATGTGATGATATGAGATGGAAAAAATTCCTGCTGATTTTGGTCCTTGTGGCTATCACAGTCTGGTCGATGGCCGGCATCGACTTTTCTATAAAGGAGATCGTTTCCGGCATGGGGGAGGTTATCCGTTTCATAACCGTGGATATGATTCCTCCGGATATATCCAGCCTGTTCGATCTTATGCAGCCGCTACTGGATACCATTTATATGAGCTTGGTGGCCGTAGTAGTCGCCGCTGTAATTTCCTTTGTGCTGGCATATCTTGCTTCCAGCATCACCACACCTCATCCGATATTGCAGATAGCCGCTAGGGGAGTGGCATCGATATTGCGCACTATACCAGATATGGTTTGGGTGCTGCTTTTGGTGCCGGCATATGGTTTAGGGACTCTGGCAGGAACTATGGCGTTGCTCATAGCCGGCGTGGGTCTACTTACACGTTCTTTTGCTGAGGCGTTGGATGAGGTTGATAAGGGCCAGTTGGAAGCTGTTAAAGCCACCGGAGCCAGTTGGCTTCAGACCATGAGCAGGGCGGTGCTGCCTCAGTTTTTACCTCAATTTGTAAGCTGGTCACTTTTCGGATTGGATACCAATGTGCGCAGTTCCACCATGATCGGTATGGTAGGCGCCGGCGGTCTTGGTTTTGCCATACAGTCGGGTATAAAGCTATTTCAGTTTGAAGAGGTTACCATGGCCATCCTGATGACGGTGGTTCTATTCATAGGTATAGAGATGATCACGACTAAACTGAGAAGGAGGATAATATGAGTGTTGATTTAGCAAAAAAGGAGATGCCCATAGGGCAGCCCGAGCCATCCGGCGTCGAGCAGCACAGAAACAGGACCAATGATCGCTATCTGCTTTGGATAGCGTTGTTTAGCATTATTTTCTTCATTTTTGCTTTGCAGCAGTTGGATTTCGATTATGGAAGATTGATAAGCGGTACGAGAGAATTGCCATTAATGGCTGTTAAAATGTTTCCGCCAAATTTTTCCGAATGGGAAGACGTATTGCGATCAGTGGCGGAGACATTTCAGATGACGTGGGCGGCTACATTGCTGTCGGTGGTTGTTGCCTTTGTGCTTTCATTCTTCTGTGCGGCCAATACGGCGCCCAGCCGTTGGATGTTTTGGTTTCTGCGTGGCTTTGCGGCGCTCATGCGCGCCATACCGGTGCTGGTATGGGCTATCATATTTGTGGCGGCATTGGGATTAGGACCGCTGCCTGGGGTATTGGCATTGGCCATTCATAGTTTAGGAATGATGATAAAGGTGTTTTCCGATTCTATAGAAGAGGTGGACCAACGGGTGTTGGAGGCCATGCGCGCCGCGGGAGCCGGGTGGTTACAGATGATAGTGCGGGGTGTTCTGCCGTTGGTATATACATCGTTTATGTCATGGGCTTTGCTTAGATTCGATATCGATCTTAGGTACGCCACAGTCCTGGGGATGGTCGGAGCTGGTGGCATAGGCTGGCAGCTCATTCGATCCATGCACATGTATGAGCTGCACGATGCGCTGTTTATTGTAATGGTTATGTTTGCCATGCTTTATACCGTTGAGATGATGAGCAATTTTATTAAAAAAAGGATGATTAACGCTAATGGATTATAAAGATAAAGCCATATTGACCAGAATACTGGTGGAGGGTGACAAAAGCATATGGGGGAACTGGTCTGAAGATGTATCAAGGTGCCATGAAGTGACGGAGGTTAAACCCGCCAGTAGGAGTCTGGTCATGGTAAAGGTCAGGGATTCGGTATCCCAACAGCCATTTTATATGGGAGAGGCGCTTATGAGCGAGTGCGCAGTGAAGGTGGATGGGGTGGCAGGGTTTGGTGCCATTATGGGAGATTGCCCGGAGCATGCCCGAAGCTTGGCGGTGATCGATGCGGCGTTCAACGCCTGTCTGCCCGAAGTCGAAAGGTGGCTACCGGTGTTAGCCGAGCAGGAAAAATTAATTGAGAAGCGGCAGAGACAGGACTATGCGGCGGTATCGAAAACAAAGGTGGATTTTTCCACTATGGAGGATTATGATGGCAAAGACAGATAGCTTGGTATTTGATCCGGTATTCGATGCTCAATGGGTCTATAGGCAGCTTTTGGATGCCATGGCCCGGCCGGGCAAGATTTGCAGCGTGCTTAAGCCTCCTATGACCTCTATAGCTTTGACGCTGCTGGATAATGAGGTGACCTTTGCTATTGCAGGTCGCGGTTCTGCCGATGAGGAAAGGCATATAAGATGGCTTACAGGCAGCAGCCCTGCGCCATGGGATAGAGCCGACTATATATTCGCAGAAGGAGCGCTGGAGGATAAACAAATTGCGGAGATCATGCATATGGCAAAACGAGGCAGCCTGCTTAGGCCCGATGAGAGCGCTACCATAATTTTGTCCGTGGAAGAGCTTGGCAAAGGGAAACAGCCCGGAGGATATATATTGAGAATATCCGGGCCGGGCGTCGAACATGAACGGTTTTGTGCGGTCAAAGGGTTATCCTCATGCTGGATGCGCTTACGCGAGATCGTCGATGCGGAGTATCCTATGGGTATAGACATGATAATAACCGATGAAAAAGGCGAGATCATAGCTTTACCCCGTACTACCATAATAAAGGCTGGTGACAAATAATGGGATATGTTACAGTTACCGGAGGAAAAGAGGCTATAGTCTCGGCCAACCGTCTCATAAGGTTTTATCGTTTAAAGGATGCAGCCGTGCCTTTGGATGTAAAGGAAATACAAAGCCAGATGCGCCTCATGATTGATCGAGTCATGGGAGAAGGTGGGTTATATGCGCCTGAATATGCTGCCATAGCCTTAAAGCAGGCCGAGGGTGATATAGCCGAAGCGGCTTTTTTGCTGCGGGCTTATCGTTCGACACTGCCACGCAGCCATTATTCTCTCACGGTAGAACCGGCGCAAATGCGCCTCATAAGGCGTATATCATCGGCATTTAAGGATATACCGGGGGGGCAGATGCTAGGGCCTACCTATGATTATACCCACAGGTTGATTGATTTCGCTTTGACAAACGAAAATGAGGACGATATAGCCGCTTTTATAAAGGATTTCCGCCAAGAAATGGATGATGCCGAGCAGATGCCAACATTTTCGAAGGTGATAGATGTCTTGCGTTCAGAGGACTTGATGGATGGCATGCCCGAATCCCATGCCGAAGCGACGCCATTCGATGTGACTATGGAAAGCTTGAGCTTTCCGGCACCTCGGTCGGCTAGGTTGCAGCTCTTGGCTAGGGGAGAGACCGGTGCTATGGTAGCGCTGGCATACAGCAGCATGCGCGGCTACGGTGCGGTGCATCCCACCATAGGCGAATTGCGAGTGGGTTTTGTTTCGGTGTATATACCCTATCCATTCTCCGACCAAGCGGAGGGAATGCCGATATATATAGGCGAGATATTGCTAACCGAGGTGGAGATTATAAACTCCTTCGCCGAGAATAAGACAGCTGATAAGGCCCGATTTTCGATGGGCTACGGTCTTTGTTTCGGCCATAATGAGCCTAAAGCCATCGCTATGGCCATATTAGAGAGCAGCCTTGAAACCCAAGGCACGGCGCCCGTGCAGGATCAGGAGTTCGTACTCATGCATATAGACAGCGTCGAGGCCAACGGTTTTGTATCACATTTAAAGCTGCCCCATTATGTCACATTCCAATCATCTCTGGATCGCATAAGGCAGACCCGGAACCAGCCCGGAAAGGAGGAAATCGATGTTATCGCTGATCGACGAGAGGTATAACTTCGCTTTTTTGGACGAGGGGTCAAAACGGGAGATACGGCGCAAGACTCTTAAAGCGGTGGCCATTCCGGGTTATCAAGTACCATTTGCCTCAAGGGAACTGCCCATAGCGCGCGGATGGGGCACCGGAGGGCTTCAGCTCACGCTTTCATTGATAGGGCCAAAGGATGTGCTCAAGGTCATCGATCAAGGCAGCGACGACAGCGTCAACGCGGTGAGCATACGCCATCTGGTGGAGAACACAGCCGGCATAGCTACTACTGAAGAGACCGGAGAGGCTACGATAATACAGACGCGCCATCGCATACCTGAACAACCCCTTAGGGAGAATCAAATATTGGTGTTTCAAGTACCACTTCCAGAACCTCTTCGTGTCATAGAGCCAAGGGAGGAGATAACGAGGCGCCAGCATGCCGAGATGGATTACAGCTCCATGTGGCTGAGCCTTTATGAAGATATAGTGCATTGGGGTGTGGTGACGGTAAGTCACAGTTACCCATGTATCGCACACGGCAGGTATCTTTTCAGTCCCAGCCCTATACCCCGATGGGACATACCGAAATTAAACCATGCCGAATGTCTTTACCTTTTCGGAGCCGGACGCGAAAAGCGTATATACGCCATACCGCCTTATACCGATGTGCTGCCTCTGTCCTTTGAGGATTATCCTTTTGAGGTAGAAAGTTTTGTGGGGCGTGCATGCTGCAAATGTGGCAGCTCGGATACATTCCTCAACGAGATATTTGATGAGGCTAGCGGTCAAAAGATATATCAATGCAGTGATACGGCATTTTGTAAAAAAAGGCAGAGGGAGCGGGAAATATGATGGAAACCAAGATTTTAAGCCAACAGGAAACTGACGATGCATTCGATGAGCATGATATACCTTTAATGAAAGTAAAAGGTTTAAGCAAGCGCTATGGTGAGGGATGCGAAAAATGTACCATGGACGACAGTATAAGCCGATGCCCTGAATGTGGTGCCCTGTGGGCGTGTCGAGATATATCCATCGAGCTTTATCCAAAGGAGATACTCGGCATAGTAGGTGAGAGCGGATCGGGCAAAAGTACCCTTATGCGTTGCCTATACTTTGAAGAGCAAGTTACCCATGGTGCTATGTATTTGTCGATTTTTAGAAGCGGCAAAGCCGATTTATTTAAGGAATCGTCCCAAATCCAGCGGTATATACGCAACCATATGATGGGTATGGTATTTCAGAACCCGTGGATGGGGCTTAGAATGCATATTTCAGGCGGTGGCAATATAGCCGAAAAGCTTATAGCTGCGGATATGTACCATGTGGGCAGTATACGCTGCCGGGCAGCCGAACTGTGGCGTCGGGTCGAGATGCCATTAGAGCGCATGGATGAATCGCCGAGAAACTTCAGCGGCGGTATGCAGCAGAGGGTTCAGATAGCCAAAGCACTGGCCAATCATCCGCCTCTCTTGTTTTTGGATGAGGTTACTACCGGATTGGATCTATCTGTACAGGCCAAGGTATTAGATCTAGTGCGGCAGTTGCAGCAGGAGCTGGGAGTGGCCATGCTCATCGTATCCCACGATCTGGCCGTCATAAGGATGTTGGCCGATCGCACCGTGGTCATGAAGCATGGACGGATTATAGAAGAAGGGCTTACCGATCAGATATTGGAGGACCCGCAGCATCCGTATACACAGCTTTTGGTACGTTCGTTACTATAAAGAAGGGGGTGTTTTATATATTAAAGGTGGAATCATTAGTTAAGCGCTTTCATCTGGCCCTGACACGGGACATAGATGTATGCGCGCTGGATGGCGTATCATTCGAGGTGCCTCAAGGGTGTTTTCTGGGTATAGCCGGCCCCAGCGGCGTCGGCAAATCGACTATATTGAAATGCATATACCGTACATATCTGCCTACGTCGGGCCATGTATGGTATCGGTCAGCGCTTTTTGGGGAAATCGATCTCGCCAATGCTTCAGAGAGACAGATAAGCCTATTGCGGGCGCAGGAGATAGGATACGTATCCCAATTTCTAAAAGTGATACCCAGGGTGACAGCAATTGATGTGGTGGCCGGGAGGCTGATCCCATTCGATTATACGTGGCAGCAGGCCCGGCAAAGGGCGCAGTTGTTGCTGGAGATGCTCCATGTGCCGAAGGATCTGTGGGATGCTTATCCAGCCACCTTCAGCGGCGGAGAGCAACAGCGCATCAATCTCGCGCGGGGCTTTATAACTCGGCCCCGATTACTGCTTTTGGATGAACCCACCGCATCTTTGGATGATGGAATGAAACAACATGTAGTGGAGCTTATCTTGAAAATGAAGCAAGAGGGGGTAACTATGGTGGGCATATTTCACGATCAAGACACCATGAAACGAGTGGCTGACAGCGTTCTTAACATGGGCGATGTCATCGCAAGAAACGATATCGCGAAGAGAGCGGAGGCTATGTCATGATGTCTGTAAAGCGCATAACAGGTGGCAAGCTCGTCATGCCCTTTGGCATTATGGAAAACGCCGCTTTGATCTTGGAGAATGGCAAGATCGCTGCCATTGAAGAAAGGCCTTCGGTGGCTTATAAGGAGGGGGATATGGATGCCTCGGGTCGATGGGTGTTGCCGGGCATAATAGATTGCCATAGCGACGCCATCGAAAGGGAGATGCAGCCGCGCCCCAACAGCAGTTTTCCTTTTGATGTGGCTTTTTATGAATTGGAACGCAGGCTGATGGGTTGCGGTATCACTACAATCTTTCATTCTATATCCATGTTTAACGAGAGCGGAGGAAATCAATTGCGTACCAATGGTGCAGTCCGCCGCATGGTACATGATATACGTCGCATGGCGAATAGCTGTGGCTTGATAAGGCATAAGATACATTTACGATTTGAGATAAACAATATATCGGCCGTACCCATCGTAGAGCAAATGCTGCGGGAAGGTTCGATAGATGAGCTGTCATTTATGGATCATACTCCGGGGCAGGGCCAGTTTAGGGATCTAGAGGTTCAAAAGAGAATCTATAGGGATCTGTATGCCCTTTCAGATGGGGAGGTAGTCCGTCTTTTAGAGAAACGGCAACAGATGGCGGTATTGGATGCCGACGAATTACAGCGGTTAGCAGATCTGGCTTATAGCTGCGGTATACCGCTGGCATCTCATGATGATGATTCAATCGAAAAACTGGAGCTTGTCAAGGGATGGCATGCGTGCATAAGCGAGTTTCCAGTCGATATGGATGTGGCGAACAAGGCGCACCGAGAGGGCTTGCACGTGGCTGTGGGTGCTCCGAATGTGCTGCTGGGCAGGTCCCACAGCAATAACCTCTCGGCGCTTGATAGCATTAAAGCCGGTGCTGCAGATATACTGTGCTCTGATTATTATCCGCCGGCGCTTTTGCATGCAGTGTTTTACCTGCAAGATTTGGGATATCCGGCAAACGACGCTGTGAATATGGTATCGTTAAACCCGGCCAAGGCTTTGGGTATAGCGAGGTGCAGTGGCTCCATAGAGGTAGGCAAAGAAGCGGATTTAATCTTGATAAATAAGCATGGGGTACGCCCCGTGCTGGAGAAGGTATTGGTCGGAGGCGATGTGGTTTATGAGCTCCATTGCCAAAAGCAGGATTATTACAATAGAGAGGAGATAAAAGGTGGGCATTAAGGCTGTCGGAGTCAGCCTGATGGATAATCGGGCGGTAAGGGAAATGGATGTGCTGGAAAGGAAGTTGGCTAAGATATCCCAATTGGGATTTAAAGCAGTGGAGGTCCCAATCGAGGGTATGGACGTTATAGTAAACGGCAATATAGATTATAAGCGGTTGAAGATGTATATGGAGCTTCTTGCGCGGTTTGATTTAAAGTATACTGTCCATGCGCCGTTGGACATGAATATATTTTACCGGGAGGATTTTGAAAGCGAGCACAGGTTGCTAATGGCGTCACTGGAGGTAAGCGGGATAATGGGCGCGCCTATGATGGTCTATCATCCCGGCAGGTTTGTAGCTGAGACCGAATTTTTATGTCCGCGGGATTGGACGGAATACAGTCCGCTGCAACAGGAGAGACTTTTAGAGAAAGAGAGGGAGGTCTTGAGAGAGGCCGGCGATAAGGCAAAAGCATGGGATATGCTCATAGGCATAGAGAACATGAGGCCGTATCTGGATTATCACGGTTATTGCTACGCCGAGATACCCCGGCGATTAGTAGAACAGGTAAAGGCCATAGGACACAGCAACATAGGCATAACGCTGGACGTAGGCCATTTATATATAGCTTCGCGCATATATGGGTTGGATATGACCGATGAATTGAAAGCCATGCTACCTTATATAATACACGTGCATATGCACGACAATTTTGGCAAACCATGCTATTCATGGGAGAAGGATCAATACGAGCTGGTGCCCAGAGGGCGAGGGGATATGCATATGCCTATAGGCCATGGCAGCATACCCATGGATGGAATATACAAGACCCTTTTGCCGCATTATAATGGTTATATAATCCACGAACTGCGAGAACGCTACGAGGATCAATGGCCGGAATTGGCGGCTTGGCAAACAAAGGTTTGCCGAGTTGAAAGCGCATAAAGGAGGTAGGGCATGTGAATATTTGGTCGAAAGGTATGCTTGGGGAGCAAGGTTACACGCATCCTACGTCGAAGGTGGTGGACAGCCGCCTGGGGCAATGGACGGCATTGGGACCTAATGTGATCCTAATGGAATCCAGTTTTAACGATTATAGCTATGCGGCAGGGGATAACACCATAATATATTCCGAGATAGGGAAGTTTTGTTCCATAGCGTCTCATGTATGCATAAACCCCGGCAACCATCCCATGGGAAGGGTTATGCAGCATCATGCCACCTATAGGCGAGCGGCCTATGGATTTGGGGATACGGATGATGAGAATTTTTTTGGTTGGCGCAAAGCTAATAAGGTGGTAATAGGCCATGATGTGTGGATAGGGCATGGCGCCATCGTGTTGCCCGGAGTCGTCATAGGCACAGGCGCAGTGGTGGGCGCCGGTGCTGTGGTAACAAAGGATGTGGAACCGTATATGATAGTAGCGGGCGTGCCCGCAAAGCCCATACGAGAGCGTTTTCCAAAGGATGTGGCGAATAAGCTCACGGAGGTGGCGTGGTGGGATTGGCCCCGACATCTCTTGGAGGAGCGCTTTGCGGATTTCTTCGATCTCGACGTTTTTCTGGAAAAATATTGCGGGAAATGATCCACTTTGTTTGAGGGCAAATGTTCATTAGGCGATGGTTGGGAAGCAGAGTATGCTATAACTAAGGATAACGATAAGGAGAATAGGTATGATAATACGGGAGATGAAAGCTGACGAATTGTCCGCCATATGCGGGTTGCTGGAGGAAATAGATCAGGATGCCAATATGCCGTCACCGCAGGCACAAAGCATATGGGAGGCCATGAACGGCTACAGCTACTACAAGATTTTTGTAGCCGAGGATGAAGCCGCTGATCCGCCGGCCATAGTGGGCACATTTGCGCTCTTGATAGTCCATAACCTCGGGCATGGTGGCAAACCCTTCGCTATTGTGGAGAACGTGGTGGTTAACCCTGACCATCGGGGCAAGGGCATAGGGCACCGGATGATGGAGGAGGCCATGATTTTGGCAAAAGCCCAAGGCTGTTACAAGCTTATGCTTTCCAGCGATATAAAGCGGGAGGCCGCTCATAGATTCTATGATAGCTTGGGTTTTGAACGGCATGGCATAAGCTTTAGAATAAACCTTATATCGAGGGTATGACCATGGATGAGCTGAACCGAAAAAAGAATATCCCCAAATATCTGGCTATTTCCGATAAACTACAGGAGGAGATAAAGCATAAATATAGATCAGGCGATCGTTTACCGTCGGAGGCAGATCTGTGCAGCCGATTTAACGCAAACCGGTATGTGGTGCGACAGGCGCTCGCGCGTTTGGTACAATTGGGGCTGATACGATCCAGCCAAGGCATCGGATATTTCATCAACGAAAAACCCATCGATATACGATATACTATGACTCCAATTACCCAATATTCGGAGATCATAAGACAGGCGGGGCGTAAGCCTGGAGCTGAGCTTCTGTCGCAGCAGCTTCTTATTCCGTCCCGAGATGTGGCCGAAGCCTTGTGCCTGTCCCAAGGGCAGCAGGCTTATAAACTGGAAATACTGCGGTACGCCGATGGGGTGCGGCTTACCTACAGCGTTTCGTGGTTGCCAGAGTATATCTTCCCTGATTTTTCGGCCCATACCGAGGGGTTCAGTTCCCTTTATGACATATTTAAGACGGTATACGGCATACATCCTCTGCGCATGAGATCTACGCTGCGAGCCATATATCCCACCGCCAGTGAAGCGCTGCATCTGCAGATTTCACCCAGTACGCCTCTGCTTCAGATAGAAAGCATGGTCTGCGATGAACAAAATCGGCATGTAGAGTATACTGTAGCGAAATATCGCGGCGACCTCTGTATGGTGTCAATCCAATTCCAGTAAACAACATTCTATACATAATTGGCCTGATCTATGAGTTTTACAGTAAAAATAGTTAAAAAACCCGCTAGTCTAGTGCTTTAGAGGGCTAGCGGGTTTTGCGTTTTTACATAAAGATGTTGTGTATTTATACTTACCAAACTGTATCGGCAAGACAGAAGAAAGGTTTATCGTTCATTCAAAATATTTGCAAAAATACAATGATACAACCCGAATTAGAAGGAAGAAACAATGGAAAGGGACAAGAAAGAATATAGCAAATAATCATAAAGGTAGAGTCAGACAAGTAATGAATAGGTTATAAAGTGATGTTCTTTTTTCATGCCCATGTTCAATATATATAGATGAGAAAATGTATATTGGGAGGGGTGGTAAATGTTAAGGTTACGTCGCACAATCCTTTTTGCGTTGATTGCTTGTATCGTTGCTTTGTCGCTATGGTGGTATTTTACGTCGCCATCGGAATATGCTTTATGGGAAGAGAGAGCCGATATACAGCATGCATTGAGCTATGAACAACCGGTGCAACAAGCCATGAGCGATAAATTGACCATAGAAGGCGCGTCTTATGCCGTGGCAGTTGAACCGCCCGGCGACGGTCAGCAGATATTTATCGATCTCGAGGATAATACATTGTATCTGCTTAAAGACAATAAGGTTATAAAAAAATATCCTGTGGCTGAGGGCAAATACAAGACGCCTTCGCCTATAGGTGCATGGCAAATCGTTTCAAAGAAAACGGATTGGGGCAGCGGCTTCGGTACCCGCTGGATGGGCCTTAATGTGCCTTGGGGAATATATGGCATACATGGCACCAATAAACCCGATTCGATCGGATGGTCGTCATCTCATGGCTGCTTCAGGATGCAGAACAAACATGTCGAGGAGTTATTTGATTTGGTCAAAGTAGGTACGCCGGTTTATGTATACGGTGGGCCATACGGGCCATTTGGTACCGATCTGAGACCGCTGAATCCAGGCGATAGAAATTCGGCGGTAATGGAAGTACAGAAACGCTTGAAAAAGCTCGGGTATTATAACGGCCCTTTAGACGGTATTTACGGTGAGGGTATGAAAGCGGCCTTATTAAAATTTAAAAAGGATTATGGGCTGCCGTACACCCACACCGTAGATGCTGTAACATATAAGGCATTGAATATACTAAAATTCGACTGATAATTTCAGGCTTTCAGGATCTCAGGTTCCCGCGCTTTAGATACAATCATGCGCCGCAACAGATTATCGTATTGTTGACCTATAATAGGCCATTGCATGTGAAGGCCATATGCGTAGGCCCGTTCCTCAAGGCTGCGCTGCAGTGCAGGATCAGCCAGTATTTTTATTATATTGTCGGCTATCGATTTGGGGTCGCTGAATTCGGCTATCAATCCTCTGCCATCAGCCAGCAGTTCCTGCGCGTATATATACGGCGTGGATACTATAGCCTTGCCGGCGCCCATAGCATAGGATAACGTGCCGCTTACCGCCTGATCTTTACCTGGATAAGGTGTCACATAGACATCGGTCATGGATAGATAATCATTTAATTCCTGCATACTGAGGTACTTATTGACGAAGAGTACGTGCTGATCGATATCGAGTTTATTTATGATACTTACCAGGTACTCCCTATAATGCTCACCCTCGTAGCGTTTCAGATTCGGGTGGGTTTGGCCCAATATCAGATACAGAGCGTTGTCGAATGCGTTCGATACATCTGCCATGGCTTCTATGGCGTATTCCAATCCTTTACCTGGTCCTATCAATCCAAATGTGGATATTATCTTCTTATCTGCAAATCCGTATCGTTTTTTTAATCCTTTGCGTGAAAGCCTATCGAATACAGGTATGCCATGGGGTATAATATAGAGCTTATTTTCGCTTATATCATATATATCGCTCAGCAATTCTTTACTATGTGAGGACATACAAATCGTGGCTGCCGATAATTTGCCGAGTTGACTCAGTATATATCGTTGATAACCACGGGGTTGCGGCAGCACCGTATGGCAGGTTACTATAAACGGTTTGCTCAATTGCTCGGCGAGGTTTAATATATATATACCGTCGGGACCGCCGAATATACCGTATTCATGCTCTATGACCACTATGTCAATATCGCTGCTATTTATTATCCGAGCAGCTTTTATATAATCGTCTTTATCAAATTGATTTATTTCAAACCATGTTCTGCTATCGTAATTGTAGCTGCCTGCTATATCGTTTACCGCTATAGCTGTGCTTTGGACTTGTTCTGTTCTATTCAGCCACTTCATGACATCGGATGTAAATGCGGCTATGCCGCATTGACGCGGAGGAAACGTGCTTACAAAAACTGTTTTATACATATCTTGCACCTTCTTTCTGCATTAATTTGAGGTTTCATAATGTGACTGCATTTTGCTATTATAGCCACCGGCTTGAGCTTTCATACATGAAAGCATTTAGCCCATGCCTATTAGCGGCCCTACGCGTCCGACGGCGGCGCATAATACGGTGTCGGCAGCCCCGTAATAAACGATGATCTCATCGTTTACATCCAATACTTCCTTATCTTGCATGGGAACTGCTCCGCATGTGAAGACTACGTTGGGTACCCAGCTCTTGCCGACCTCGCCTTTTTCATAACCGTCTTCAGGGGAGAGTATAGGATTGGGCGAGCGATAGATGACGTGTGAAGGGTCGTCTATATCGACCAACAGCGTTCCCAGCCTATATACCAGATTTGTATCTATGCCGTGATATATCAGCAGCCATCCGTATTTTGTTTTTATAGGCGGAGCTCCGGCTCCTATCTTTCTGGCATCCCACATGAGGCCGGAACGCGGTCCGGCTACTATGCGATGTCCTTCGCGCGGCCATGGGCAATACGGAGTGGGAGAATAGGATAACCATATGCTAGGCTCGGTACGATGATATATAGCATAGCCGTATTTTGTTTTCTCGGGAAATATTATGGCATCTTTATCTGCAAATCTGGGGAATGCCATACCGTGACGTTGCCATGCGTCGGCTTTGCCGGATATGAAATCATCTATGCTTATGGAAGCGGTGGCTATTTGAGCTATTACACCGTCGTAAGCCGTATACGTCATGTATATCTGTTCATCTATGATGGTTAGCCGTGGATCCTCGCAGCCGCGTTGTTCTTCAGGCAATATGGGATAGAATACAGGATGTGATAGACGTTCCAGCACCTTGAATCCATCCGTTACAGCCAGGCCCAAACGCGATATGCCATCGCTTCCCACCGCCCTGTATAAGAGATATACGCTGTTTTTTATGCGCAGAGCAGCAGCATTTAAGGTGTAGCGAGATTCCCAATCGTTATCAGCCGACGGCATGAGTACGGGATTGCCGTTATAGCGTGTAAGCTGCGCGGCCGGCGGCTGAGGCATATATATACCCCTGCGCGCCGTGGTCATGTCGGTTTCGTCGCCAGAGTTGATATCGAATAAAACCTCCGATATATCTTTGCCGGTTTCTCCACGGCCGGCCATTTCGATTATACAGTCTATAATAGAAGAAGGTTGCATATTTAACGCGCGGCATATCTCCTGCAATAATTCGTGAGTAAAAGCATCCCTTTCCACATGCAGCGTTGTCGGCGAGGGTATATTTTTACCTCCTTTGAAACTATAGCTTGACCATGTCCAAGCCGAGCATGGCATGAAAGTTGCGTCGGGCAGTGTTATGCCCAATCTATACCCGTCGGCTATGCTCTCTAAAATATCGGCTGAAGTTTTATCCTGCAATTTACCGGCCATATAAGCTATGCCGGATGCTACATCGATCTGATGCCAGTCCTCCATTATGTTAAAGGCTGATAATAAATCCTTTCCGTGCGGGGCAAGGATGGAATTTATTATCTTTTTACCAAACTTTCTTCGCTCATCGGCAAAATGTGACCATATATATGACCAATGCGTCAATTCTACCATATGCTTGCACAATCGGATAAAATAACGCAGCCGCGGGAAAAGCCCGCCGGTACCGCTTGGTATACAGCAGGCCAATACTCTGCCCGCCAATTTATTTACGAAGGTATACTTAAGCGTCGGGCATTCGTTCGATTTAACGGCCAGCATTTTTATATCGTTCCATGCAAAATATTCGGGCCTGACATTTTGTTTTATCCATTCGGATATGGATGCAAATAATTGCTCATCGGTCAATGAAGCCAAAGCCATGGCATCAGCAGGTTCCATATCATGTAGCAGCTCGGCTACGGTATCGTAGCCTCTATTTACCATAAGATTTATAGGAGGGAACATCTCTAAAAGTTGCTTTATTATGTCGCTTTTAAGTGTGAAAACTTTATTGTGCGGGAAGGAAGCCATTATTGAATCCATGAAGGATTGTAAGGTATCTGTGGCATATATATCGCCGGTTATGCAAGATGGTATAACAGTTTCTTCCATTCGCTGCATCAGATCGGCTATGCCTTTGCCTATCTGCTGCGAATCGGCTATTTGAGATATATTGAGACGTTTACTTGCCCAATTGCAAAATCGATCTGAATAATTATGCAGGAGATTCTGATATATGATTATGGTATTGGCGCTGCGGTTCTGTTTGTATTGTATCTCATGCGGCAGTATTATGGGCATATTGGGTATAAACTCCATATAATTTATGCGCGGCAGCAGCGGCAGCCTTCTGGACTGGATTTGTTTCCAACCTTTTATAAATTCGTCCTTGTATCTTACAAAAGCGGCAGTTTGAAGCTGTTTGGAGCGTTCTGCCACCATGGCGGCGATCTCCAGATGTTCCGGCGAGGCTATAGTTTCCATCTGTTGAAGGCGGTTAGCCAAATAACCACTGTAAAGTACCATATAAGACGAAATTACTTCGTCGGGGGACAACGTTCCGCCTCGCTGATATGCCAGTATAATATCATATGTAACCCGGGCCCACAAATCCTCATCCCATGTGAAGTTAGCCGATTCGGACATAGATAACCGCTCCACTTGTTCGTGAAGTCTCTCAGGCAGTATATGAGGCCAGATATTACGATAACGCATAAAGTTGTTTCTGAATGTTCGCAATATATCGTCGGATTTTGCCGTAGGCCGGACAAACCATTGTCCGTCACCGAATCCATAGCTATCCGGATGTTCTATAAACAAATGGGAGGTTTTCCAGATATCTTCATCATGTTTTATGCGTTCAAACAGGGTTATAACGGTATCGCGCAGTATGGCATCGCTTTCATAAAGCATAGGCTTATCCGGTCGCCATCCCAATCTGACGCTGCATATGTTGCTGTGCGATGTGGCGAATATGCATGCCGTTATGGTATCTATGCCATAACCCGACATGTTGGCATGCCATGTTTCTTCCATCTGTCGAACCAATTCGTCTACTATGTCGCAGGTTGCGGCCCATACACCGCTTATGGGGTCGTCTGTGTCGAATCCGTATAATGCGGCTATGATCGGTTTAACTATATAGAACGATATGGCATTGTCAGGATAATTTCTCTGGAAAGAGGCTATGGCTATATCGTAGTTTCCATAACGTATAGGCTCGAACATCATCTTTATCCATTCAGGATGGCTTTCTGCGGTATTTTTTTGTGTTGGCCGCACAAGGTCGTCTTCGAACATCAATACATCGGCTCGATACATTCGAGCTATTTCCAGTATGGCACGTACTTGCCATCCCTTGCCCGATAATTCTTCAGGCATAACAAAGGACACTATTGCTGTATTGTCATTAGGTTTATCGCCTATCGATTTTATTATATCTTCATCATCATAAGCTCCGACGCAAACTATGATGCAGTTTGAATCGCTGTAGTACTTTTTTAAGCCGTTTATAGCACCGGATATTATAGAGCATACCGATTCTTTCTGCCTGTGAAACGGTATGCCTACCACAATGTCTATAGGCTTGTTTTTATCTGATACTATATATTGCTGAGATATGATGTTATTCAATAATTGTTCTGCCGGAAAACTGGACTCCATCTAGCAGTATAACCTCCTCGGTAAAATATATTATTTACGGCTAAACGCGGCACGCTCAACCAAAATGGCCTCGGTCGGGCATTGATCCGCAGCCTCATCAACGGTATCTTCCAATCCTTCGGGGATTTCATCCACTATGACATGGGAAAGGCCGTCATCATCCCAATCGAATACTTCGGGGCATATATCTATACATACGCCGCAACTTATGCATAATTCCGGATCAACGCTTGCCTTCATACTATCACGCCTTTCTGATGCGAATATTATGTTAGTAGTGTATCAAAAACTCAACGCTTAAATTCATGACAGTATAAAACGCCGTCTCATGGCAATACTTCATTATATACGCTATGGTTGGAGGAGAACGCAATGCGCAACATTATTTTTGCGGCAATCGCACTGCTCATGACGCTTATTATGGCAGGTTATGCGCCTGTAAATACATCATGGGCCGATGATGTCGCACAAACGCAAAGAGCATTTATGAATATGGATATAATGCCAGAAGTTTATAGTATCAATGCGTGGATTAACGTAAATAATAAGGGACGCGGGGATACAAACCTCAAGGAGTTGGGCAATGACGTGGCAATGGCGGTAGGCATCATGAAAACGCCTTATAGATACAATGCCGCAGATGATGGGGCACAACATTGGATAAATATATACAGCGGTAATGTATCCGTATCGGTCAAAATGCCAAATGGGGCTGACGATGCGCAAACTTATATAACCGTAAATGCCAGCGGCGACATCCAAAACGCTGAATTGGAGGATATTGTAGAATCTATAGAAAAAGGACTGAAGCAATACAGCGAAGATATTCATATGAGCCTTGCGCTGAAAGGGCATATTAAAGGCGAGGCTAGACAACAAACGCTCGATAGATTGAATGGCGTTGCTTTTGAAACGTTGAATGCACAATATGTGGAGGGCATAAAATCCGAAAAGCTGAGCAGTACGACCGCTTATAGTCCTTCTATAAAGCATTATGTCGATATAAAGGGACGCAAAGCCAATATGCAGCTTGCCGCGCGATATAATTCCTATGATGACCGTACTGACGTATGGTTGGGTATGCCGCTTATTACAGTAGAGTATTGAATTGACATACTCACACGAATAAACTCGTAGGATCCTGGTTCATCTTTGAAAAGGTGGGATTTCTCAGCGGTAGATCGTAACCTAAGGCATGATAATAACGTATAATGATTAGTGGGTTTAAAACTTGCAATAAAGTTTGGGAGGCATCGAGAAGTGGAGGATGCGTTCGTTATTCATAAGAGTCAGCCTTTGAAAGGCAAAATAAAGATAAACGGTTCCAAGAATGCTGTCCTGCCTATTATGGCAGCGTCATTGCTGTCATCGGGCCGCAGCATCATAGAGGGCGTACCTCTGCTGGATGATATGCGCGTTATGATGAAAATGCTGCAGCACTTTGGAGCGCGCTTAAAATTATCCGGCAGCGTACTTTATATAGATATGGGGGACCTGGTCAGTTATCAGGCCCCCTATGAATTGATTAAAAAGATGCGGGCGTCGTTTTTGGTAATGGGACCTATACTTGCTCGTCTAGGCAGGATAAGGATATCCATGCCGGGAGGATGTGCCATAGGTGCCAGGCCTATTGACTTACATCTTAAAGGATTAGCTACGATGGGAGCTGAGATAAGCAACGATAAAGGATTTATAGAAGCCAGGGCCGATCAATTAAAGGGTGCTAAAATATATTTGGATTTCCCCAGCGTGGGAGCTACCGAAAATATTATGATGGCCGCCACATTGGCTGACGGTTGTACTGTTATATCCAATGCCGCTGAAGAACCGGAGATAGTAGATCTGGCTAATTTCCTCAACGCTATGGGAGCATGCGTTACAGGCGCCGGTACCGATACTATAAAGATAGAAGGCGTCAAAGAACTTAGAGGAACGAAACATTGTGTAATACCTGATCGCATAGAAGCTTGCACATTTATGGTAGCCGCTGCTATTACCGGCGGAGATATTATAATAGATAATGTAATATCGGAGCATATAATGGCGGTTCAAGCCAAACTCGAAGAGATGGGTGTGCAGATAATAGAGCATGAGGATAGCATACGCGTTGTAGGGAATCGTGCCTATAAACCCGTAGACATAAAAACGTTGCCATATCCGGGGTTTCCTACCGATATGCAGGCTCAGATGATGAGTCAAAGCCACTGATTTGCGCGCCGGAGCTGCGCTCATATTAGCCGGCCTTATAGCGGAAGACGAAACGGTGGTTACTGACATATATCACGTGGATAGGGGATATATGAATTTAGAAGATCAATTGCGCGAGCTGGGGGCAGATATAGAGCGTGTAAAAATTTCTCATGTTAAATCCGCGGTATCTATCATATAATATTAAATACCGATGATTATATGGGAGAGGATAAACTTGGGAAGAATAATGCTTTGGATCGTTGTGTTGGTCATTATTGCAACGGTCGTATTTCCGTTTATTATAGTAAATATATCTATAAACCATTTTGCGCCTGCTGAACAAGACCGAGTCGACGATGATAAAATAGGTATGTCGCTGGATGACATTCAGTCTATTAGAATAAACTTCTATAACGAGAAAGCTGGAAAGCTTGAAAATATACCTTTAGAGGAATATATCAAAGGTGTGGTGGCGGCGGAAATGCCGGCGTTGTTCGAACCGGAAGCTCTAAAGGCTCAAGCGGTGGCAGCGCGTACATATGCGGTAAATAAAATGCAAATTTTCGGCAAAGGCGGTTGCGATAAACATCCCGGAGCCGATATATGCAGTGACTCGGCGCATTGCCAGGCATGGGAATCAGTGGAGGAGCAAAAAAACAAATGGGGCATGTTAAATTATTATGTATACAGTAAAAAGATAGCCCAAGCTGTAGATGATACGGCGGGTGAGATAATTACATACGATGATCAACCTATATTACCTGCCTTTCACGCCATAAGCGGTGGTAAAACCGAAAACTCAGGTGACGTATGGTCACAAGACCTGCCATACCTGAAAAGCGTTACGAGCGCGGGAGAGGAGAGCGCACCCAAGTTTACCGCTGAAAAAAATATATCTGTTCAAAACTTTATCAGCAGTTTTAAAATACATTATCCTAATGCTAACATTAATGCAAAAAATATTAAAAGCTCAATAAGCATCTTGGATACCAGCGAGAGCGGTCGGGTTAAGGAGATAAAAGTAGGTAATATTACAATAAAAGGCACAGAATTCCGCAGCATATACGATCTTAATTCCACCAATTTCAAGATATATTTTAATGGTGACAATATAAAAATAGTAACAATAGGCTATGGCCATGGCGTGGGCATGAGTCAATACGGGGCCAATAGTATGGCTAAAAACGGCAGCACTTATCAGGAGATACTTAAACATTATTATACCGGCGTGGAGATAAAGGATATAGCCAGTGTATATGTCCAAAAGTAGTATGGCGGCTATTATAATAAGTTTTGGTTACTATCGAATGGGAGCATGAAAGGTCCGCTGATTATATCTATATCCGAATTGGACAGCGCTTCATCCAACAATGCCTGTGATATCGATATTTCTCCGAGCTTCAATGTGTTCTTTATACGGACTATGCGCACATTCTCCAGCACAGGCGCATTGCACGTCTTTATAGCAGCCTGTATAGCCTGCCGGTCGTTTTTTAGCACCATGGGCAGCTTTACCGGATTGGTTACCGTAGATGTAAGGGCATTGGGATAAGTCTGTTCCCAATCGATCTTTTCATATACGCGCCGAGTGGTTATATCCCCTGTTCCCAATCCATTGGCGTTGCCGTGGGTAGCATCGGTTAAATCCAGTATGACCATCTTGCTGACCGATGGGCCGCCGCTGGCGTACGGAGTGGGGTAACGACCGGTGATATTGGGGTCCATACCGTCGCCGCTGATGTTTTTGCCTATTTCATCTATAATAAGAACGTCGATAGGATCAAACATTATGCGAGGCATATGCGCTTTGGCTTCATCGAGCAGTTGGGGCTCTGCGTCGGAAATAATTTCGGCCGGTATGGCCATGATTTTGTATGTTTCATCATATGCATTTTCCAGTACAGCCAATCCGAACAATATGTTTGCTGCTGATAAAGCGGCTTTTGCGATGGCCGGCATGAACTGAGCCATATACTTAAAACCCAAAGCATGGCACGTTTCGGCACCTTTTTGTTTACCTAGGCCTATGGTTATCATTTTCATAAGGCCGCTTTCATAAATCCCACGAAAGGCCGTATGAGGTTTTATCCGGTTTATTATGATA
>NZ_JAIHAU010000071.1 GCF_020054945.1 Mahella sp.
TATAATTATCTCTGTAATACTTTTTTAAGCTCGCAGTGACATTTTTGTCGAACAAAATTGAACCTTTTTATATGACATTTTTATAGGCTATTGACATATGTTTTTCTATAAAATTTTCGACGATCACACGCAGATTAATAACATATTGACAAAATTTGATTTGACGCATATAATAATAACATATCAAATATTTTTGATATGAGGTGATTGCATGGAAACGAAATACGAGGAATATGCGAAGATATTTAAAGCGTTTTGCGATGAAAATCGCCTGCGAATACTTGAGCTTTTGCGCGGCGGCGAGAAATGCGCCTGTGTCCTTCTTGAACAGTTAGACCTGGGGCAATCCGGCCTTTCTTATCATATGAAGGTTTTAGTTGAGTCGGGTATTGTGGAGAGCCGGCAGGAAGGAAAATGGACACACTACAAAATCAGCGAAAATGGCAGCGCTTATGCCGCTGCTCTGCTGAAGGAGCTGACAACGCCGAACGCATTTTCACAAGAAAATGCCTGCTGCAGAAAATAAAAGCCATCGTCGAATGGCTTTTATAAAACAGGATACATCAAAATTATTTGATATGATAGTTTTTTAATTGAATGTGAGGTTTGCCTTGGGATGCAAATATTAAAAGGAATTTGGGATTTTATTCAATATCAGCTTCTTGGCATGAGATGGCTGGATGGTTTGATCGGAAGCGCCCTTTCTGGGCTGGGGCTGGATACATCCACCCGTTTGGGCGGCAGCATCGAGTTTTTCCTCTATGATGTCATTAAAATCACGATACTGCTGTGCTTATTGATTTTACTTATCAGTTACATTCAGAGCTATTTTCCGCCAGAACGCAGCAAGAAGATATTAGGCCGATTCCATGGCGTCGGTGCCAACTCTGTCGCGGCCTTGCTTGGCACGGTAACGCCGTTTTGCTCCTGCTCATCCATTCCGTTGTTCATCGGATTTACATCGGCAGGGCTTCCTGTCGGGGTGACGTTCTCGTTCCTTATATCTTCCCCGATGGTCGACCTTGGTTCGCTGCTTCTGCTGATGAGTATTTTCGGTGCGAAAGTAGCCGTAGTCTATGTAATCGTCGGACTGATTATCGCTGTCGTCGGCGGTACGATTATTGAGGAGCTAGGTATGGAGAAGTACGTGGAAAGCTTTATTATGACGGCCGGAAACGTCGATATAGAAGCGCCCGACCTGACAATAAAGGATCGGCTGGTTTATGCGAGGGACCAAATGCTGTCCACCTTTAAAAAGGTATTTCCATATATCCTGATCGGCGTGGGCATCGGAGCCGTTATTCACAACTGGATTCCTGAGGAATGGGTAACCGCGGCGCTCGGCAGTAAAAATCCGTTTGGCGTCGTATTAGCCACACTTGTCGGCGTGCCGATGTATGCTGATATCTTTGGCGTCATCCCAATTGCAGAAGCTCTATTATCCAAAGGGGCTGACCTCGGCACCGTTCTTTCGTTTATGATGGCCGTGACTACGCTGTCTATACCATCTATGGTGATGCTGCGCAAAGCTGTCAAGCCGAAACTATTGGCGTTGTTCATCACAATCTGCACTGTCGGCATCATTATAGTGGGTTACTTTTTCAACGCTATTCAAGGATTTATCATATAGTAAGAAAGAAAAGCAAATCCATATGTTCCTGCGGGAACAGTTGTTGTCAAAAAATAAAAATAATTAATAAAAAAGGAGTGTAATAAATATGTCACTATTCGGAAAGAAAAACGAAGAAACCACATCCTGCTGCGCAGGAAATTGCAATGCGGAAAGTATGGCAAAGGCAGAACATGCCAAAACCGAGGGAGCAAGCGTCAAGATACTTGGAAGTGGATGCGCAAAATGCAATCAGCTTGAGGCGGCAACAAAAGAGGCCCTGGAACAACTTGGCATGGATACGACAATTGACCATATAACCGATTTTTCACAGATCGCAGCTTATGGCGTTATGACAACGCCTGCTCTAGTTGTGGACGAGAAAGTGGTTTCTTACGGCAAGGTTTTAAAAACCGAGGAGGTTGTGAAGATTCTGCAAAAGGTGAGATCTTGACATCGAAGGATAAACCCATAATAACGAAAATGGCATTCTGCAAAATTAACGCAGAATGCCATAATTCGATTTATACATCTTATGCATAAAATCCATCCTTCATCATGCCCATCCATGCCTTGGCCGCCGCCGCATTGTTTTTATCAAAAATGCGCCCAAAGGCCGGTCCTATTTGCCCGCCGGCTATATCATTGGTGAAACAGCGCAATTGTTCCACGCTATGATAGTATACCGCCCAAGCATTGGAATCTGACCGGAAGTCCCCTTCTGCATGCGTATGATCTCTTCTAATAGAATATTTGAGTGACCACGATATCCGGATGAAGTTCCAGCTCAACCTTCTTAGGCACTTTCAATGGCACCCTGTTCCTGTCGGTTATAATATTAACAACCGGGCGGAGGGGCATACTTCTATTCGAATCGATCACTATACCGATTTCATTGGTGCTCAGAAGCACCTGGCATCCCCTAGGATAGATGGCTATCTCCTTTTTATATACCCTGTCCGATGTCATGGCGTCGTATATGTCGGCAACGGCCACTATCTTCGCCAGCCTATGGATCTCATCGCCTTTAAGTACGGATTTTTCATATTATTTGGATTATTATAACCTTAAATTTCTCGATGGTTGGCTGTGGAGCTATCTGATATGGTTCCATAATCAGTGCTATACAACGTTATGCCCTTCGGAAACCACTAGGAATACCGTTGTGCAAAAGGGGATAAAGAACGTAGGCATATGGAGCAGGGGTATCCGACTTTAAAGCCTTCTGCCCGAGATACCGCAGCCGGGAGCTGCGCAAGCATTTAAGCTGCCAGGATGCTTTGATGCTCCTCGCATATGTTTAACACATTTTTAACAAAGGCCGTGTACAGACATGTTAGAATTAATAGGAATTTTATAGCCTTGCCAGATAGTTCTGGCTCAAAATAATAGAGAAAGAAGGAAGGCCGAATTATGAGCGATAAGTTAAATTACCCCCGAGTACTGGTCCTGAGCCTGGGCTTTATGGTGGTATCCATGGTATGGGCGGCCTACAATTCATATATGCCCATATTCTTGGGCTATTACACCAACAGCAATACGTTGATAGGCTTCGTAATGGTATGGGACAACATTGCCAACATACTGCTTCTACCTTTGATCGGCGCAATGAGCGATAACACACGCACGCGGTTTGGCCGGCGCATGCCATACATAATGATCGGCATGCCCATAGCCGGTCTGTTGTATGCTTTGCTGCCGCTGCAGATCCATTGGGATACCGTTATACCGCTGCTGGTGTTGGATCTCATATTCAATATCTTCATGGCTACATACCGCTCGCCGGTGGTAGCGCTCATGCCAGATATTGTGCCTTCGCAGCATCGAAGCAAAGCCAACGGCATTATAAATCTCATGGGCGGCTTCGGATCCTTGATAATGTTCTTTATAGGCTCTCAGATGTATAGGATGAATCAGGCTTACCCTTTCTTTTTCGTGGGTATACTTTCCTTAATCATGCCCATCATATTGCTCTTCACCGTTAAGGAGCCCGAGATTGCCCGGCGCAAGGAGCCGGCGGAGCATAAGCAGAGTATATTCAAAGCCCTACGGTTTGTCTTGACCGATAAGGATAAAAGCCCCCTCTTCGTCCTTTTAAGCATATTCATGATGATAGCCGGCTTTGGCGCTGTGGAAACCTTTTTTACCCGTTATGCGCTGAACGTGATGAACGTCTCCGAGGATGTATCATCTTTCAGCATGGGATTCTATGCCATATCGTTTCTGATATTCGCTTTGCCGGCCGGGTTTATAGCCACTAAGATAGGCAAAAGGCGTACCATGATGATGGGCTCGCTGCTTTTGGGCCTCATGCTTTTGGCATTTGCCACCATACGCAGTTTTACCATAATACAGATCCTTATGCCCGTAGCCGGCATACTGAACGCTGCCTTTTCGATAAATTCATACCCTTTTGTGGTAAGCTTCACCTCGTCCAAAGGCATTGGCACCTATACCGGCCTGTACTATTTCTTCTCGTCGCTGGCTTCAATTATAACGCCGGTATTATTCGGCTTGATCGTCGATATGACAGGCTACCCGTCGCTTTTCATCGCATCGGGTATATGCATATTGCTGGCATTCACATTTATCGCATTGGCCAAAGAGGAACGAAAGGAAACCGCGGTCGATGCAACAGCCAAAGCTGCGGAATTGTAGAGGTAAATAATACCTTGACAGGCTCCGTATGGAACCAGTATACTTAAGACAGGAATTTTTGGAAGGAATATCACCATCACCAGGATTTTCAGCGTGCGTGAGATAACATTTTGGGAGGCTTTCAGGCTGATCATCATAGCGGGAATACTTTTCGGCGGATTCAGGATCAATATAACATAGAGGAACTATACAGCGGCGAGCTTATTAAAACGATCTCGCCGCTGTATGTAAGTTACTATTCACAGCCCGATCAAAAGTAGACAGGATAAAATACCGGCTCCTAAACATTCTTGTTCTTTGTAGTGCTTTCTGACCAGCTTTGAACGGCTTTCATAGATTCCTCGACAGAGGATGTTTCTCCGAAAATTCCAATCATTGTAACATGCTGTGGGCAGGAACCCGTTATTTCAGCGATTTGAACACCGGAGGCTTTCTCTGCGATATCAGCCGCGGCGATGATTTCCACCAGTTGCCCTTGTATTAATCCCACTGAATTTACAGCCCCATTGTTTAAATATTCCCTTACTTGCTTGTCGCTTATTTTTCGCAACAAAAGTCGGATAGTGGCTTCAGAAGGATTGTTAATGATTTTTATATTCAACATATTTGCACCTCTCACAAAACAAATTATGGTTTACCTTTAAATTTGTATCATAGATTAAATTTCCAAAGAATCTCCCGCACATAACGGAAGGCATCTGCTTCCTAAAAACCGCTTCATTTCTGAAATAGCAAAAATACCCGTACAATGAAGAGGCACGACTCTATGTATATCCAAATCGATCATATGCTGAATGGTCATTTGCAAGCGCGAGGGGCTTGCACTGTCCAAGTGCATTCCAGCCACCAATGTATCAATTTCCCTGCCCGGGAATTGCTTTAAAGCATAATTCAAACAGTTCACAACACCGGGATGACTGCACCCGAGAAATATACACAGCCCTTTCTCAGTATCAAAAATAAGCATTTGCTCATCTTTCATCATATCAACAGTCTTATCTGTCTTATCCCCGGTATAAAAACCTTCAGGTACTCCTTCAAAGGCTACGGTATTCGGTATCTCTCCGCAGAGAGTAATATGAGGAGCTATCGTTGTATTTTTCTTTGTAAGTACAAGACTACTTTTAATATCATCATAATCGTCGGGTGACCACGGAATACCGACCTCATAGAATTCCTT
>NZ_JAIHAU010000010.1 GCF_020054945.1 Mahella sp.
TGTTCATGTCGGCCGTATTGCAGTACGCCATCGACCGAGTTTCAGACTAAACGGCTTTGACGTACACCCGAAGTATTTAAAGTTGTTACAGAGAAACGATGGATATGAATATCAAATATTTAACACAAAGGGGAAATACCGCATTTCTCTCGCTGCTAAAGTAGCGAGCCTCCTGCGGTGATTTATCGTGGCATATGTCGGATAATAAGTCTACAAAAAGTATTCCCGAATGGATGGAGATCTTCTTTTGGGATATCGATATAGATCAGCTTGATGTTGACAAAAACAGCGCTTATATCATCACTCGATTGCTTAATTTGGGCAATCAGCATACGTTAAGATGGCTATTTGACACGTATAGCCAAGACGAAATATTGTATGTCGTAAAACATAGCCGCAATTTGTTGTTAAAAAACGCCATGTTCTGGAAATATTATTTTAATTTGCAAGAATCAGAAATGAAATGTTTCGAAATATTTGATTCTATGAAAGGAATTTACAGTTCTTAAGGAGAAAATATGTTTGAAAATATATACGAAAGCCCTGCAAAGCTGCTTATAATAGCGGCTTCGCAGGGCTTGTAATTGTTTGCGGTCAGCTTATGGCCGCCAATACCTCACGCTCATCAACTGTAAGGATTTTAGCCATATCGAGTAGTATCACCAACCTACTGTTATTTTCTACGGTACCGGTTATATATTCCTTGCCTATAGCCACAACATCGGGTATGGGCCCTATATCCTTGTCTTCCAGTCTGAGCACTTCCCGAACTTCATCCACTATAAAGGCTATCGGTTTCTGGTCGGTCTCGGCTATGATAAAGCGCGTATGCTGGCTATTCTCATCATACGTTCCTAATTTAAATCGCTTTTTTAAGTCCAGCACCGGTATTACCTCGCCGCGCAATTTTATTATGCCTTCTATAAATGATGGATTATTTGGCACGCGGGTTATTGCCATCGGTTTTATAATTTCGCGTATATTCATTATATCTCCGGCGTACCAGTCGTCACCCAATTTAAATACCACATATTGATAATCAGCCATATAGCGTCCCCTCTCTTTGAATCTATGCCCTGTGCTGCTTAGCATCCATTTTTAGATATTCGCTTATAAACAGGTCTATATCACCGTCCATGACGGCGTTCACATTACCTATTTCGGCATTAGTGCGGTGATCCTTTACCATTGTATATGGCTGGAATATATACGAACGTATCTGGCTGCCCCATTCTATACGCTTTAATTCGCCCTTTATACCGTTCACCTTGGCCTGTTCCTCCTGCTCTTTCAGTTCCAGCAGCTTGGCCTTAAGCATTTTCATAGCAGTTTCTTTGTTGCTGTGCTGCGAACGCTCGTTCTGACACTGTACTACTATACCTGTAGGGATGTGCGTTATGCGTATGGCCGATTCGGTTTTATTAACGTGTTGGCCGCCAGCGCCGCTGGAACGATAGGTATCTATCTTCAGATCATCGGGATTTATCTCTATACCTGCGTCATCCTCCAGCTCAGGCATTACATCCACCGATGCAAATGATGTGTGCCGGCGGCCGGCCGCATCGAAAGGCGATATGCGCACCAGACGGTGCACACCTTTTTCTGCTTTAAGGTAACCGTAGGCATTCTCGCCTTCTACGAGGAAGGTAACGCTCTTTATGCCTGCTTCATCCCCTTCCAGAAGATCCAATACCTCGACTTTATAGCCCTTATCCTCAGCCCAGCGCGTATACATACGATAGAGCATCTGCACCCAGTCCTGAGCTTCAGTGCCGCCGGCACCCGCATGCAGCGTTATTATGGCGTTATTGCGATCATACTGTCCGCTCAATAACGTTTCTATGCGCAGCCTCTCAAGCTCTTTTCTCAACGATGCAAGCTCGGCTGCTACTTCGCCTACGATGGAAGCATCATCTTCCTCACGCCCCAGATCGGCCAGCGTGCGCAGATCCTCCCACTTTTGCTCTACGGCGCGCAGGTTCTGCAGTTTGTCTCTCAACACCTTTATGCGCTGGTTGACCTTCTGCGAGCGCTCCATATCGCTCCAGAAGGAGGGGTCAGCCATCTGCTCCTCAAGATTTTTTATCTCTTCTTCCATCCCTGCCGGGTCAAAGAGAAGCCCCCACTTCATCTATGATACCGCGCAATTCGTTTATCTGCGCGCTGTAATCTTCTAATTCCACTATCATATAATCATCTCCTTAAACATTGTAATTTTTATGCTATTTTCCCGCAACATTCCTTGTATTTTTTACCGCTGCCGCACGGGCACGGGTCATTGCGGCCGATCTTTTTACCGGCTCTTTTAACCGTCTGCGGCCTGCTTCCTTCGTCGCCATGGCTGGCCGATGCGGGCTTGGCCACTTGCTCCCTTTCCGGCGGCTTCTCCACCTTAACGTGATACAATAAAGTAACGGTATCCTCCTGTATGCTGTGGATCATCTGCTGGAACATGTCATAGCCTTCTATCTTGTATTCCACCAGCGGGTCGCGCTGACCGTAAGCTCTTAGCCCTATGCCATCGCGCAAGCGATCCATATCATCGAGGTGATCCATCCACTTCTGATCGACCACTTTGAGCATTATCACGCGCTCGAGCTCGCGCATGGTTTCCTCGCCTATCTCTTTTTCGCGCTTATCGTACAGCTCATATGCCATGTTGACCAGGCGCTCGGTGAATTCATCGCGCGTCAGGTTTTCCTTATCCTCTTCGCTTATCGTCAAAGCGCCGGCCGGCAGGAACAGATGCCCCAAATGCTCGGCTAATCCCTCGATATCCCATTCCTCGGGGTGCGGGCTGTTAGAAGTGTATAATTTAACAGCCTCTTCCACCAGCGATTTTATCATATCCAATATGGAATCCTTAAGGTTTTCTCCCTCGAGCACCTGGCGGCGCTGCTTGTATATGACCTCGCGCTGCACATTCAATACGTTGTCATATTCCAGCAGCTGCTTGCGTATATCGAAGTTCTTGCCCTCCACACGCTTCTGCGCGGCTTCTATTTGCTTGGTAAGCATAGCATTTTCTATGGGGGTATCATCGTCCATGCCTAGAGCATCCACCAGGCTCATAATCCGCTCCGATCCGAACAGCCTTAAGAGATCGTCTTCCAGCGAGAGATAGAAACGCGATGAGCCGGGATCGCCCTGGCGCCCCGAACGGCCGCGCAACTGATTGTCTATGCGCCGGCTCTCGTGCCTTTCGGTGCCGATGACATGTAATCCGCCCTTTTGAGCTACACCTTCACCCAGCACTATATCGGTACCGCGTCCGGCCATATTGGTGGCTATGGTAACTGCTCCTGGCTGGCCGGCTTTGGCTATAATCTCGGCCTCTTTCTCGTGATATTTGGCGTTCAACACCTGATGGGGTATGCCGCGTTGCTCCAGCATCCGGCTGAGTTTCTCAGACTTCTCTATTGATATAGTACCCACCAGCACCGGCTGGCCATTGGCGTGGCGCTGGGCTATCTCTTCGGTTACAGCCTTGAATTTGGCATCCTCGGTACGGTATATGACATCGGGATAATCCTTGCGAATCATAGGCATATTTGTAGGTATAACCACGACGTCCAGGCTATATATGGACTGAAACTCTTCTTCCTCGGTCTTGGCGGTACCGGTCATGCCGGCCAGTTTTTTGTACATCCTGAAATAATTCTGGAATGTTATAGTAGCCAGCGTGCGGCTCTCGCGCTGCACCCGCACACCTTCTTTGGCCTCTATGGCCTGGTGCAGCCCATCGCTGTAACGGCGGCCAAACATAAGCCTGCCGGTGAATTCATCCACTATGATGACCTCGTTGTCTTTGACGACATAATCGACATCGCGGCGCATCAGCACATGTGCTTTTATGGCCTGTATTATATTATGCAGCAGCTCGGTATTCTCCATATCGGTTATATTATCAACATTGAAGAAGTGCTCTGCTTTACGCGAGCCTTCTTCGGTAAGCGATATGGTCTTGGCCTTCTCGTCCACCTCATAGTCGACGTCCTTAGTCAGGCGCATTGCAAATTTATCCGCCTTATAATACAGCTCGGTGGACTTCTGCCCGGCACCGGATATAATAAGCGGCGTCCGCGCCTCGTCTATCAATATGCTGTCGACCTCATCGACTATGGCATAATTGAGCCCGCGCTGCACCATATTTTCTTTATATATGACCATATTGTCACGCAGGTAATCGAATCCGAATTCATTATTAGTCCCATAGGTTATATCTGCCGCATAGGCCTCCTGCCGGGCCGCACTGTCCATATCATGCTGAATGAGGCCCACCTTCAAACCCAAAAATTCGTATATCTTGCCCATCCATTCGCGGTCGCGGCGTGCCAGATAATCGTTGACAGTCACTATATGCACACCCTCACCGGTCAAGGCATTGAGATAGGCCGGTAACGTGGCCACCAGCGTTTTGCCCTCGCCGGTCTTCATTTCGGCTATACGCCCCTGATGCAGCACGATACCGCCCAAGAGCTGCACAGGAAAATGGCGCATGCCCAACGTGCGCACCGATGCCTCGCGCACCACTGCGAATGCTTCGGGCAGTATATCGTCCAACGTTTCGCCCTGCTTTAAGCGCTGTTTGAATTCGTCAGTCTTTGCTCTCAATTCGCTGTCGCTCAAAGCCTTTATCTGTGACTCAAGCGCTTCTATAGCCTCAACGGTCTTTTGCAACCGCTTTACTTCTTTTTCATTCTGATCTCCAAATATTTTAGCCAATATATTAGGCATTATATATCACCTTCTTAAAAATTAAAAACATAGAATTATACACAAATCTACATTTTATATTGTAACACCTTGAGCCACTTAAAACAAGACGCGGTAAAAACAAATAAATTGTTAAGTCAGAGTGTGCGGCTTAGCCATTTATTATAGTCTTGCTATAATATTGCAAAATAAAAAACCTGTGCTATAATATATTTAGATGATTTTCTAAGTATCTAAATATATTGGGTGGTGATTTACATGATGGGCATTGTACTCAAGGCTCTAGGCGACGAGACACGACGACGCATTCTCGAAATGTTAAAGGACAGGGATATGACAGCCGGCGAAATAGCTGAGCATTTTGATATAACCAAGTTCAGCATATCCCACCACCTTAACATATTAAAGCAGGCTGGGTTAGTTTTAGATGAACGCAAAGGACAAAATATTTATTATTCCATCAATACATCGGTGATGGAGGATACATTGGAATGGTTTATGAATATTATGAATGTTAAAAATGAGGAGGAGTCTTAACATGGATGAAGGCCGCTATGACATACATCAGGAATTAAAAAGCGATATATGGCTTATAATCATAATAGCAGTGGCTCTGTTATCGGCCATTGCTGTGTACGGCCGTCTGCCTGATAAAATACCTATGCACTGGAACATCAACGGTGAAATCGACAGTTACGGCGGAAAAGGCACTATATTTTTGTTGCCTCTGATGAATGCCGGCATATATGCGCTTATGCTGCTAATCCCCCTTATAGACCCGAGACGAAACAACTATGGCAAATTCAAAGGCGCTTATCGGATTATGAGGGCTGTACTTGTGATACTTTTTACCGTAATATACGGAGTCGTAATGCTGGCTTCTTTGGGTTATAAGGTAAAGGTGGATTTCGTAATAACGTTCAGCATTTCCCTCATATTCATCGTCTTTGGCAATTATATGGGCAAGATAAGGCATAATTATTTCGTAGGCATAAGAACACCATGGACATTGGCTGATGAAGATGTATGGCTTAAGACCCACCGTCTGGGCGGTCGGTTATTCGTTCTGGCTGGCATATTAAGCATGATAGGATCATTCATCGGAGGCATATCGGCATTCGTATTGATGATGGTAGCCGTCGCTGTAGCGGCGCTGATACCGACAATATATTCATATATAATATACAGCCGGACGCACTAAAAACGAAACCCGGGGGTAATTCCCCGGATTTTAATGTTGCTTTTATAATGCTTCCACAGCCCGCAGCCAAGATTGTGCTATAAGCGCATGGCCGGCAGGCGATGGATGTACGCCGTCGGGCAGCCAAAAGCTGGGCTCCCTTTGCGCTGCTGCCTGAGCAAATATACCGTCCAGCGGTACGAATATGGCATCGAATTCCCTGGCCAGTCTGCGCACAGCATGTATCTTGGGATCCAAGTCCTCTCTCCATTTGGCCCGGTCTTCCGGCACAGGCAAAACAAACGGCTCGCATATTATCAAATTGGCGTTCAGTTGCGTTTTCACTTGTTGCAAAATATAGCGATAATCTGACTCAAACCTTTCCACCGATGTTGGATCATCGCTGTCATAACGCCGCCAGCAGTCATTAATGCCTATGAGTATGGATACCCATGTGGGCTTTAAGGCTATACAGTCCCTCGTCCAGCGTTCTTTTAAATCTTTCACCCTGTTGCCGCTTATCCCTTTGTTTATAAACCTAATATGCTTTGCGGGATGTGCAGCGGATAACCATGCTGCTGTTATCATAGGATAGCCCATGCCAAGATCAGCATCATTGTTATAATCTCGGCCTGCGTCGGTTACGCTGTCTCCTTGAAACAGTACTACTGCGTTATCTTCTATAAGCATATCAACCCCTCCTTGCCCGAATTATTTTCCACACTATTGTATCACTACACCAAGACTATCGCAAACGGCAGTTTATCCGAATAATATATACGCAAAAAGTTTAGCTTGTAAAATATCTACACTTAAGTTATAATATAAGTATAGAAAAATTTTTCTAAATAGAGTAGGAGATGACAGACATGATACGCGCTATTATTAAACTCATAATTTCAGCAATAGTATTGCTGATAGTAGGTGCTATAGTGCCCGGATTCAGTGTGGCAGGTTTTTGGGGTGCCATCGTTGCATCAATAGTCATAATCGGACTCAGTTATTTGGTAACGATGTTGTTTGGGAAGGATATATCGCCCTATGGAAGGGGCTTTATAAGCTTTTTATTATCTGCTGTTGTGCTATATCTCTCTCAATTCATCGTTTCTTCAATAGACATGAACGTCTTAGGAGCATTATTGGCGTCTTTCGTTATAGGTCTTGCTGATGCTTTTGTACCCACACAGTTTAGATGACCTATAAGGAAAGAATGTATTGGCATTCGTCTTGATGATGGTATTCGTTACTTATATAATTTTGCATAAAGCACAAAAATCCGGAGTAATTCCCGGATTTTTGTGCTTTATAACGCTTGATAATGTTGTGCATAACAGTGTAAACGGCAGTTTATCCGAGCACACAGGTGACATCCTCTAATTTGTCGTCTACAAGCAGCTCCACTCCCATGTCGGTGGCTTTTATTTTTGCTCCGTCCGCTTGGGTCACCGCGAACACATTGCGCAGCAACACCGACAAACCATTTACCTTACCGTTAAAATGCATGCGTACTGTGTCGCCATCTTTTAACACTGTCGCTTCCATTATGAGGCTACCGTCTCTATCATAGACTGTCGTTTGAGCCGCTTTACCGTCTTCCAGTTCAAATACATGAAGGGTCAAGCCGTTTCCGTATGCGTAATCGGTAGTTTGATTATTGCTGCCGACTGGAATTATAGAATTTGGACGAACCATCAGAGGCAAACTCAAATAGCTGTGCTTTTCATGCTGCCATCTGCCGCCCTCTACGACTTTATTGGAAATAAAATTTGTCCAATAACCGTCGGGCAGATAATAATCCACCGTACTGTCATCGCAAAAGATAGGCGCTATCAATAGAGAATCGCCCAACATATACTGTCTGTCCAGCCAGGCGCAATTTGCGTCTTCCGGGAATTCCAGCACCATGCTGCGCATAGACGGTATCCCCCTCTGAGCAGTAATACAGGCCATGCTGTACAGATATGGCATCAAAGAACATTTTAACTCCGTAAAATATCTCACCACTTCGACAGCTTCTTCATCGAATAACCACGGCACGCGATATGAACCACTGCCGTGCAGCCTGCTATGAGTGGATAGCAGTCCGAAAGCAGCCCACCGTTTGTAAAGATCGGGCGTAGCCGTGCTTTCAAAACCGCTTATATCATGACTCCAAAAGCCAAATCCGGACATGGCCAATGATAAACCACCGCGCAGGCTTTCGGCCATCGAGTAATACTCGGAATCGCAGTCGCCGCCCCAGTGTACCGGGAATTTCTGACTGCCGGCCGTAGCGCTGCGTGCAAATACAAGTGCATTGTTCTCACCTTTGTTTTTCTTTATGAGTTCAAATACAGTTTTGTTATATAAATATGTATAATAATTGTGCATCTTTACAGGATCGCTACCATCGAAATAAACTACATCGGTCGGTATCCTTTCCCCAAAATCGGTTTTGAAACAATCCACACCCATGTCCATCAGCCTCTGCAATTTACTGCAATACCATTCGCATGCCGCAGGATTGGTGAAGTCCACAAGCCCCATGCCCGGCTGCCACATATCCCATTGCCATACATCCCCGTTGGGTCGCTTGAGCAGGTAGCCGTTCTCCTTACCTTCCTCAAATAGAGGCGATTTCTGGGCGATATAAGGATTAATCCATACGCATATTCTGAGTCCTTTTTCTTTCAGCCGCGCCAGCATACCAGCTGGATCAGGAAACTGGCGCTCATCCCATCCGAAGTTACACCATTCATATTCCTTCATCCAGAAACAATCAAAATGAAACACGCTCAGCGGTATGCCACGTTGCGTCATACCATCTATGAACGAATTAACGGTCTTTTCATCGTAATCGGTAGTAAACGACGTAGAAAGCCATAAGCCAAACGACCACGCCGGAGGCAGCGCCGGCCGTCCCGTCAAAGCGGTGTAATTTTCTAAAACTCCTTTTAAGTCATCGCCACCTATAACCATGTAATCCAGTTTCTCGCCAGGCACACTGAATTGTACCCGCGATACCACTTCAGAAGCGATCTCATACGACACGCGTCCGGTATCGTTTACAAAAACCCCGTAGCCTTTATTCGTTATATAAAACGGTATATTCTTATATGCTTGTTCCGATGCGGTGCCGCCGTCTTCGTTCCATATATCCACAACCTGGCCGTTTTTTACAAAAGGCGTGAAGCGCTCACCGAGGCCATATACCGCTTCCCCTATGTCCAAAGCCAGCTGTTCGCGCATATATACGCCATCCGGCGCTGTGATATAGCCAAGCTGTTTATTGCCGGTGGATGTAAGAAGTCGGCCGTCGTAAAGGTACTCTATTTTAAAATCTTTTTTATACACCTTTACCCTGAGCTTGCCGCTGGATAGCGTTATCTCATCATCGGTTTCAGCAACATCAATAGGATATGTCTCATCTGCTATCTCGAATGAGGGCTCTTTCTTCGCACCGCCTGTGAAGTGATAGGCTTGCACGCGTATGATATTCTCGCGCGGAGAGGTGAAACGTATGGTGAGCAGAGGGCCTCCGAGCGTCTGTCCCCTATGCATCACTTTAACCGGCGGACAGTAAACGGTGACCGAATCATTATCTCTTTTTACATCATACACCTCAGCGGCATTATAGATATTAACACCTTTTTTCTTCAACCAATATCCATCTGTAAACTTCATATACATCCACACCTTTCTAAGACTTATTCCTTTACCGCCCCGAGCATTATACCTGTTACAAAATACTTTTGCAAGAACGGATATACTATGAGCACCGGAGTTATAGCGATAAATACTTTCGCAGCATTTAAAGACTTATTGGATAGCTCCGACAGTCTCTTATACTGATCCGGTGTTAAAGTCGTGTCACTCGGTATGCTGACAACCAGCTGCTGAATGTATGTCTGCAACGGATATTTTGAGGCATCGCTCATTAAAATCAAACCGTTAAAGAACTCATTCCAATGATAAACCCCTGTAAACAGGGTAACTGTAGCAATAACCGGCAGTGAACACGGAACAACAATGCCGAACAAAATACGCCATGGCCCGGCTCCGTCTATTACAGCCGCTTCTTCTATATCTGCAGGCAAATTGCGGAAAAAATTCATAAGCAAAATAACATTGAAAACTGGCAAACCGCCCGCCAAGACCAACGCCCATATTGTGTCCAGCAAATGATAGCTTTTAACGGTAAGATACCATGGTATCAATCCACCGTTGAACAACATACAAAAAATAACAATCCACATAAATATATCCCGAGCTTTGAACTCTTGTTTTGACTTAGAAAGAGGATAAGCCATCATTATCATAGCAATGAGGGATAACCCTGTACCCAATACAACACGTTGTATGGATATCCAGAACGAATTGAAAAACTTTATATCACTCATTATCTCTCTATAAGAAGCAAGCGAAAAACCAATAGGGTAAAAAGTGACCAAACCTGCGTTAGCCGCCGACTTAACTGAAATAGATAGCGAAAAAGTATACCATAGTGGGTACAGGCAGGATAAAGTCAAAATCGTCAGAATTATTGTATTTACTATATCAAAAATACGTGATCCAAGCGTTTTGTTTTGAACCATAAGGTTTCCTCCTAAAATATTCTATAATCCGCAAACTTGTATGCTAATACATAAGATACCGTAATCAATATAAAGCTGACGGCTGACTTAAGCAAACCGGCCGCTGTAGCAAGCGAAAATTGCAAATTTTGCAATCCTAAACGGTATATCCATGTATCGAGTATATCTGCGGTAGAATAAACTAATGGATTATATAAATTATAGACCTGATCGAAACCCGCATTAAGGACATTCCCAAGGGACAATACACCTAAAAGTACAATAGTCGGCGTCAGCTCGGGCAAAGTTATATGCCACATACTTTGCCAGCGATTAGCCCCATCTATGGCGGCTGCTTCGTAAAGATTCGGATTCACAGAAGTAAGGGCAGCTAGAAATATAACAGCATTATAGCCGAATTCTTTCCATACCTCGGTTCCGACAAGCAACTCGCGAAAGATAGATGAATCAGCCATAAAAAGTTGGGGTTGTGCACCAAACCAACCAGCAATGGTATTGACGACGCCATTATAACCGAAAATACCTATCACAATACTAGCCATAATAACCCATGACAAAAAATGAGGTATAAAAACAACCGTTTGAACAAATTTCTTATAGCGCAAGTTTCTAACCTCGTTAAGCAATAATGCAAATGCCAGAGGCACAATCAAATTCAATACGATCTTACCTATAGAAATAATAAGCGTATTTATGATAACCTGTTTGCTGTCATCCAATTGAAACAAATAACGAAAATTTTCCAGACCAATCCATTGGGAATGCAAGATACCTTGCCCCGGATTGTAATCCTGAAATGCCATGATTATGCCAAACATCGGTACGATACTGAATAGCAAAAGCCAGAGCATACCTGGCAGCATCATAAGATAATAATGCTTTTGAATTCCTGTTTTCTTAGTCTTCATGCACATTTCTCCTCACAATCATACAATTGTATTATATAAGGCGCCAGCTAAGCCAGCGCCTTATCGTTGCCATCAAAAATGAGTATCGATAAATTCTATTTGTTCTTATCGTACTCCGCTTGCACTTCGGCTGTTATTTCGTCTCCGCCTTGAGCCTTCCATTTCTGCACAAAATCATCAAAAGTACTGGACGGTTCTCCGAGTATGATCTTGAGAATGGTCTCATCCTCCAGTTTCTTAAGGTTCGCCCATTTTCTCTCCATGATATCAGTTTGGTTATAAGTCACACTATAAACTTTTTTATCAGGCGTAACAGTCGCGTAAGGCCGATCACCGACTAAAATGGCATACATGCGTTGGAAATTGCCTGTATTTGTCTGATCAAAATCTTGAACATTTAATTCATCATTTGTCGACTTTACAACGTCCTTTACAATCTTCGCATCAGCATACATAAGTTTATAAAGGCTGTTCGGTTTATTATAATCCTCCGGCTGAGTCTCTCCTCTCAGCACCTTATACAACTCTTTATACTCGTACTCGCACTCATCTGCAGCCGCCATGACATTGCGAAGCGGATACCATCCAATCGCCACTGAAGTGTCAAAAGTAGCCTCATCACGTACCAGCGCATTATTCATTATAATAATCGCCTTAGCTACATCCTCACTGGCATCCTTGCTAATCAATGTATATGTGGTACCAACAGTCTTCATGTGAACGTTCCATTTACCATCATCGGTATACACCGGATAGGCCTGCCAATTGGCATTTGGATCATTTTTGAATGAATCTCCGTTGCCATACCCGAGGCTCCACCACGGACCAAAGAATATGCCTGCTTGATTGGCATTTACGGGTTCGGCCGATGAATCACGTGTACCCATTTCGGGATCTATCAGTCCCTCTTTGTACCATTTAGCCAAGATTTCCAAGGTCTTTTTGGTATTTGGGCTTAAGGTGCCATACGTTACCTTTCCAGTGCCATCGTCCACCCAATATCCCGGATAAGCATCCATAGCTTGGAATACAGGATCAAACCCATGTGCATTATTCGATGACATTAGGAATGTACAATACGGGTAACTGTTTTTGTCCGGGCCAACAATCCCGATGGTATTGTCGCCAGCCATTTTATTATCTACAAACGCCCTTGCTGTTTTCTCAATATCGCTCAAAGTCTTGGGCACCGGCAGATTAAGCTTATCGAGCCAATCTTTGCGGATAAGCATAACATGCACACCATCCGTGTCAACAGTGATATTGGGAAGAGAAACCATTTTACCATCATAACTTGCGTTCTCCATCGCACGACCATCCGTGCTGTCCATAATTTCTTTAACTTGAGACGAAGCGGTTTTATCAAATAATTCGGTGATATCGTATAATAGCCCTGATTTTGCCGCTTTTACCATATAGGTACGATCGTTTGCGATCAATCCATCCGGAAGATTTCCGGATGCTATGGCAAGACTTACTTTTTGATTATAATTATTACCTTGTGCCGCAGTCCAATCTACTATAACATTGATGTTATAGTTGTCTTTCAAATAACGCGTATACTGATTATTCTCCGCACTATCGCCGCTGGGCAATGTCTTATCTGTAGGATCAACGCTCATACCAATATGCACGTCGACAGGTTCAGGAAATTTCTGAAATGCGGCAGCATCTCCCGTCAATTCAGATGTGGTATCTGTAGTAGCAGGATTATTACTTTCATCGGAACTCGGTTCTGTAGTATCTCCCGATGAGCATGCCACTGCGACAATTGCCAGAACACCTATCAAGACAATAGCCAAAATCCTTCTTTTCAAAATAACTCCTCCTCTTTTTTTGGAACACCTCAAAGATTGGAACGTCGACCTTCAAGGCTGTTCATATCGTTTGCACAATGATTGTAACTCTAAAATAGATTCTGGTAAACGGTATATTGTTGTGTATTAATCATAATTCTTTTAGCTGTCTCGAATAAGCGTCACAGGCTAGGCGGTATTTGTCTCCGTATTATTTAACAATCGTTACTATTGGTGGATAATTGTTGTCTGAAGTGCGACGGGCTTACATGAACCTGTTCATAAAACACGCGCGAGAAATACTTCACGTCTTCATAGCCGACCGTTTGCGCAATATCAGCAACCGTTCGATTCGAATCGGTTAGCAGCTTTTTAGCCATATTAACCCTTTGCTTCTTTATATAATCGTTAAAAGTAAGCCCCGTTATCTTTCTAAAGTTCTGAGAAAAATAACTTCTGCTCATATTTACGCGGTATGCCACATCTTCTTCGCGAATCGGCGTACTTATATTCTCTTTGATAAACGCCACTGCTTTTAGGATACACACTGGCATTGCGGTAAGATCGGAGGCTTGCACAGCTTTGCATATTACGTCTTCCTTATAACATTTCATCCATTCGATTGCCGCGTCTATACACCTTGCATCCGGCAAGCTCTCCTCCTTAATACCGGTAGCAGACTCCACCATAACCATTAACTTTATAAACAATTGCTCCACACGACGCATAGGAATTCTATTTTCCTTTAATTGTAAGCATAGCTCCGCAAATACATCGTCATCGTAAAGCCAATAAAGCTTATACCAATCTTGCTTTATCCCTTCCCATATCTCTTCATTTATTTCTGTTTCAGGTTCCTGATCGTATCCGAAAACCCTGGAGCCTTGTCCACCTGGCAAAATATACTGTTTCTCCCCCTTTAACTTTCGAATAATCCGATTAAAGATCTGGCCATAATTCTCTGCCTCAAGCTCTGCTTTAGAAATATAATCCAATACTCCAAATCTTAATGCCTCTTGGACATATTCGAAATTTTCGTGGAACGTTAAAACAACGAAGTTGATATCCGGATAACTCTTTCGTACCTCCCGCATCAATTCTATGCCAGACATCACAGGCATAGCAAGATCGACAAACATCAGGTCGACAACATTATTCTTGAGAAACTCCAATGCTCTGGCACCGTTAGGTACATCGCCCACCACCTCCATGCCATAAAACTCCCATGGCATCATAGAGATCAAACCTTTGCGCGCCAGTTTATCATCGTCCACTATCAACACGTGAATCACATTTCTCCCTCCCTTGAAACGGCAAAAAGAGCATAACCTTTGTACCCATAGCCGGCCCGCTTTCAATATGCATCAGATCGCTTCTGTCATAAAAAGACTCCAGCATTAAATATACATACCGCAAACCGATACCCTGACCAAGAAAACCATTATTCAAGGCGCCTGGTCGTTTTAAAGTTTCTAGCATTTCATCATCCAGCCCTTTGCCATTGTCGGCAATGATTATCTTTATTATTTTATTACTATAATCTGCTGAAATATCGACATTTAGTATACCATTTTCATCAAGTCCGTGGCAAATAGCATTTTCTGCAAGCGGTTGCAGTATTAATCGAGGCACACACGTATCGAGATAAGCCCCATCTTCAATATTTATATGAGCCTTAAAGTCATAGCGCATTGCCTGTAACTCTATATAAGTCTTAAGCATCTTGATTTCAGTTCTAAGCGTGGTATCCTGATCGGATTTGCCGAGACTATAGCTTAATATATAATTGAGTTTAGAAATATAGCTGTCAATATCATGTTGCTGGTGCATTACTGCCATCCAATGGGCGGAATTCAGCGCGTTCATAAGAAAATGAGGGTTGATTTGATAGGACAGCTTTTCAATCTCCAGTTTATACCGTTGCCTTTCTTTGTTCTCTATATCTTGCATAAGGCTTTGTATGCGCATCTTCATAGCATTAAACTGATCGAACATATGGTCGAATTCCTCAACACCTGTATTATAATTTACTGCAGCCATATTGCCTTTGCCTAGTTCTTCCATCTCTTCTTCGAAGATATACAGTGGCTTATAAATCAATTGGTAAAGCATGATGGCGGTAAACACCATAACAAGTAGTGTAAAAATAGCGATAAGCGATATATTGGTTCCCCATGCATAAAGCTCTTTATTATAGCTGCTTATCGGTACCAAAAGTATATTGGTAAAACCATGATGGCTGTCCTTTCGATTCCATATATATTCGTCAATTGTGCCCGATGATTCTTGAGAATTTAAATTTAGCATTTCACCTACCTTAAAAGCATTACTGTTGCTGCTGTATTTTATTTGTTGATTTTTATCAATCTGCAATAATATATATGGCATATGTTGAGAACCAAAAATATTATCGAAATTCTCTTTTATATCATTTTTAGCCTCAGCATATAGTACTAGCTTAAATCCATCTGAGAAAACAGCTTCGCGCGTAATTGATATAACCTGACCACCGCTGAATCTGTATCCGGAATAATGTGGCGGCTGATAAGCGATCTCCAAGTTTTGCTTTAGATCAGGCAGATGTTGAAGCAACACATCCTCGCTTGGCGGAAGGTTGGAGAACAACGGTGCGTTATCTTTAGGATTATAATACATCACCAGTTGCACATTGGGATATGAATACGTAAGCATCTCAATATTATTGGAAATCCTGCGAGTCAGCATAGCCTTATTGAATTGCTGATCGGCAAAGAAATACCCATTTACATCATTACCCACATATCCCTGAGGCATCATCTGCTGCGTTATCTGCATCAGATTATAATAATCCCTGTCGCACTGATCTGTAAATCGTTCCAAAGCCGATGCTATAGACGTATTTATTCTATTTTGCTGTATCGAATATATGGCATTATATGAGGTAATCGCCATAAGCGCAAAGCTCATCAACATGCCAATCGTTAATGTAAATATTAATCTTTGCTTAAGCGTCTTAAACTTCATCATAGCCTTTACATTATTATAATTATTTGTTAATAATGCTTCGCCTTTCCCCTTCTTTTCAAAATAAATCTGATCGGATACAGTATAACAATAATCTCACGCATATTCAAGCGCTTAGCTCAGGCTTTCATAAAAATTCTGTTTCTTTTGAACGTTATAGAATATTTGACTCCAGTTTTTTGCTCTTGCCTCTATATCCGATATGTGATAGACTTATAAATAGATAGATATATATTAAGGATATATTGAGGGTATATATGTTTAAGAAGATATGTTTGATAATGATTACGGCAACATTATTTTTGCCGATGTTTATAAAGCCTGCATCCGTATATGCGGCGCCGCTGATAACCGATAACCAGAGCGATGAGGCGCAGGTAATGCCTTCGTCTGCAATATCGCTGTTGTCATTAAAAGCCACTGTCGATGTGGGAATAAATAATTCCGATGTTTCGCTGCAATACGTTATAAAAAATAACGGCGATAAGCCGGTTCACATAGCTATGGGATATCTCGAAAACGTTGCAAAGGTATATGACTTTTCAAGGGGCAAAGACATATATATAAACGGCCAGCTGCCTAAAGGCGATCAGGTGGTCAAGCTCGGAACAGATGAGTATACGGGCTTACGATGGATGACATGGCCTGTCGATATAAATGCCGGTCAGACATTGGTGATAAAAGGCACATTATCGCTGCATAATAAGCTGCTCAACGATGGGACACAGGTCATGGATTTTCCACTTAAGTCGATGGCATTATGGGATGGGCCGGTCAAACAGATAGAGGTCACCTTCCGTTTCCCGCAACCCATGATATACGCCATGGATCCAACGCCGCAGCCCACGCCCACCAAAATAAGCGATGACGGCAACCTTGTATGGCGCTACAGCGATGTGGAACCGTCAGAGGATATAGTCGTGCATTTTAAGCCTACCGAATTCATCGCGACAGAAAGGCTGAGGTTATCTGGCAATAAGCAACTCCAAGCCATCGCCCAGTTCTACAACAACGACGATTACGTCAACGTCATAAATGCAGGCGAAAAATATCTTTCGGCCAATCCATCAACGCAGTACGAGCCGCTGGTGCAATTGCTGCTGGCACGCTCGTATACCGAGCTGCTGCAGGCCGACAAGGCCATAGAATTCTATAACCGCCTGCTGTCCAACAATAAGCTGGGCGACCTTGCCGTGACCGTCAAACAACAGGCATTGTTTTATAAATATACAACCGCACAGCAACAAAACGATGCGGCCGAGCAGCAAGAGGTGCTCGATAGAATAGAAAGTCTCAGCGACGAGGAATCCACGCCGGCTTTTAAGTCATGGGCGGCCGAGCAAAAAATTAATATTCAAGCCGCTGCCATAGTAAAAGAGGCTGAAGAAAAGGCGGCCGAGCAGGCCGCCCAAGAGGCCGCCCGGCGTCAAAGGTTCAGCTTGGATCGCCCTATTAATGTAGGCGGATACGAAATAGCGCTGAAATATATACTGGCGGCCGCATTCATATTAATCATCATTGTGATAATATCAATATTGAGATACAGGCATAAAAAACGCAAAAAGCGCATGCCGCGATGGTAGGAGGCCTGCCGCTTATATTAAATCCTTTCTTTGGAAAAACGCTTCTATAGCTTTCAGAGCCTCCGCTTCATCGTCTCCGGATATTTCTACTTTTATCTCCGTGCCTTTAGTGGCGCCCAGCGTCAGTAAGCCCAATGTGCTCTTAGGGTTGGCCTCTATATCGCCATTAATGAACTTTATATCGCTGCTAAACGACTGGCACAGTTTTGAAACTTCCGATGCCGGCCTGGCATGTAGCCCTTCTTCAAAAGGAACGGAAACAATAACGCTTTTCATTATCTGCAAACCACCTCCTGTTATTTTTCTACGACAGGTTTTTTCAACATGCCTATCAAAAGGGTTGTGACTATGGTCCCTGCTATTATAGATACTAAATAACCTGGTATATTGCCCACAGCAAATAAAACGAAGATGCCTCCATGAGGTACGCTCAGCGTGCAGTTAAACAGCATGGAAAGCGCACCAGTCACGGCGGAACCGACCATGATAGACGGAATAACCCTTAAAGGATCGGCAGCAGCAAACGGTATAGCGCCTTCCGTGATAAAGCTTGCGCCTAATATCCATGCTGCTTTCCCTGCTTCGCTCTCCGCTGCCGTAAATTTATTTTTAAACAATGCGGTGGCCAGAGCTAATCCCAAAGGCGGCGTCATGCCGGCCGCCATAACTGCTGCCATAACCGCGCTTCCTGTACCCGCAGCTAATGTGCCCGTTCCAAAGGCATAAGCAGCTTTATTGATCGGGCCGCCCATATCTACAGCCATCATCAGACCTATGATGAGGCCCAATACAACCGCATTGGCACCCGATAAGCCGGTGAGGAAGTTATTCATAGCTGTATTGAGCGCCGCTACCGGTATACCTATGACATAATACATTATCAGACCCACCGACAAGCTGCTAAGTACCGGTATTATAAGCACGGGCATTATGCCTTGTAATGTTTTCGGCAGTTTAATGTATTTCTTTATGGCATACACTATATAACCAGCCAGGAAGCCGGCTGCCAGCCCTCCCAGGAAACCCGCATTAAGGTTAACGGCAATCAGACCTCCGACCATACCGGGTGCTAAACCAGGCCGGTCAGCAATGGAATAAGCTATATAGCCTGCCAGAATAGGCACCATCAAACCAAACGCAGCATCGCCTATGGCTTTCAGATAATACGCTAATGTACCTTCATTCTGGAAGGCATTATACCCGAAAATGAAACTTAAAGCAATAGTTATACCGCCTGCAACAACAAACGGAATCATAAAGGATACGCCGTTTAGCAAATGCTTATACACGCCTCTGCGTTCAGATGCTTTTTTCTCCTTTATCTCCGCTACCTCATCCACCAAATCCTTTTTATCACCTTTGTAAACCGGCGCTTTAAATGCCTGCTCAACCAAGCCCTCAGCATCTTTGATGGCATCGCTTATAGGTACATATAATAGCTTTTTGCCCATAAACCGTTCCATCGGGACAGCCATATCGCTGGCTATTAAAATAGCATCTGCGCTTTGAATGTCTTCGGGTGTAAGCTCATTCTCCACCCCGATTGAGCCCCTTGTCTCTACTTTTACCTCATAGCCCTTTTTCTTGGCAACTTCCTCTATGGCCTCTGCAGCCATATAGGTATGTGCAATACCTGTGGTACATGCCGTTACTGCCAACAACTTCATAAAGTTTCCTCCTCCACTTTGTTTAATTTATATATAAACCTCTTTAAGGTTTATAATCTGCTTTGCTCTCAAACATAAATTGATGTCATATCGGCTATAATGACCTCCTTGCGCAAATCCATGGCAGCTTCTTTGGAAAACATTTCTGTCCCTTCTGTAGTGGCCGCTGCGGCCCCGCAAGCCAAAGCATATCGAAAAGCTTCTACAGGGTCAGCAAAGCGATCATATGCGTATATAAAACCTCCCAGCATAGAATCTCCAGCTCCAACGGTGCTTTTTACATCGACCTTTACGGCATCAGCCATTAACACCAAATCTTGCGATATCAATGCGGCACCGTTTGCACCCATGGATAATAAGATCCACCTTATGTCGAATCTTTCTCTTATAGCAATAGCCGCACGTATTATATCTTCCAAAGACGACGAATTTATGCCAAACGTTGCCTTTAATTCGTTTATATTGGGTTTAATAAGAAACGGCTGGTGTTTTACGCCTTCCAGCAGTATTTCGCCGGTAGCATCGATCACAATCTTATTGTTATCGCCTATCTGGTCCAGATACTCGCCGAACAGTCCTGGATAACTGCCCTGGCACATACTGCCGCTGAAAACCATATATTTGGAATCAGGTTCATATTCCCTTATTTTTATCTTTAATCTTTCTACATCATCTTTGGATATGGAGAATCCAGCTTCGTTGAACTCGGTAGTTTGATGTTTGCTCAAATCTATAATCTTGGTATTTGTCCTGGTAGCTCCGTCAACCAGAACAAAATCATATTTTATGCCATGCGCCTGAAAGAAATCTTCAAAAAAATACCTGTTTTCCATCCCTAAATAACCTATGGGAGTAGTATCTCCATCGAAGACATGGACAACCTTGGACACATTTATGCCTTTACCGCCTACATCCATCCTCCTGATTTTCACTTTATGGATTTCTCCCGGTTTAAGCTCGTCTACTATAATAGTCTGATCTATAGCCGGATTCAGCGTAATAGTTGTAATCATATCAATTCGCTCCTATACTTTTATAAGTTTTATATCATCATATTGATCAAACGCATGTTCAATATAAGAAGGTATGCCTGAATCCGTGATAATAAGGTCCACCATAGCGATGGAGGCAAACCGGCATAACGTTATCTGCTTAAATTTGCTGTGATCAGCTAATACTACAACTTCCGAAGCATAACGCATCATAGCCTGTTTCACCTCAGCCTCTGCCGTGTAATGCGTCGTTAAGCCTTTTTCTATGCTTATACCATTGACGCCGATAAACGCCTTGTTTGGGTTAAACTGGCTTATAGCATCCAGTGTCATCTGCCCAACGGTCGCCAGCGTATTATTCCTTATTTCTCCACCTAAAGAATATATTTTGACATTTTCATTTTTAGCCAGATACGGTATCGCAGTTACGGAATTTGAAATAACCGTCAGATTTATATTTGACTCCCCGATGATCTTGGCCAGCTCCAGCGTCGTCGTGCCTGCATCAAGAAATAGCGTGTCATTGTCGTTCAATAGTTTATAAGCATATTGGGCAATTCGCATCTTTTCCTCATGGTACTCGGTTTCTTTTTGCGAGAACGACGGCTCCTCAAGTACGCTTATCTCATCTGAGATTATAGCTCCACCATGCGTGCGCTCTAATATGCCCTGTTGCTCCAGCCGCGTTAAATCCCTTCTTATAGTGGCCTCCGACGCCTCCAGCAAATCGCATAATTCTCGCACAGACAGGCTCCTATTGTGCTTGAGCATTTTTACGATTTGATTCCGTCTTTCCTGTGGAAACATTCCGGCCCCTCTTTAAGCGACCGCTTCTTGAACGGCGGCTAAAATATCTTTTTTGCTGCTTGCTTGGCGAAGTAATTGCCGAAAATCATCTTTCATAAGCCGTCTCGACAGCTTGGCCAATATCTTTAGGTGCTCGTTTCCTGCCTGCGCTTCAGGAACACCTATTATAAAGACTAAATCCACGGGTTTTTCATCGGGCGCTGACCAATCTATGCCTTTTACTTTTGCAAATCCTAAAAAAGGCTCGTTTACCGCATCGGTTTTACCATGCGGTATAGCTACACCAAAACCGACAGAAGTGCTGTATTCGGCCTCCCGCTTTAAAACAGCCTCTACATACCTATCTATATCATTTACCCTACCCTCTTTGTAAGCCATCTGCGCAAGCTTTTTTATAGCTTCTTCTTTAGTATCAGCTTCTAAATTCATGTCTATCAGGTTTTCGTTTATTAACATATCGCGCTCTCCTTTAACTCATTTTCTATATCATTCGCATTAAATAAGCTATTAGTTTTAGCCACCAGTTCTTTGCATTCGTCATACGTTGTATTTATTATAATTTCCTTTATCCTTGGAATAGATGCGGCGCTCATGCTCAATTCGGTTACTCCGGCACCTATAAGCCATTTTGTATAGATTGGCTCTCCTGCCATCTCACCGCACACGCCAACCGGCACTTCAAAGTCCGCACCTGCTTTTGTTACATGTCTTATAAGCCGTAGGATAGCCGGTTCATGAGGTTTATAGAGCTCCTTAACCAATGCGTTGGTCCTGTCTACAGCCAGCGTATACTGGCATAGGTCATTGGTGCCAATACTGAAAAAATCAACATAACGGGCAAGTACATCAGCCATTATAGCCGCGCTCGGTATCTCCACCATAATGCCAACTTCCATGCTTTCTTTATAAGCTATGCCGTTTTGTTTTAACTCATCTTTGCATTGCTGTAATATTTTATTTGCCTCATGTAGTTCTTCAATCGAGGATATCATAGGATACATGATTTTTAAATTGCCGTATACAGCCGCCCTTAAAGCAGCTTTAAGCTGGGCTTTGAATACATCAGGATTCTTAAGCAGGAAACGCACAGCCCTATTGCCTAAAAACGGATTCATTTCTTTTGGAAAATCATAGTATGGAAGATTTTTATCACCGCCGATATCCAATATACGCAGTATTATCTCCTCTCCGCCTTGCTGCGTTATCTCTTTATATACTTCAAACTGCTCGTCCTCTGTAGGAAAATGATCGTTCTGCATATAAAGGAATTCCGTACGAAATAAGCCGATGCCCTCTGCGCCATATTTTTGGGCCACCTGCCATTCTTCCAGGCTACCTATGTTCGCATACACCTTTATCTTTTTGCCGTCTTTGGTTATAGCTTCCCTCCCGGCATAAAGCATTAGCCTTTTTCTTTCATCTTCATATTTGGCCTGCTTTACCGTATATATTTCAAGCTCTTGCTGTGTCGGATTAAAAATTATATTGTCGTCTATGGTATCCAATATAACCAGATCTGCGTCTTTCGCCTTATCTATTATACCCTCTTCTCCTACCACAGCCGGCAAGCCCAGCGCTTTTGCCAAAATAGCTGCGTGGCTGGTAGCGCTGCCGGTTTCGGTTATTATACCTTTTACATTTTCGTTCAAGCCTATGGTCTCTGAAGGCGTCAAATCACGTGCTATAAGAACAACCGGTTGGTCTATCAAAGCCAGATCTTCTTTGGGTTTGCCTAAAATAATGCGTATAAGCCTCTCCGTAATATCATCTATGTCGGCTATTCTGGCTTTTATATATGGATCAGGTATTTTTTCGAATATAGCTGTCAGTTCTTTTTTAGCCCTGTCAACCGCTGCCGCCGCCGGCAATCCGTCTTTTAAGGCTTTATCAAGCATATCTATAAGCATGGGATCTTCCAGTATGCTCAAATGAGCATCAAAGATATTCTCTTTGCCCATCTTCTCAGCGGCTAATTCCTTCAGGCTTGTTATTTGTTCCCTGGCTTTGTCAATTGCATCATATAATTTCTCTTGCTCTTGTTCATAAGAGGAACTTTTTTCTTCTGTTATAGAAATAGCCTCTTTTCGAAAGATAAAAGGCTTAGCGATCGCTATACCTTCGTTAACCGGTGTTCCAATCATTTTCACTCATCTCCAATAATAAAATGATTATTACTGCTCGTTTATGCTCACTTACATTATAAATCAATCATTCCGAAAAAACAAGTATTTAAACAAAAAAATCTGCCGGTACCATTGCTGCTTTAAAACAATTATGGTATCGACAGATTCATATAATGCAAAATACATATCTTAAGCGATAATTTTATTATTTTTATCCACACTTACAACTTTGGGTCGCCAGCATAACGCCTCATCGCGTGTCACCATGCAATAAGATATATCTATCTCATATGTTTGGCTAGAAACTCCTCGACTTCTTTTGCAGTAGGCGAAGCGCTCTGAGCGCCGATGCGCATGACCGATATGGCTGCCACTGCATTGGCGTAGTCGGTGGCTCTGTCCATATCCATGCCCCGAGCCAGCGCACAGCATAATCCACCTATAAAAGCATCGCCGGCTCCTGTGGAATCCACCGCTTTTACTTCATAAGCCGGCTTATGTTTTATGCCACTGCCGGAATTATAGATCATCCCTTTGCTGCCAAGCGTTATTATAACGTTTTTTATGCCCATGTCCGTCAACATGGTCACCATTTTATCATAATCCGAACGCTGTTCGATCTCCATATCCAATAATTGCTGTGCTTCTAACTCATTGGGCACCAGTACGTCTATACCGTCGTAGAATTCATCATCCAGCGTCGCTGCGGGAGCAGGGTTTAATACCACCATTGTATCCGCCTTTTTGGCCACGCTAGCCGCCCATACGACCGTCTCCAACGGTATTTCCAGTTGCATGAGCAATATGCGCGCCCTCTTTATCATGCCTTCATAATGCCTCATCCGATCTATGGTGCATTGGCCATTGGCCCCGGCATATAATATTATGGTATTCTGGCCCTTAAATACGTTTATAAATGCTAATCCGGTGCTAACTCCATCTAATTCAGCTATGCCATCGGTGCTGACATGATTGTCAATCAAATTAGCCATAAGCTGCCGACCGTATTCGTCCTTGCCGACACAGCCCATAAAGGATACATTACCACCCAATCGGCCTATGGCTACGGCCTGGTTATCGCCCTTACCGCCCGGCGATGTATAGAATGCCTTGCCCCTTATGGTTTCACCAGGGTAAGGGTTTCTGTCGGTTTCCATTATAAGATCCATATTAAGACTTCCTAGCACCAAAACATCTATATCTTTATCCATAATTTCTCCTTATAAAAATTTATTGGAGCAAAGCACTAAGTACTTGCCCCAATATTTAAAAGTTGAACAGCTTTACATTTTATATTTAAATATAGCAGCTACGCCTGTACCGGTAGGCATTTGCTCTTTTGGAAGCACCACTATATTACCTTTATTCCTGAAAACCATCTCTCCTAAATCGTCCAATACATCATCAACCAATGAGCCTGCTGAATTGCCTTCCTTTATTTCTCCGCTCAAGGGATCAACTTTGCCTGGCACTATTCTGTCTTCCTCTATAAGTATCGTATCAATATTAAATTGAAAAGCGGCCATTGCGACTTTTGCTATATCGTCAGAACCCAATCCCTTGGATTTGGCATCTCCGAATCTTTCTACAAGCTTCTTTGTCTTTTCCCTATACAGCGGCTCAATGGCCTCCCAAATTTTCTTTTTTAAATCCTCTTTAGTAAGCGCAGTATAGTCGACCTTAACCGCTTGCTCTATTAAGAATGGATTGCGGCTTATCTCCTTAAACAGGCTGTAGTATTCGGGCAATGCCACAACCAACAGCGGCAGCTGGGCTTGCCGCGAGTATCTTTCATAGACCAGCTTATCGATAAAACGGAAGAATTTCTCAGTATCTTCCTTTATCAATTCGTTTTTATCGTCGTAACCATAGAATATCGTGCTTCCTCCAGTGCTGGTCCGCGGCCTTGGCGCTATGAGCACCTCCTCCTCATCTATACCCAACGCGTCTTCAATGGTTCTGGGCGTATCCGGATCAAGTTGAACCTCTTCAAATCCATACATATTGCCTTCATACAGCATGAATTGCTTTCGGTTTAAGCCCAGCACATGATAGCGGTCGGCTGTCTGGAAAATCCTTATCAACGGTTTAATGTGGAAGCTGTCGGCTGCTACAGCAAGCTCTTTAACCGGCCGCTGGAGCTTATATACTACGCATTGGCCTCCTGCTGCCAATACAGCCAGGCCATCATACATGTTAACCCAGAACATTTCATCATCGGCAAGGGCATACAAAGGCTTCATTATAGAATCTATTTCGTTTTTAGGATATTTTTCTTTTAATGAATCTTCGATATTTTTGATAAGATTTTTATATCTGATAAGATTTTGTTTGTTTTCTGGCCGATAACGAACTGTCGGCTCATAAATAGAAATAAACGGAGGTTCTTTTGCTTTCAAAATTGCATGTGGAAAATTGTTAGCGATTTCGTATAGCATCATAACTCCTCCCTTCTTTTTTAAGGTGGTCGGGGTGGAGGGATTTGAACCCGCGGCCCCATGCTCCCAAAGCATGTGCGCTACCAAACTGCGCTACACCCCGATATCTTGTATTATAATTATAACACCAGCGTGCCATAAATTCAAGCGCATCTTCGTCTCCTAATATAATCCATTCGTTATTAAAGCCATGAACTACTCTCTATCTACATTTCGACACAATGTGTTTTTTGTGATCCTTACGCTATTTAAAAATGGCAGTTTTGTTTCAACAATCAACACTGCTGCAATAATCATGAAACATCCTAGAACCGTTCGGATAGTCAGCGCTTCTCCTAAAAACAAGACAGAAGCCAACGAACCAAAAACAGACTCACTGGATAATATTATCGCAGCCCTCGTAGAAGTTGTCAATGTTTGAGATATATTTTGCAGCAGAAACGCAACGCCGGTGCTGAGCACACCCAGATAAAGCAGCGAAAGCATACCGTTGACGCCAATCAAGCTCTGCCCGCCCGGGAAAATAAGCATCAGCGGAAGCGAAAAAATGCATGCAAAAGCAAATTGTACAATCGTTAGTAAAATAACATCGCATGTCTTCACAAAAATGCCAACGCAATAAATATGGAAGGCAAAAAAAACTGCACAAAGCAGCGTCAGCGCATCCCCTATGTTAACGGTAAACGCGCCGTTGAGCATCAGTACGCCAGCGCCTGCGGCGGCGAGAAAGCCTCCGATGATTCCATAGGCGTCGATTTTTTCATGAAAAAGTATCAGGCCGATAAAAGGCACCATTACAACATTGGTTGATGTTAAAAAAGCGTTTTTTGATGCGGTTGTATATTGCAACCCCATGGTTTGCAAAGCAAACGCCACACAAAGAAAGAATCCCAGCAGCATACCTGAAAACAAAACCCTTAGATTCATTTTCCTGAAATGTTTGTAATACACCGCAGAAAGCAAAAGCGTACCGATCAAAAAGCGAATCCCTGTAATTTGATAAGGCGTAAGGTTCGTTTCCAAAGCTGCTTTCGAGGCAACAAATCCCCCTCCCCAGATCATCGCTGTTACAATCAAACCGAGTTCTCCCCGATATTTTTTCAAGCCAATTCACTCCAATCCGAAAAATCCCATAAATAAAGCAAACAAACACTTGTTGTCCGGGCAAAAGGCGGATCACAGTTCCCACAACCTGTATGCGGATCAAAATTTTCAGCCATACATTATATGGCCTTACAGCATTCGGCGTATCAGTTCATATATAAGCGGCAGGAATATGGACGGTAATAGATTGCCTATCTTTATGCGCTTTATATCCAGCAGACTTATGCCTATGCCCATTATGAGCACGCCGCCTATCGACGACATGGATTCTATAACCGGAGGTGTAAGTACGTCTTTGAGCGCCGCAGCCGACAGCGTTATGGCCCCCTGATATATGAATACCGGTATAGCGGCAAACGCCACGCCTATACCGAGACTGGATGAAAAAATGACCGCCGTGACACCGTCCAATATAGATTTTGCAAACAGCGTCTGATGCGTGCCGGATAAACCGCTCTCCAGCGAACCCATGATGGCCATGGCCCCTACGCAATACACCAGACTGGCTGTCACAAATGCCTGCGCAAATGTCCCCTCGCCTGAAAACCTCGACTGCAACCTGGCTGCCATGCTGTTCAGCCTCTGCTCTATCTTAAGCCACTCGCCCACAAGACCGCCTATTACGAGGCTTATCACCATCATAAGCATAGGGTCTACGCCCAGCGCCTTTGAATCTATGCCGGTAAATCTGAGCGCACCGGATATGCCTATGATTATAACGGCCATGCCTATGGCCTGCATGACGATGTCTTTATATTTATCCGGCAATCCGCCTTTTATAATTTTGCCCAAAAATGCCCCGGCCACTATGGCCAGGGCATTAACTATCGTACCTGTCATATCAGGCGTATTCCGGCTCTATCAAGCCGTAGCCTCCGTTTCTTCTCCTGTATACCACATTTACCTCTTCTGTTTCGGCATTATTGAATACGAAGAAATCATGGCCCAGCAATTCCATTTGCGTTATGGCTTCCTCTATCGACATTGGCTTCAGGGCAAATCTCTTGGTCCTCACCACTTCGTACCCTTCCAATTCCTCCGGTTCGGCCTCTATGTCGAATATAGGCTCTTCGTACTTGAAAGCGCCCTCTTTTATGCGTTTCTCCAATTTGGTCTTATGCTTGCGGATCTGGCGCTCCAGCTTTTCAAGCACGCCTTCTATGGATGTGTACATATCATCGGAATAATCTTCCGCGCGTAATATGGTTCCATTTAAGGGTATGGTCACCTCAACTATATGACGGTTTTTTTCTACAGACATGACCACACGGACCTCGGTGTCCTCATCGAAATATCTGTCGAATTTCCCCAACTTCTTAGCTACCATAGCACGCAACGCATCGGTAATAGGTATGTTTTTGCCGCTGATAATTATACGCATAGCCATCATCCTCCTTTGATTCTTTCTAACTATATTTTATACTATAATACGGCATTATTCAAGGATTACAGTACTTTGCCCAGGAAAGCCCTGGTCCTTTCATTCTGAGGATTAGAGAATATCTGAGCCGGCGTGCCTTCCTCAGCTATTATACCGGCATCCATGAACAGCACGCGGTCGCTGACTTCCCGCGCGAAACCCATCTCATGGCTTACCACCAGCATGGTCATGCCATCCTTGGCAAGCTGTTTCATGACATCGAGCACCTCTCCCACCATCTCCGGGTCCAATGCTGACGTAGGCTCGTCGAACAGCATGACATCAGGATCCATAGCTAAAGCGCGGGCTATTGCCACACGCTGCTTCTGCCCTCCTGAAAGCTGAGCCGGATATGCTTCCGCTTTGTCGCTTAACCCTACCCTGGCCAACAATTGTCGCGCTCTGGCATATACAGCTTCTTTATCCAGCTTTTTGACCTTAATGGGGGCTAATGCCACATTATCTATCACCTTAAGATGGGGGAAAAGATTAAACTGCTGAAATACCATGCCCACTTTCTGGCGGAGTTTGTTTATGTCCTTCTTATGCTCCATAACCGATATGCCCTCTATATATACCTCGCCGGACGTAGGTTCCTCAAGCAGATTTATACAGCGCAAAAACGTGCTTTTACCCGAACCGCTGGGGCCTATTATGCTTATCACCTCGCCCCTATTGACCTTTGTGGTGATACCCTTTAATACCTCGAGTTCACCGAAATTTTTGCATAGCTCCACCGTCTCTATCATAACCTGGTCTTCATTGCTCACTTATTCTCATCCTCCTTTCGATCTTGCCGAATATAAACGATATGAGGTTTGTCAATACAAGATAGATGGCTGCCGCCGTAAGCAACGGCGTATACGGATCAAACGTCATGCTGCGTATAATATCCGCGCCCTTGGTCAAATCGTCCAATGCTATGAAACCGGATACCGATGTTTCTTTAAGCAGCGTTATGAATTCATTCGTCAACGCCGGCAATATATTTCTGAAAGCCTGAGCCATGATTATATGGCGCATAGCCATGCCATAAGGCATACCCAGCGACCGTGCCGCTTCCATCTGACCTTTATCCACGGCCTGTATACCGGCTCTTACTATCTCGGCTACATAACCGCCGCTGTTTATGCCGAAGGCCACTATAGCCACCATCAGTTTAGGCACCGCTGTACTACCGAATATTATATAATATATGATCAAAAGCTGCACCACGGTAGGCGTACCCCTTATGAGCTCAACATACGTCGACGCCAATGCCTTAAATATTTTATTTTTGGATGTCTTGCCCAGCGCCATCACAACGCCTATGACCATGCCTAGCACAGCCGCTGCCAGCGCTATTATGATGGTGATTTTAAGGCCATTGAGTATATACATATATCGGTCATCGCGTATAAAATTCTTGTATATGGCATTATAAAGCCCGTCCAATAAAATTCCTCCTTATACAGTGAAATAGCCAGCGATCAACCGACCGCCAGCTATTTCTCGTTTCTGTGTGTGGTCATTCCGCTCTATAATCAGGTATATACTTTTTGAATATCTCGTCCAGTTTCCCGCTGTCTTTCAGCTCTTTCAATGTATCATTTATAGTCTGAAGCAGTTCTGTATCGCCCTTCCTTACCGCTATAGCGTATTCTTCCGGAGGTGCGGCCGGTTCATCGAGCAGCTTTATCTCAGGATTAAGCTCAGCCAGAGCCATAGATGTATAATTATCCAACACCACGGCGTCTACGCGCTTATTCTTAAGATCCAGCACAGCATCGGCGCCCTTGCTATATGTCATTAACGTGACATCCTTATACGGGCTGTCCTCCGCCCTGAGAAGATCGGCGCCAGTAGTCCCTTCTTGAGCGCCTATTGTCTTGCCGTTCATGTCCTCTGCCATCTTTATAGTATCGTTATCCTTCAGCACTACAATAGCCTGCACGGCTTTGAAGTATGTATCGCTAAAGTCCACTTCCTCTTGTCTATCCGGCGTTATAGTATACCCCGCCGCTATGAAGTCGACCTTGCCGCTCTTCAATGCCGATGGCAGCGCTCCGAAATCCATATCCTCTATCTTAAGCTTTACTCCAATTTTGTCGGCTATGGCTTGAGCTATCTCGGCATCGATACCCACAACAGCATCGCCCTCGCGCATCTCAAACGGCGGAAATGCCGCATTTGTACCCATTATAACTTGGCCATCGTCATTTATGCGCTGCATAGTATCGATACTGCCGCTGCAACCGACCGCCATTGTTGCCACCAACACCGTAGCTATTAATATAAATATAATGTTAAAGGGTTTTTTAACCATCTCTCCAGCTCCTTATTCAATAATATCAAGCATAATTATACGTTATAATGAATAGAAAATCAATTAGATTTGCAAATGATATGTGTATATAAAAACTGTGGATAATGTGCGTAACTCTGTTGATAACACTGGTTTTCGCCATTTAAATTGTGGATAACCATGTGTATGGAGGAAAAATGTCAACTAAAAGCACTTTTATTTACATATTATAGTAGCTATAGTAGCTGTATAAGAAAAAATTTAAAGGCCATGCTCGAAAGCATGGCCTTGTAGACCAAATCAACCCTCTATCTTAAATGGGAAACCATTAAGCTTGGGGATTACCTATCTGCGCGCTTGGTAACAATCACTGCAGTAAACTGGTCTATCGTTTCTCGGTTCAAATGGAACCTTAGTAGGTGCACCGCACGCTGCGCATACCGCATCGTACATCTGGCGTGGCTGCCTCGATGACATGCTGCCGCCTCTTCTGTTGGCTTTTCTGGAGTCTCTGCAGTCTTTGCATCTAGCGGGTTCGTTTTGGAAACCCCTTTCAGCATAGAATTCCTGCTCTCCGGCTGTGAACACGAACTCGCGGCCACAATCCTTGCACACTAATACTTTGTCTTCATACATGGAATAAATCCCCTCGCTTATAAGTTTTTACTACGCGACTTTATCGCGTATGATTCATTATACAACCATTGTTCCCGAAAAGCAATAGATTTATTAAAAAATTTTTTATTTTCTTTTCCCTATGGTATAATAATAAGCGATTATTTGCGATAAAGGTGGTATATTTACATATGAAAATGTCGGAAATGTTTTTTACAACACTGCGCGAGACCCCATCTGAGGCTGAAATACCCAGCCATCAGCTTATGCTCCGCGCAGGGCTTATGCGCAAGCTGGCAAGCGGTATATACAATTATCTGCCGCTGGGCAAGCGCGTGCTCAAGAAGGTCGAGGAGATCGTGCGCGAGGAGATGGATAAAACCGGCGCGCAGGAGATATTGGCCTCGGCGTTGCTGCCGGCCGAATTATGGAGGGAAACCGGGCGCTGGGACGTATTTGGTCCTGAAATGTTCAAATTAAAGGACAGAAATGAGCGCGAATTCTGCCTCGGCCCCACGCACGAGGAGATATTCACCGATATAGTGCGCAACGAAATAAAATCGTATAAACAGTTGCCCTTTAACCTGTATCAGATTCAAACCAAATACAGAGATGAGAAACGGCCACGTTTCGGCGTCATGCGCTCACGCGAATTCATAATGAAAGATGCCTACAGTTTCGATAAAGACTGGGACGGGCTGGATGTATCATATAAGAAGATGTACGATGCCTATTGCGCCATATTCGACCGCTGCGGCCTCAAATACTGGGTGGTGGATGCCGACACCGGCGCTATGGGCGGCAAAGACTCCAATGAATTCATGGTCCAGTCCGATGTCGGCGAGGCCGAGGTCGCCTACTGCGATGAGTGCGGATACGCGGCTAATGTGGAGAAGGCTCCTTGCGTAAACCGTCCGATTCATATAGATGAGGCCGAGAAGGAAATAAAGAAGGTTTCCACGCCGGATGTTAAAACAGTGGATGAATTGGTGCACTTCTTCAATGTTACCGCCGAGCGGTTTGTCAAAACGCTTATATATCTGATAGATGACAAAGTCGTAGCGGTTATGCTGCGCGGAGACCGCGAGGTGAATGTCACCAAGCTTCAAAATCTGTTCAAAGCCTCGGATGTGCAGATGGCCGACCGCAATACGGTGGAGAACGCCACCGGCGCCGAAGTCGGCTTTGCCGGCCCTATAGATATAAATGTCGACGCGCTGGTGGTGGATGACGAGGTGGCCAATATGAAAAACTTTATAATAGGCGCCAATGAAACCGGCTATCATTATGAAAATGTAAATTACGGCAGAGACTTTAAGGCTGATATCGTAGCCGACATACGGAATATAGAGGTCGGCGACGCTTGCCCTAAATGCGGACGGCCGGTAAGTATAGCCCGCGGTATAGAGGTAGGCCACATATTCAAGCTCGGTACGAAATATTCCGAAGCGATGGACGCCACATATCTGGACGAAAACGGACAGGAACAACCTATAATCATGGGCTGCTACGGCATAGGCATAAACAGGACGGTAGCCGCCATAATAGAGCAGCACCACGATGACAAGGGCATAATATGGCCCATGAGCGTAACGCCGTATCATGTCATCATCGTAGTCGCCAGCAACTATCAGCCCGAGCAGATACAGGCCGCACAAAGCATACACGATGAGCTCACCAGCCGAGGCATTGAGGTATTGCTGGATGACCGCGATGAAAGAGCGGGCGTCAAATTCAACGACGCAGATCTGATAGGCATACCCATGCGCATTACCGTAGGCAAAAAGATAAGCGGCGGCATGGTGGAATTCAAACGCCGCGACAAGGCTGACAGCATGGACGTGCCTATAAGCGATATAGTCAACAAGGTTATAGATGAGATAAGCCGCGAACTGAAGTAAATACCTATAAAGCCCCCTCCGTTTTATGCCGAAAATAAAAGCAAAGGTAGTAGAACGGAGTGATTTATTGTGTATCTGAATCCTATAAATACATTCAGGGTAAGCGGCTTGGCGTCAGGCATAGATACGGAAAGCATAGTAAAGCAGCTTATGACGGTGGAGCGCTTGCCTTTGGACCGCATGAAACAAAATCGGCAGATAATGGAGTGGACGCAGGCTGCATACCGGGATATAAACAGCGCATTATTGGCCTTTCGCAATCAGGTGTCCGATATGCGTCTGCAGGGCAGTTTCCTGACAAATAAGACCACATCATCGAACGAATCGGTGGCAACGGCTACGGCAAGCGGATCGGCCACCGGTTCGGTCTATGATATAAATATCAATCAATTGGCGGCGTCGACCAGAGCCATAAGCACCGAGGACATATCCAATCAAAAAAACGTGCTGACTGGCCAGAGCATAACCGCACCTGTGGTTATAGATTCTTCATCCAATTCATTTCAGCTCAAGGTCGGATCCAATACAGCGGATATAGAACTTGCCGATACCAAAAAAACTTATGACACCGTCGGCGCTCTTGCGGCAGACATACAGGCGGCCATAAACGGCAAGGCCACCGAACTCGGCATAACTGAAAATGATATACAGGTATTCGCGGCATCCAACAATGCGCTCCGCTTTGTGGCCGGCTCAACCACCGCCTTTGAGCTTATGCCGGTCGATGGCGACAGCGCATTGAGCAAACTCGGTTTTAACGTGCCGGCGGGCGGTTCGGTCAAATCAACGGTGCAGGGCGTCGATATAAACGAATCCATAAACCAAATGATAAGGGAAGGTCGATTGGCAGGTGTATCAGAACTGTATAACGGCGATATTACGTTTTCCATAACCACTTACAACCAGGACGGCAATGCCATAAGCGAAACCTTTACAATAAAGCCTGAAGAACAAAGCCTGCAGGACGTTATATCGTCCATACAGAAAAAGAATCCCGATTTAGGTCTGACAGGATTCTATGACGCAGCCAGCGATAAGATAGTCTTAACATCGAAATATACCGGCGATAATAATGCTGCCGGCGCCGACATAGAATTTAGCAGCGACAGTACAAACTTCCTGACCGACGTTATGGAATTGGACGTAGACGCTGTAACCGATGGGCAAGATGCAGCTTTTACCATAAACGGCCTCAGCACATCGCGCAAGACCAACACATTTGCCTTAAACGGCGTCACATTTTCGCTCAAAAGCACAGGGTCGGCCACCATATCGGTACAGCAGGATACCGACGCCATAGTGAACGAAATAAAGGACTTTGTAACACAGTATAACGACCTTATGGATAAAATAAATACCTCTTTGACCGAGAAACGCTACAGGGATTATCCGCCGCTCACTGACGAGCAGAAAGATGCCATGAGCGAAAAAGAGATCGAGCAATGGGAAGAAAAGGCTAAAAGCGGCCTGTTAAACGGCGATGATATACTGTACAAAGCATATTATGATATGCGAAATGCCATATCCAGTAAGGTAGAAGGCACAGGCAACGTGCTTGATTCTATGTCCGAGATAGGCATAACGTCCGGTCAATGGTATGAAAATGGCCATCTTTACATAGATGAAACCAAGCTGCGCGATGTCGTATCCAATGATATCAACAGCGTTATAGAGCTCTTTACCAAGACATACGATGTTAATGCTGAAGATGATAAAGAGCAGGCTTTCAATGAATCCGGCATAGCTCAGCGCTTATATACCATACTGGGCAATACGATAGACACTATTACGAATAAAGCCGGTCAAAGCAACAGTTTGTTCAAAGTAGACAACAGCATATTGGGCCTGCAGATGAGCGATATGGATACACGCATAAGCGATATGGAGCAGCGCCTGATGGATATCGAGGACCGTTATTACAGGCAATTTACGGCTATGGAGCAGGCTTTGAACCAGATGAACTCCCAAAGCGCATGGTTGGCCCAACAATTAGGTGCCTTCCAACAATGACAGATAACGAAAGGGGTCATAGATAGATAATGGCTTTAAACAATCCTTATCAGCAGTATCGGCAAAGCAGTATCATGACGGCCAGCCCGGGCGAACTGATACTTATGCTGTATGACGGAGCTATAAAGTTTATAAAGCAGGCTAAAGGATATATAGATGAGAAAGATATGCAAAAGGCACATGATGCTATAATAAAGGCCGAGGATATCATGGCCGAGCTGATGGCCGACCTTGACCCGGATTACGAGATATCACAAAGCTTGTACAGCCTGTATGAGTTTATAAACGATTGCCTCATAAATGCCAATATAAAAAAAGACAAGCAACTCCTCGATCAGAGCCTGGAACTGATAAACGATATACGTCAAACATGGGCTCAGGCTGTCAAACAGTATCGCCAGCAAGAGTACGCGGGTATATGATGCCATGTCTTATTTAGAACAAAAAAAGGCACTTATGCTTAAAATAAAGGATATAGCATTTATGCAGCGCTCGGCCATAGAAAAAAACGACATAGAAGAGCTCCGGCAGCTTATAGCCGAGAGGCAGCGCTGCATGGATACCGTAGATGCCATAAGCGATGATAGTTTCGATCGTGAAATAGCCGATATCATCGAGCAGATACAGAGCATAGACCAAGACAACCGTCACCTGCTCGAGCATATGATGCATAATATAGACGATAAACTCGATAGTATAAAAAATACGAGGGCCGGCTTAATGAAATACAATGCCGGCGTATCGCAGATACCGCCGGCATTTGTGGATAAAAAGATGTGATTCTTATTGAACGCTGTCAGCGTTGTCTTTGGTTACAACAGACACTCCTGTATCAACATTTGGATTATCGATTGTTTCGCCTTCAATGGCTTTTACTGCGGCCTTTATGCCTTCATATCCCATAGTTTCGGGGTTTTGCACTATAGTACAATATAGCCAGCCTTCCTTAACCAATGAAAGTATCGCATCAGACTTATCAAAGCCAACGCCCACTATATCTTTTTGCCCATACGCTTTTATGGCATTGCCGACTCCGACAGTAGAACCCTCATTGGTACCAAAAATACCAACTACTCCGTCAGTAATATAATTGTCTGCTATATCCTGGCTTTTTATCGCATCGCCTTCGCCGTATTGGACTGGAAGCAATGTATAGCCTTTCCCTTCCAGTGCTTCGCGGAAACCTTTTTCTCGCAAAACCGTGGAAGTCGTCGCAGAATTTACATTCACGATGCCGATTTTCCCATCTTTTTTACCGGCCGCCTCCAGAGCTTTGATCATTTGTTCGCCCGCTGTTCTACCAGCCGCCTCGTTGTCCGTCGCAAAAGTCGCATATGCCTCGGTATTGGCCGGAGAGTCTATATAAACAATTTTTACGCCTTTCTCCTTTGCTTCTTCCAGCGCTGCCACAACAGCATCCGGCCCGGTTGCCGCAATCGCAATGGCATCAGCACCATCGGCGACCGCATTATTTATTCGCTCTATTTGCTGAGCATCATCTTTTTTGTCGGGCGCCATCCATTTATAATCGATATTTCCAAGTTCCTCAACCGCCTTTTTGGCCCCCTTATCGACAGCAACCCAATGCTGGTCCGTACTGTCCATAGTGATAAGGATAACCTTATATTTTTCGCCTTCATTTTGTTCTGCCACATTACCGGCAGAGTTATTAGCATTATCTTCGCCAGTCGTCCCAGGATTATCCTGACTACTGCATCCTGCCAAAACACTAACCAATAAAACCGCACACAATAAAACCTCTACAATTTTCTTCCTCATGCAAATTACCTCCAAAAATTTTTATTTATTAATTAAAGCATATATGCTTTAATTCGCCTTTTGTATGGGTATCGTTTCGTCCACGACGACTTTTTTCCTCGGCCTACCCGTGCGAATGACCACATCGAGTAAAACAGATACAACGACAATCGTACCTATAACGATATTGCGTATGGCCACCGGAGCTCCCGCGAACTGGAGGCCGTTTTGAAGTACCGCCCATATAGCTGCGCCAACGACAGTTCCCAGCAAAATGCCTTGACCACCCAGTGTGGATATACCGCCGATAACAGCCGCGGCTACCGCATACATTTCATACATAGTACCGGCATCCATAGTGCCCATGCCCGCCGTAGCACATGTTATAAGGCCAACTACCGCAGCACAAAATGAGCTTATAACATAGACAATGATCACAGTCATGTCTGTATTTACACCGGATAGCTTAGCCGCCTCAATATTGCTTCCTACGGCATAAATATAACGGCCGGTACGCGTCCTACTTAAAATAAAGTTAAATACCAAAAACATAGCCAAAGCTATCCAAATCGTGTTATATATCCCCGCCACATCGCCATAATAGAAAAAGTCTCGAAATCCTTGCGCCGCTTCTCCTATAGCATCGGTGTTATAGTTGTTATTAACTATCTGAGCAATACCGCGAGCAATCGTCATGGTACCTAGCGTAGCGATAAATGGCGGCAGTTTGCATTTTGCAACCAATGCACCATTCAGTACGCCAATCCCAAGGCAGGATATAAGGGTAACCAGTACAGCTGTCCATGGATCCATACCCTTTGTCATTAAAGTCGCAGCTATCATAGTGCTCATGCCTATAACCGAGCCTATAGACAAATCGATGTTTCCGGTAATAAGCACATAACCTTGGCCAATACCGACAATTAGTATCGGAGCAATTTGGCGAAGCAAATTCCCGATATTTCGAGCGGAATAAAACGACGGGTTCAAAAAGCCAAACAACAAGAATAATGCTATCAGACCAATAGTGCCGGTTAAAACCTGTCCCCTCCCGCGAATGGAAACTAATCTTTCCCATAGATTCATTTTTTTCGAGTTTTCCATCTTCAATACTCCTGACTATAATCTTGTAAATACATTATATAGCTTGCTTCTGTGTGAGCTTAGACTCAAACTTGGTCGCATACTCCATAATAAGATTTTCCGTCGCTTCGCCGGAATATAATTCACCAGTAATCCTTCCATCACACATAACTATTATCCTATCGCTTATACCCATTATCTCCGGCATTTCCGATGACACAAACAATACGCCAATACCCTGCCGTTTCAAGTCGTTCATAAGGTTATAAATTTCCACTTTTGCTGCCACGTCTATTCCTCTAGTAGGTTCATCGAAAATAACTATTCGGGAATTTCGCGCCAGCCATTTACCGACAACGACCTTTTGTTGATTTCCGCCTGAGAGAGAGGCAGCAGTCACTTCTATACTCGGCAGTTTGATGTTTAAATTCCTGACCGTATTTTCTGCCATTTCATATTCTCTCTTGCGATTGACGACACCGAAATCTTTGCAAAGAATATCGAGATTAGGCAGTGCTATATTTTCTCTGACGCTAAGCTTAACACATAAGCCATCTTTTCTACGGTCTTCCGGTACAAGCACTATACCCGAACGAATTGCATCTCGAGGGCTGTTTATTACAACTTCTTCGCCATCCACAAAAATCCGTCCCGATTCCTTTGGGTCGGCAGCAAAAATCGCTCTGGTAGTTTCAGTTCTTCCCGCGCCCATCAATCCTGCTATGCCTACAATTTCGCCTTCATATATCTCAAGATTGATATCACGCACAAGCCTTCCTGCATTGAGATTCTTGACTTCAAAAATCTTTTTACCGCGTTGGCAATCGATTCTGGGAAACCTATCCTTGATTTCCCGTCCAACCATATAAGAGATTATTTCGGACATCGTCGTATCCTTAAAATCCATGGAAGTAATATATCTGCCATCGCGCATAATGATAACGCGGTCTGCGATATATTGAAGTTCTTCTAAACGATGCGAAATATATACGATACCGCAACCTTCTTTTTTTAATTTCCTTATTATATCGAAAAGATCCTCAATCTCCTCCGACGTAAGAGCAGAAGTAGGTTCATCCATTATCAAAACTTTAGCATTGATAGAAAGCGCTTTAGCGATTTCTACTAATTGCTGTTGAGAAACCGATAATCCCCCAACAATCGCTTCCGGATCTATATTTACATTTAGTCGCTTAAGAATATTTCTTG
>NZ_JAIHAU010000072.1 GCF_020054945.1 Mahella sp.
TGCAACCGCATGGTTAAAAGCCCGATGGGTAAGGGCGGTGCCATGCGGGCGTACTGACTGCCAACATTGGCGAGGAGAGACAATAACAATTGCGTTACCAGCCTCGTAAGGGGCTCCGAAAGGAGAAAAAAGCAAGATGGTATTCGTACTGGACAAACATAAGAAACCACTGATGCCATGCACAGAAAAAAGAGCGCGGCTGCTCCTTACAAGAGGCCGTGCGGTAGTGCATAAAATGCAGCCGTTCACCATACGGCTAAAGGACAGGACAGTAGAAGAAAGCCAGCTGCAGCCGTTAAGGCTCAAACTTGACCCGGGCAGCAAAACAACCGGTGTAGCGGTTACTGAAGAAAACGATCCGGACTGCGGCAAAGCAATCTATCTAGCGCAAATACACCACAAACCAGGCATAAAGAAATCGCTAAAACAAAGACAGGCACAGCGCCGGAGCAGACGCAACCGAAAGACGCGATACCGCAAGGCAAGGTATAACAACCGACATCCAAACAAATGCGCCTGCTGCGGCAACAACGCAAAACACGACAGCCGATACTGCAGCAAATGCCATCCGCGCCGCGACAACGGGTACAGAGACCGATGGCTGCCGCCATCATTGAACGCCCGCGTGGACCAGACCATGAGCATAATCAACAAACTGTGCAAAAGCATGCCGATAGCTGCCATATCAACAGAACACATCAAATTTGATACGCAGCTTATGCAGAACCAGAACATTGAAGGGGTGGAGTATCAGCACGGCCAACTGGCAGGCTACGAAGTCAAAGAATACCTGTTGGAGAAATGGGGCAGGAAATGCGTATACTGCGGCAAAGAAAACGTACCGCTGGAAGTAGAGCATATAATCCCAAAATCCAGAGGAGGGAGCAACAGGATAACCAACCTGACGCTGGCCTGTCACAAATGTAACCAGAAGAAGGGCGACATGACAGCAGAAGAGTTCGGTTTTCCCGAAGTGCAGAAACAAGCCAAACAGCCGCTCAAAGACGCCGCCATGATGAACGCCACGCGCTGGGAGCTATACGACAGGCTGAAAGAAGTGGGGCTGCCGGTTGAGTGCGGGAGCGGAGCAAGAACAAAGATGCAGCGTCTAAGACATGGTTTGCCGAAAGAGCATTATTACGATGCCTGCTGCGTAGGTGCCAGCACGCCGCATAACCTCAAATTTAAGGCGGCATATGTGCTGGAATTCCATGCTAAAGGCAGAGGTACAAGGCAGAGGACACTTGCGGACAAAAACGGATTTCCAAGAGGCTATCTATCCAGAGAGAAGACATTCTTTGGATTTCAAAATGGCGATTATATCAGAGCCGATGTCCCGAAAGGAAAATACAAAGGCAAATACACAGGATATGCAGCCATAAGGAGGACGGGATACTTTGATATACGCAGTGCCACAGGCAAAAACCTAGCACAGGGCATATCTTATAAGTATTGTCATGTTATACAAAGATACGATGGATACACAATCGTTTTTACCTCTTGCATCCAGACGGCAATCCATCGGATGCCCTTTGCCCTTTTGTCAAAAAGATAAAACACTTGGATTATACCCATTAATTTTTGGGAAAACAAACATAGTGACAAAGCCAGGCACTCTACGCTTCAATTACGTAGAGTGCCTGGCTTATTATTTTAAAAACTATGCGTCAAAGGACATGAAGCAGGCCGCCTGTTTGCATATTGCCGAGCATTCAAGCGAAGCTTTGTGCATTCATCACAAGCCCGAGCACATCTGTTGTAAGTATCAATACACTAGTAATTATCCTTTAAACTTTATTGTCTTATACCGGCAGGCTGTTGTGTATTCTGCTGGTTGGGAATATTGAATTTCGGAGGTTTCGGATTGGTTAAATTATTAGCATCAAAGAACTTACCAGGGGTAGATAAATCAAAATACTGTTTTGAATCTTCCGTTACTCCCCAATCTTTAAGAGATCCTGTTTCTTCAAGCATATTGAAAGCCATTCGGAAGAGCGTGTTGTGCGCTTCTTCACGATTCAGCAGAAAGTCAATAGCTTCACGTACTCCGCTGTCATTGATTTGGCGATATAAATATTGATAGACAACTTTAGCCCTCTGTTCTGCAGCTATGTCCGATAAAATATCGGCGGCAAGGTCCCCAGTTTCATTTACATACGCCGCAGTAAAAGGATATCCGGATGCATTTGCAAGCATCGGCGTTAAGCCTGTCAGCACAGATGCCTCAATGTTGCCTACGGTTGTATTATAAGCATCAACCTGATGTCCATTAAGGAGATTGACTAATGTTGCGACCATTTCCATATGGCTAAGTTCCTCTGAGGCAATATCCAGAAACATGTCTTTAATTCTAGGATCCTTGATTCGATAGCTTTGAGATAAATACTGCATCGCTGCTTTTAGTTCACCCTGTGGCCCTCCCAATTGTTCCTGCAGCATATTGGCATAATTCGGATTTGGGCCGTCTACCCGAACATCTTTCAGTAGTTGTTTGTCATGTTTAAACATTAAATTATTTCCTCCTAGTATAATGTATTTGTAACAAAGTTACATGATTTATCCCAAATCGGAGGCAAAGAAACCTGAACATTATATACTGTTAGTTATATAATCGTTCGCAATTCTTAACCTCCGATATTAGCAATTAAGTACTTTAATGGTTTATTTCATCCATTGTATGCCCCAAATTATTTGTAACAGGATGAAATTCCCTACGTATTTTTCAATATTTTAGTTTGGCAAAAAATATAAAGAATATGCACAACCTATCGATTTAAAATATACTGCCATAGTGTCTTTGCCACCGGCAAGGCATCGTGGCTGCCTGAAGACGCACTTTCTATAGCTACTGCTATTACGGCTTGAGGGTTATCGATCGGTCCGTAAGAGATAAACCAGCCAATGGGCAGTTTGCTTTTATCGCTGCTGATCTCGGCGGTACCAGTTTTGCCGGCCAACGACAGCCCCGGCAATCTAGCTGCATAGCCGGTGCCGGTGGGCTGATCTATGACGTCACGTAGAAATGCCGTGATGGCTGACAGAGTTTCGGGTTTAAGGTCGGTGGACAGCCACGCTGTAGGTGTGAATCGCTCCATGGTATTGCCGTTTTTATCCTGTATGCGCGATATTATTAGCGGTTTGGGCAATGTACCGCCGTTAGCAAAAGCCGAATACACCATGGCCATGTGCAGCGGTGTTGTGATAAGTTTGCCCTGGCCGTAACCTGTATCAGCTAATGCTATATCGTTTTCTATATTGCCATTAGGTGATAGCGCCGGCTTAGTTGTGGGCAATACAAAGGGTATATCCTGGCCAAAACCAAACCGTTGGGCATAATTCGCCATTGTGTTTTTGCCCATCTTCAATGCGATTTGGGCGAAATATATGTTGTCCGACCATATCATAGCGTCACGCATATTGACGGCGGGTTTATCCGGTCGTGCTACGCGAGTTACATAATAATTGCCCCATGCGCTTGATGCCTGCCATTTACCCGACGATGTATCTATAGCTTCGTTGGGATCAATAAGACCGCTATCTATACCCGCTGCAGCTGTTATAGACTTAAATGTAGAGCCTGGTGGATATGATGAACGTATGGCACGATTAAGCAACGGCTTTTGGGGATCGGTATTTACTGCTTGCCATTGGTCAGAGCTCATGCCTAGCGAAAACATGTTGGGGTCAAAGCTTGGGTGACTGGTCATAGCCAGGATTTCGCCGCTTTTTGGCTCCATTATTACTGTAGCACCTTTTTTATTGGCCATAGCTTTTTCCAACTGCTGTTGCAATGCTATATCTATAGTTGTATATACGGCGGCTCCGTCTTTTTTAGGGCGTTGACCCACCTTATATCTTTCGTTTCCCTGATTATCCACAATGGCTACGGTAAAACCAGGTGTACCTGCTAACATATCATTAAAGGCAGCTTCTAGTCCGCTTTTCCCTATTTTGTCGCCTGCCTGAAATCCCTTGTCTTTTAATTTAGCCAACTCTTCTTGCGAAATTTCGCCTATGTATCCGATAACATGAGCCATAGCTGATTTGTACGGGTACACCCGCTCGGTGGCTTTAGATATCATAACGCCGGGAATGGCTAATAGTTTTTGCTTTACATCATCAGGTAGGTCAGCCGGCAACAAGCGTATAGGCACAAATAGATCTGGTTTAACCCAGGATTGCGTATATTTAGCTTTTATCTCTTCCGGCTTCATAGACAATAGCTGTGATAGCCGCTGCTGCAATAGCACTTCATCTTTTATTTTACCGGGCACCACTCCTATAGATAGCACATTGCCATGGGTAGCTAAAGGTACGCTGTTTCTGTCAAATATGGAGCCCCTTTTAGCTGGTTGACGCGATACCTTTACTTTGTCATCGCCAGTCAATTGAGGCAATATCAGATTGGGGTTCCATTCTATGCCCCATATTCCATCCTTTCTGATTAACTGCATCTTATACGACAACGTTATATCGCCGATCGTAGAGGTTCTAAAGGTAATGCTTAACGGAATTGATGCTGCATCTTTATTATCTTCCGAAATGGATGGTGTACCGATATTATATTCCATGGCCTGCAGTTCCATGCCATCAAATATGTTTTTATACCGATTGGCAAAAGATTGCTCGTCAATAGAGGCCTTAGCATTAGCAGTCAATAGTTCATACATGTTGGCATATTGTTGTTTCTGCCACAAGGACAAGAAATGTTGAGCGGTTTCTTCGGGTTTTGGCGGTGCCTCACATCCGTTTAGCGCTAATACTATCGTTAAGGCAAGCACTGTGCAGATCGGGATGAAAAACTTCCTTAAGGCTTGCATATAAACTCCTCCATATTTATTTCACTTACAATTTTATATCAAAGTGTGGAAAATAGCAAACCCAGTGTCTGCTAATAGCATGAATTTTTGTTGCTTTTCTATGGCCACAAATCAAACATTGCCAGCGATTTTGACTCGCAATGGAGTTGATTTTATCATTTGCAAAAAAGGACAAACGGATTAGAGTTATGGGCATGGAAGGCTCACGCACAAATGCGAATGTACCAAAAGATGAATTTCAAGATTACGATGTTACATATGCTGTGACTGATATAGAATCGTTTAAGAAGGAGGATAAGTGGCTCGAATATTTTGGAGAACGAATATTTATGCAAAAACCAGAGGCCATGTCATTATTCCCACATGAACTTGGGAATTGGTTTTCATATTTATATGATGACTGCTGCAATGAATTTTGGTGGGTATCTACTTATGTAGTTAAAGGATTGTGCCGTAGGGAGATACTGTTTACTGCAGATCATTTGAATCAGATCGTACGACGTGAACTGCTTAGAATGATATCATGGAAAGTTGGAATAGAGACGGGCTTTTCATTAAGCGTTGGGAAAAACTATAAGTATATTAACAAATACATTAATGAAGATCTATGGAATAGACTTTTATCTACATATCGCATGGATTCCTGTGAGAATATCTGGGAATCGCTGTTTATATGCTATGAGTTATTCCGAACGGTGTCTAAGGAGGTATCGGAAGTACTCGACTTTGTTTATCCGGATTATGATAAAAACATCACAAGATATACCGAAAATATGTATAAAAAATTTTCTACATATAGTTATTGACATATGCCCATAATAGGGTTAATATAGTTGTAGGGCATGAGCCAATAAATTATACTTTGTGCTGTGAGGCGTTTATCAATGGAGATGAGTCTATAGCTGCTAAGTTAAGCAAAGGGGAAAAGTGTTGGCTGCGGACAATGTGAAGCTATCAGCTTATAACTTAAGAAGGGAGGTGTGATTATGCCTGGAAGAGATGGGACCGGTCCTCTGGGACAAGGGCCAATTGCAGGGAGAAGAGCAGGATTAGGAGGTCGGCAGGGAACAACGGGTGCCGGACCTGCGGGGTATTGTGTTTGCCCAAAATGCGGGGAAAAAGTTACTCATACGGCAGGAGTTCCTTGTACGTCTATGAAATGCCCCAAGTGTGGTACAACTATGGTAAGAAGTTACTAGGGAAATGACAGAAAGAAGCAGGAAGAAACCTGCCTCTTTCTTATAAAATCGTTCTTACACATAAAGGAATATATGGCAGAAATAATATAAAAGGCCTTCAATTTCATGCCGCTCATACTTTGATCATTAGCAAATGAAATTTGATTTGAAAGGGGTGAGTTGGTTTGCTTGACTATTTTTATCGTTTGCTTAAGGAAAATAATTTGAGGATTACACCTCAAAGAAAGGCTATATTGGAGATATTATATAATTGCAGGGGACATCACCTTGGAGCCGAGAATATTTATGAGCTTCTTACAGCAAAAGATAATGATAAAAAGATAGGGCTGGCCACGGTATATCGTACATTGGAATTATTCGAAAAAATTGGTATAGTATCAAAGTTATCGATGGAAAACTCATCGGCACGATATGAGCTGATAATGTATGATAAATTAGTGCACCATCATTTAATTTGTTTAAAATGTGGACAATTGGAGGAATTAGACGATAGAATAGCTGAAGAGTTTAAAAACCGGATTTTAGAAGACAAAGGATTCGAGGTTGCCAATAAATCAATGAAAATTTACGGATACTGCAGCAATTGCAGATTGAATTGACATACCCCAAGAATAAATTCGTGGGATTCTGGACCATCGAAGGATGCCTGACAAAGCAGGTCTTACGCTTTCTCCCGCAAGGGTTGATGTCCCAACCCTGAATTCGATGTTTACGCAGCAAACCATGACTTGCTGCAACGGCATATCGATTATCGCCGCCTTTCATCCCACCAAAGCCATTTTCATCCGCTAAACATATTGATATATGTTCATAATTGCACTAAAATGGTTGCTGTAGGCATAAGCCCACAAATTTTATTACTGATAACTAAGGAGCTGTTAAATATATGAAAATATATATCCTTACGGATAACAGGACGAAAAAGCGGGGTTTTCTTGCGGAGCATGGCTTATCAATCTATATTGAGTATGAAAAAGTTAATATTTTGTTTGATACCGGTCAATCTGATGTTTATTGCCACAACGCTGCACGGATGGGCGTGGATTTGAATAAAACCGACTTTGTTGTGCTCAGCCATGGCCATTATGACCATTGCGGCGGATTAGTCTATTTCCCAAAAATGGAAAGATTCCCGAAGGTTTACGTACATGAAGCCGCTTTCGCGAAAAGGTATGCGGTAAATTCTGACGGAAAGGAATTCTATGAGGTCGGTATTCCGTGGTCACCCGACGATTATGATGATATTAAAAGTAGTCTTGTACTTACAAAG
>NZ_JAIHAU010000073.1 GCF_020054945.1 Mahella sp.
TCTCCCGGACAAACGGCCGGAATACCTGGCGGATAAGCCATTATCATCTCGCCGCTAATCTCGCCAACCGCCTGTTCAAGGCGTATCGAACGCTTGCGGCTGTAATAAGCCTCACGCGGCGATATTACCACATGAGGCGCACATGGCAACAAAGTATTATTGCGTAAGGGATGCACACCTTGTTTAAGCGCCACCTTCTTTAATGCTTCTATTAAGCGGTCGATGGTATGCTGATCGTCGCCTATTCCTATTATAGCCAATATATTATAAAGATCAGCCATCTCCACCTGTATATTGTGCTCATGGCGCAGTATATATTCCATCTCATATCCTGTTATACCCAGCCGCCTTACATTTATACCCAGCTTGGTTTCATCAAAGCCGAAGCTTCCGGGAGTACCTGCTACCTCCTGCCCAAAAGCATACAATCCGTCTATTTGATTTATCTTATCGCGGGCATAACGGGCTAATTGCAGCACTTTATCTATAAGTTGCGTACCTTCATGCGCTAACTGATATCGGGCAGCATCCAGCGAAGCCATTAACACATAGGAGGCGCTGGTAGTCTGAGTGAGATTTAAAACAGTTTTCATATTGGCAGCCCATGCTTCCTCGCCTTTAATCAATAAAATCGAGCTTTGTGTCATAGAACCGCCCGTCTTGTGGACGCTTACCGAGCTCATATCAGCGCCCACCTTCATGGCATGCTCGGGCAATTCATCGTGGAATGGAAAGTGGGCGCCATGGGCTTCGTCGGCCAGCATCATCATGGCGTTATCGTGGGCTATGGCGGTTATAGCTCTTATATCCGACACAACGCCATAATACGTGGGGTTTATAGCAAATATAGCTTTGGCATAGATATGCTTTTCCACCGCCCTCTGCACGCTTTCTACGTCCATGCCCATGGCTATTCCAAGCTCCTCGTTTATTTCAGGTGTAATGTATACCGGCACGGCGCCGCTTAGTATAAAGGCTCCTATTGTGGATTTATGAGCATTTCTGGGTACTATGATCTCGTCTCCCGGTTCACAGCTTCCCAATATCATGGCCTGTACGCCTTGCGTGGTACCGTTAACTAAAAAATAGCAATCGTCGGCATCGTACAATTCGGCCATCAAACGCTCCGATTGCTTTATGACTCCTATAGGATTACATATATTATCAAGGTCCTCCATGCCGTTGACATCTATCTGCAGCACCCGCGCGCCCACATATTCGCGCCACAGCGGCACGCCGCGCCCTTGCTTATGTCCCGGCACATGGAATGGTATAACGCCATCCTCCACATATTTTTTCAATGCCTCCAAAAGCGGCATTTCGTTCTGATCCGGCAAGTATCATGCCCCCTTCCTCTATTAATAAACTATATAATATTAGCGCAATCAGGGGACAAATGCAGCACAGGCTGAGATTCCGGGGATATCTCCGTAGCTTCCTGTGCCACGCCATGATCGGTGTCTATAAAACAAAGCGGCGGAAACATGACGCACCACCAATTGGCACCTTCTCCTTGCCCTATTACGACCCTTAACGCCTCATAAGTGCCGGACGGGAAAACCATCTCGCCATAAACTTTAGTAGGGAAATCATAGTATCCGAAATAAGCTTTGGCAGTATAATCCTTGCCGGATTTTTTTATCTCATCATTAGCTATAGTTTCTATATAGGACATGTTGTCCATTATAGCCTTGCGCTGTTCATTTATGTCGTTTGCGCTACCAAATCTATTATACAATTCATTCAATATGCGATCGCGCACTTTAAGCTTAAGCGCTTGGTCCTCAGGCGAATCACTATTAGCGATTACATGAAATCTTATTATATTGTCACTGCTAAGCTGCGGTGTATCTGCCGATGCCGGCGTATAGCCGGCATGCAAAAATGCCACCGCTATTATAACCAGTACAACAAAGGCCAATAACTGTTTTTTTACTCTCACATTAGCTCCTCCTTGGTATCATATTAACTAATATGAAGTATTAACAGTTATTTACCTTTTTAAACATTTTTATATCGTTATTTGGCTGTGAATACTTTCCTGCTTACGGCATTCAGACAAATATATTCAATAAGAGATCGAATATCTGTATATTAGATAATATATTACAAAAAATATAACCGTAAACTAAATTGAGGAGTGAAACGGTTGAAAAAACGATATGCCATTTTAAGCCTGGCGGTGCTTATAACCATTATAAGCACAACGCTTATGTGCTTTGAGATACCGAAATTGGCTGAGGCGCAAACCGGCAATCTATACTATGGTGCTAAAGGCGATAAGGTAGCTGAAGTCCAACGTAAGCTGAAACAATGGGGATACTATGATGGGCCTGTAGATGCTTCCTATGGGCCGAAGACATTTGCAGCGGTACAACTATTTCAAAGGAAAAACGGCCTGAAGGTTGATGGAGTAGTCGGCTCGGCTACAGCGGCAGCTATGGGTGTCAGCCTGAATACGGGCAAGTCATCTACAGCTTATACGCCTTCACGCGGCGGGTCAAATCGCAATGACGTATTGCTATTGGCAAGACTGATACATGGTGAGGCCAGAGGAGAACCTTATACAGGCAAAGTAGCGGTAGGCGCCGTTGTCTTGAACCGTGTGGAAAGCCCGAAATTTCCAAATACCATCGCCGGTGTTATATATCAACCGGGGGCTTTTACAGCAGTGGCCGATGGTCAGATGTGGCTAGATCCTGATCAAGAGTCGATAAATGCCGCAGTGGATGCCTTGAATGGATGGGATCCGTCAGGTGGAGCGCTCTATTACTATAATCCGGCCAAGACTACCAGCGGATGGATATGGAGCCGGCCGGTTATAACGGTGATAGGCAAACACAGATTTGCCAGATAAAAGGAGGTTATATAAATGAAACGAAGGCATTGGATATTACCTATGATCCTTGCGACGGCACTTGCAGTAGTAAGTCTATGGGGATATGACCAATATCGCCAAAAACAGCAGTATAACATATATATGGAAAATATTTACGAAAAGTCTTTTTATAATCTCGTTTCTTATACGCAAAGCATAGAAGGCAATATGTCGAAGCTCATGGCTACTGCCACACCTGCCCAATATTCGCTTATACTTACCGATATATGGAGACAGGCTGAAAGCGCGGGCGACTCATTGGGGCAATTGCCCATATCTCATATAGCGTTGGATAATACGGCTAAATTTCTGAATCAAATAGGCGATTTTTCGTATTATTTGGCACGCAACGCCACCAAAGGCAAGCCCATAAGTGCGGAAGAATGGCGTAAACTTGAGGAATTGCATAACTATAGCGCTGATATGAAATCGCAGCTTCTGGCCCTTGAGCAGGATGTAAGTGCCAATCATATATCGTGGAGCGAGATAATGCAAAAAGGCGGCCGCACATTGAATAATCAGGAAGCGCCCACAGTAGATAGTCATTTTGAGGATATAGAAAAAACCATGATGGATTATCCGAGCCTCATATACGACGGCCCATTTTCAGAAAGCGTAGAGCGGCGCGAACCTTTGGGATTGACCGACAAAAGCGTATCCTATGAACAGGCTCAAAAGATAGCTGAGAACTTTATAGGGAAAGACGTTATAGCATCTATAAAAAAGATAGGCGAGGATAAAGGCACCATACCTACATGGAATATGGAGGTAACGCCCAAAAATGCCTCCCGACCGCATATTTATATAAATATAAGCAAAAAGGGCGGTGAGGTAGTGTGGATGACCAGTTCGGCAACAGCACCGAAACAAAACTTAACCGTGCAGCAGGCTACGGACAGGGCCAGCGCCTTTTTAGAAGAAAAAGGATATAAGGATATGACAGTTACTTACGCGCAGCATTATAACGGCATAGCCATAATAAATTTCGCCTATAAACAGGATAATGTCATAGTATATCCCGATCTTATAAAGGTAAAAGTTTCAATGGGCGATGGCAATATAGTCGGTTTTGAAGGAACTGGATATCTTATGTCGCATACGCAGCGTAAGCTGGACAAACCATCGCTTACAGAACAAGAAGCCCGCGAATTTGTCAGCGATAGGCTGAGCATAAAATCAGCTCGCTTGGCCGTTATACCGACGCCGGCTAAAAATGAAGTGCTGACCTATGAATTTAAAGCTGAATTTGCCGGCGAACAATATCTTGTATATATAAATGCCTTAAATGGGAATGAAGAAAATATATTAAAAATATTGACTACTAATAACGGTGTCTTAACCATTTAGGAAATATTTTATCAGGATAAATAAAGCGAGGTGAGCCACACTAATATCGAGCTGATCAGCGAACAGTTGCAACGCCAACATCATAAGTGATCGGAGGCGCAGAATTATGGCTAGAAGGAATCACAGCTTAATGTCTGATGGGCTTAAGATGGAATTGGCTAAGGAACTCGGTGTATATGAGACGGTACAAAATGAAGGCTGGGGCGGCGTGAGCTCCAGAAATTGCGGTAATTTGGTAGCGAAGGCTATCGAATATGCCGAAAAAAACCTGCAGAATTCCACCAAATAGCATAGAGAAACGGGAGGCTTTAGCCTCCCGTTTCTCTATTAAATTGCCGTTCTTTATCAGGATCGATCGCAGGCAACGTTAAGGTCTTATCATATCCATAGGAATCGTTTGTGGTCCATGTAAAGGTGAACCTAAGTTGGATTTTGATAGATTAGCTGAAATCAGCAGCATATTAGATAGATTGCGCGGTGCGCTGGAAGTCCCCGATGAAAGCATACGAAAGGTTGTTGATATGCTGCATGATATTTATTGATATTTATGTAAATATGGAATATAATAAAAATGTTCCAAGCATACTGGATATAAAGGGGGATTTTGTTATGAACATTAAACGATCAGGCATTGGGAAAAGGATTGTACTTATCGTTGCAACACTGATAATCCTTTCCGCTTGCGAAAGCGATGCTCAACATGCCAAGGATTCAGCCGATAAGCCGCCGGAACCGAATGTTTCGGAGGAAATGCCCAACGAAACAAATTCCCTCCCGGATCAAAGCCAACGACCCGAAACTTCGCTTATAAACGCGGCTGGGGAGACAATAGAAAGCAGAGTAAACACGCCTGAAGGCTTCGAGCGCGTTAGAGCTGAAGAGGGGTCATTCGGCCATTACTTAAGGACGCTTCCTTTGAAACCTCATGGCTCAAAGGTCAGATATTATGATGGAAGAGAAAAAAGCCGTGGCGTATATGAAGCGGTGATCGATATGGATATAGGGGACAGGGATCTGCAGCAATGCGCCGACGCGGTGATCCGCTTGCGGGCGGAGTATCTCTTTAACCAGAAGGAATATGACAGGATACATTTCAACTTCACGAACGGCTTTAATGCGCAATACAGCAAATGGATGCAGGGCTACAGGATAGCAGTATCCGGCAATAACGTGAGATGGACTAAGACCTCAAGCTATTCCGATGATTATTCCAGCTTTCGGGAGTATCTCGATATGGTGTTCGCTTACGCCGGCACATTGTCTTTATCGAAAGAACTGCAACCCGTTGCGATAGAGGACATGGAGATCGGGGATGTGTTCATACAAGGGGGAAGTCCCGGCCATTGCGTCATAGTCGTGGATATGGCCGAACGCGCCCAGACTGGAGAGAGGCTGTTTATGCTGGCTCAAAGCTATATGCCCGCACAGGATATACAGCTTCTGAAAAATATGCAAGAACCTCTAATAAGCCCATGGTACTCGAGCAAGTTCGGTGAAACCTTGCTCACCCCCGAATGGTCCTTTAAGAAGACCGACCTTAAGCGTTTTGCAAATTAAGCTAACACTGGAAGTAGCAGCCGTAAAAAATCGGACAGGGAAATTGGTGGACAATCTCTTTCACTATTGCATAAAATTTGTAGAAAGTATATAATTTTATTGTAAAAACTGTTTGCCAAAATTCCGCAAGGGGGTTTATTTAAGGAACCATCATTGATCCCTTTGGGAGAAGAAATAGTGGCTTGCCATTTAGTAGAAAGGATACCTAAGTCAACTACCCCCGTCTAAAGACGGAGGCATGAAGCCTCGAAGTTGACCAGCCTCAGCCCTTGACGGGCTACGTTATTCCGGTCAAGACACCCTGGAATGCAAGAGCCAGTTCCAGGCTCTGTCGTTCGGCATTAAACAGGCGTACGGGGACGAAGCCAGTGTGTCGAACGCAAAAAGCCGGAATAACATTGGCGAGGCTCACATTACCCAATTAAGGAGAAAGGAAGGTAACTTCCATGCAAAAAGTCTTTGTGTTGGATAAAAACAAGCAACCGCTTATGCCCTGTCATCCCGCCAGGGCTAGAGAAC
>NZ_JAIHAU010000074.1 GCF_020054945.1 Mahella sp.
GATATCGAACCGGTAGCATGAATGAAGTTTTGAAAGAAGAAATGCCCGATGAACGCACAACAACTTAAACAACTGCTCAACGATGTAAAAGATGGCCGGTTGGCTATAGAAGATGCCGTGGCAGAGCTTAAAAAACTGCCGTTTGAGGATATGGGATTTGCCCATCTGGATACGCATCGCGAACTTAGAAACGGTTATCCGGAGGTCATATACTGCGCCGGTAAAACAACCGATCAAGTAACGGCAATAGTAAAAAGGATGCTAGAACTGGATTACAGCAATATACTGGCCACCAGGGCCGATAGTAACGTTGCTCAAGCTCTCCGGGCATTAACACCCAATGTCGAGTACAGTGCAACAGCACGCATAGCTGTGATAAACCGCAAGCCGTTGCCACAGCCGGCCGGCACTATAGCGGTGGTAACAGGGGGTACATCCGATATGCCCGTAGCTGAGGAGGCCGCCTATGAACGCCAATGTGGTTATAGCGGTAGCTGGTATGGAAGGCGCGTTGGCCAGCGTAGTGGGCGGTTTGGTAGATAAACCGGTTATTGCAGTGCCGACCAGCGTCGGTTATGGCGCCAATTTCCACGGCTTGGCCGCGCTGCTGTCCATGCTTAACAGCTGCGCATCCGGCGTGGCTGTGGTAAACATAGACAACGGTTTCGGTGCCGGTTATATAGCCAGCATGATAAATCATATTTAAAATCGATATTTAAAGCCGTGCCATATGGCACGGCTTTTTAACAGTTTATGGCGTTATAGCCATTTGTGAGCTTTATATTGCTCTCTATAACCCTCTCCATATAATCGCAGCGCTGTTTATCTATAGCCGGCAATAAATCGGCGTTTTGCTGCTGATAAGATAGTATCGCTCCGGTTGGTACTACGCGGCGTTCATCTACTTTGATGCCCTCAGCCACCACGCTTATACCGACATAACACCAGTCCCCTATATCGGCATTGGATATAACCGATCTATACCCTATAAAACAGTGAGCCCCTATATTGCACGGTGCATGGATTACGCAGCCATGACCCAAAGAGGTCCGCGGTCCTATAGCCACGCATGCATCGCCCAACGTATGTATGATTACGCCATCTTGGATATTGCAGTCGTCGCCTATGGTTATAGACCCTACGGTATACATATCTGTCAATTCATCAGCTCTTATGACGACATTAGGCCCTATGTAAACGCGTCTGCCTATATGGACATTACCGACGATAACAGCGGTTGGATCAATATATGCCGTATGATCGATCTGAGGATAATGTCCGTTTATGTTTTCCCTTATCATTATATCGCCTCCCCATATTATCTGCTATTAGTACTTGGTCACATATGATAATATACCACGATTTCCTGCTTTAATCAACTTAAAAATTAATTGTTCAGGTTTTTCTTCTCTCCGGTCACAGTATAAATAACCCATTCACATATGTTGGTCGTATGATCCGCTATCCGCTCTATATACCTCGCTACTAACAGTAAATACATGGCTTGCAGTATTGTAGAATTATCATCCATCATTATGGAAATTATTTCACGAAAAATATTTCTATATATTCCATCTATAACATCATCTCTTATGCAAACCTCTTCCGCCAAAGCAACATTTTCATTGACATATGAATCTAGAGCATCTTTTATCATCCCTATGGTCGTCTTGGCCATTTGCGGTATATCTATAAGGGGTTTTATATAATTCTGACCATCCAACCGTATAGTAGTCTTGGCTATATCCACTGCATAATCACCTATGCGTTCCAGATCAGTGCTTATTTTAAGCGCGGCACATATAGTCCTCAAGTCTTTAGCCAATGGTTGCTGAGTAGCTATCAAAGTAACGCACTTGTCCTGTATCTCCAATTCCATATTATCCGGTATATCATCATCTTTTATAACGCTCTCAGCTATCTCCATATCGCGCTGTAATAACGAGTCAATAGCGCCATCTATACTATCCTCGACCACGCTGCCCATACGCAGTACCATATTATGCAATTCGCTTAGTTCTTCGTTAAAATGCTCGCGCATAACCATTGTCGCCATCTCCTTTTAATTATTATTAATCAACCGAATCTTCCCGTAATATAATCCTCGGTACGCTTATCTTCCGGCTTATAAAACAACTTTTCGGTCTGCCCCCACTCTATCATCTCTCCCATGAGAAAGAAAGCCGTATAATCGGATATACGCGCAGCTTGCTGCATGTTATGCGTTACGATTACTATAGTATATTTCTCTTTCAAGTGATCTATGAGATCTTCAATTTTCGCCGTGGATATAGGATCCAAAGAGGCCGTGGGTTCATCCATAAGCACTACTTCCGGTTCAACTGCCAGCACCCTTGCTATACACAATCGCTGTTGCTGTCCGCCGGACAGACCCAATGCCGATTTTTTAAGCCTGTCGTTGACCTCATCCCATAGAAACGCAGCTTTCAGGCTCCTTTCCACTATAGCGTCCAGCTCATATTTATTCTTTACGCCATGTATCCTCGGCCCATAAGCGATATTATCGTAAACGCTCATCGGAAACGGATTGGGCTTTTGAAAGACCATGCCTACACGTTTGCGCAGGTCTATAACATCGTAATCTTTATATATATTTTTACCGTCCATAAATACGTCACCTGTAATGGAAACACCGTTTATCAAGTCATTCATACGATTTATAGTCCGCAAAAACGTCGACTTGCCACAACCTGACGGTCCTATGAGCGCTGTTACTTTATTAGCCTCTATATTAATATTTATGTCTTTAAGGGCCTGGAAATCACCATAAAACAAATTTAAATCATGTACCTCTATTTTATCCATTAATACAACCTCTCCCACAAATATTATTCTATTCCCCTTCCTCGGAAGCGATAAATTTATAGCCTACGCCGCGTATAGTTTCTATATATTTGGCCTCGTCCATATTATCTCCCAGCTTTTGCCTTATATGTCGTATATGGACATCTACTGTTCGGGTTTCACCGAAATACTCATATCCCCATACCTGATCTAGTAAATAATCCCTTGACAGCACCTTGCCCTGATTTAGAACCAATAATTTCAACAATTCGAATTCTTTGAGCGTGAAATCTAATTTATTGCCGTTTTTATATACCTCATACTTTGACGTATCTATAGTTAAACCGCCTAATTTTATTATTTTAGGCTCCATATCGCTATTCTCCGTTCTCCTTAAAAGAGCCTTAACGCGTGCTATCAATTCTCTTATACCGAACGGCTTGGCAATATAGTCATCAGCTCCTATTTCAAGCCCTACTACCTTGTCTATCTCTTCTCCTTTAGCAGTAAGCATAATGATCGGGACTTTGGCAGTAGCAACCGACGCTCTCAGCGTTTTACACACTTCCAACCCATCTATGCCGGGCAGCATTATATCCAATATGATGAGGTCCGGAACCTGCTGACGGCAAAATTTCAATGCCGTCTCACCATCCTCCGCAACTTCGACTTTATAGCCCGCACTCTCTAAATTAAAACGAATCAGCTCCAATATGTGCGCTTCATCATCTACTACCAAAATAGTTTCATTAGGCATCCGCCGTCCTCCTCGACATATTCTCTTCTTACATTATAATGCACAAATGCCTTCATGTCCAATCATTCTTCGGTCTCATCGCGCTCATTCAAAAGTTTTTTAAGTTCATCCATGAATGTATTCACATCTCTAAACTGCCTGTAAACCGATGCAAAGCGCACATATGCCACCTCATCCAGGTCCTTTAGATGCTGCATGACCATCTCGCCTATCTCATGGCTGGTTATCTCGGATTTAACGTCCGTATATACCTGCTTCTCTATATCCGATACTACAGCTTCTATATCGTCCATAGAAACCGGACGTTTCTCACATGCCTTTATAATACCGTTTTTTATCTTATCAATATCAAAAGGTTCTCTGCGTCCGTCTTTTTTTATAACCATCATCTTTATTTTTTTACGCCTCTATTATATACAAGTTCTATACATATGCGCAATATACAAACATGTTTTCTCGCCTAGCTCACTATACCCGTCAGCGTCAGTACGATCATCAGTATACCCACAACCAGCCTGTAATAGGCGAATGGCTTTAGCGGATGCTTGCCCAAATACGTTAAAAATCTGTCTACCACGACAAGCGCCACTATGAAAGACACTATAAACCCTATGGCCAGAGCAGCCCATTCCAAGGCCGACATAGCGCTGAATCCTTTTAAAAACGAATATCCCGTAGCCGCTATCATAGTGGGCATAGCCAGAAAGAAGGAAAACTCCGCCGCCGCTTTAACCGACATACCGGCTATCATACCTCCCATAATGGTGGATGCCGAACGCGACATGCCTGGAAACAGCGACAAACACTGTACCGTACCTATGAGCAATGCTTGCCGGCCGTTTATTTTATCCATATCATCTACTCTGTAATTCCAGAATATCCGCTCGACCAACAGCATCAATACAGCTCCCACCACGAGCGCTATAGCCACGGTGAAAGAAGAAAATAAATGAGCTTCTACAAAATCGTTTACCAGCAGCCCTATGACGGCAGCCGGTATAAAGGCTATGATTATCTTAAACCAAAGCTTGAATCCCCATTGCCCGGGTTTCATATGCCTGAAAGAATCGGCTATCTTCTTTCTATAATAGAATATTACTGCCAGTATAGCACCCAACTGGATTACTATTTCAAACATTACCGAGAAGCTCTCATCGTTAAAACCGATGAGGTCACCCACTATAATAAGATGACCCGTAGAGGATACAGGCAAAAACTCCGTTATGCCCTCTACTATACCCATTATAAAAGCCTTAAACAAAAGTAACAATTGCTTTATCCCCCTATATCATGCTTTCCATTTGATCGAGAAGACCAGCAAATACCTTAAGCGCCGCTTCTACCGGTTTCGGCGTAGTCATATCCACGCCGGCTTTCTTCAGCAATTCTATGGGATAATCCGATCCGCCGCTTTTTAGAAAGTTTATATATCTATCCACCGCGGGTTTGCCCTCGCTCAATATTTGCTGCGATAAAGCCGTGGCCGCCGAAAAACCCGTAGCATATTTATAGACATAAAAACTGCTGTAGAAATGGGGTATACGCGACCATTCCAAGTCTATCCGATCATCCACCACTATATCCTGCCCATAATATTTTTCATTCAAATTATGGTATATTGATGACATCATATCCGGCGTCAACGATTCACCGATTTCGGCCTTATCATGTACGATCTTCTCGAATTCGGCAAACATGGTCTGACGATACACCGTGCCCCTGAACTGTTCCAGATAGTGGTTTATAAGATACAGCTTCATGCTGCGTTCATCAGTGGTCTTTAGCATATGATCCATGAGCAACGCTTCATTCAGCGTCGATGCCACCTCGGCCACGAATATGCGGTATTCTGCATAGATATACGGCTGTGTTGAGAACGAATAATGGGTATGAAGCGAATGTCCCATCTCATGAGCTATGGTAAATATATCATCCAATCTCCCTTGGAAATTCAACAACACAAACGGGTGAACCCCATAGCATCCCCATGAATAAGCGCCGCTGGTCTTGCCTTGATTCTCGTACACATCTATCCAACCATTTTTAAATCCATGTTCGAGCAGGCTTATATATTCCTCTCCCAAAGGCCGAAGTCCCTCCAATACTCTATCAACCGCCTCTTCATATGATACTTTTATATTTATATCAGGCACCAAGGGTACATATAAATCGTACATATGGAGCTCATCCACGCCCAGCATTTTCTTGCGCAGTTTCACATAACGGTACATAAGATCCATGTTATCATGTATAGCCTTTATAAGGCCGTCGTACACCGATGCAGGCACATTATCGTCATCTAGCGAAGCCGCTAAAGATGAAGGGTATTTGCGCACGCGGCTAAAGAATATATCTTTTTTTACGCTCGAGCTCAACGTAGCTGATAATGTATTTTTCAGTTTTCCATATGTATCATACAACGCCTCGAAAGCATCTTTGCGCACACGACGGTCCTGGCTTTCCATGAACTGCATATAGCGCCCTTTGGTCAGCTCTACCTCATCGCCGTTCTCATCCTTTATAGAAGGAAATTTTATATCCGCATCGTTTATCATGGTAAATATAGTATCTGCCGCTTCGGCCATCTCTCCGGCTTGAGCCAATATCCTCTCCTCCGAGGCTGACAGCACATGTGCCTTCTGCCTCATAATGTCATCTATATAATGCCTGTATAGCTCAAGTTCCGGTTTTTCAGTCATATAGCCGTAGACCTCGTCAGCCGGTATAGCCAATATTTCCGGCACTATAAATGATAAAACGCTCTGCACTTCTATAATAAGGCTCATAGCCCTGTCGGCCAACGCCTGATATTTCGCATTGGCATTATCTTCATCGCGTCGCATACGCGCGTATGTAAAGAGCCTCTCAGCTAACCGGCTTATCTCATCGCGCAATTTAAGCGCGTTATACAGGTTATCCGCCGAATTTAATCCGCCCTTATACCCTTCCATCGCAGGTATCATATCCTTAAGCCTTTTAAAATCCTCTTCCCATTCGTCATCCGATGAATATATATCTTCTAAATGCCACTTATACTTTTTATCGATTTCTTCACGTTTAGGCAATGAATTCATCGCTTTCACCTCCAAAATTCATTTTTATATATTATACCATCTATGGCTCAATAAAAGAAATGGCCTTTCCAAAAAATATTCAGAAAGGCCATTAAATATATTGATTATAATACCCTGTCTATAAATCCCCAAAAGTTGTTGTTAAACAAACTCTCCACATCGCGTTTTATTTCGGCCTCCTTCACCTTCCAGCCGGTTTTACGCAGATCATTGTATTTGTCCGTAAGCACATCGGCTATAATACGGCGTGAATGAGCCCACTTATATATTAGCTGGTCCAATACTCTGGCATCCGAATGCTGTGGTATAAAGCTCACACCCAGGAGTTCGGCTCTCATACGCGTGATCTCATCGACCAGGCTGGGATTGTTCAAAAACCACCAGCATCCGAAAGGCATGAGATTTCTGAATTTACGCGCTGCCACCGCCAACTCATGTTGATTCTCACGCGAAAGCATGGTCACCATAAACTTGTTGTGAGGATACTTCGAGCATAGATATATGACGGCGTTTATATCCGCCTTATATACAGCATCGCCGGCATCCTTCAACTCCGGATTAACCTGCCTGTTTACGCCTATCATCATGGCAAACGGTTTATTTTTCTCACGTGCGACCGGCAACACACAATCCTCTATTATCCTCGCCCTATAAGAGTCCTCAGGCATGATAAAATCATAGGGTAGCGACGCAGCCATATACACCGCATTCATCCTATCCATCCATTCGCTCAAGAAGCGCTTTATTTCGTCAGCGGTCATATCAGATAAATCCTCTTTCACTTCATAACCCCATTGTTGCAGTTGCAGGCAGGCTTGCGGCCATGAATTGAGCAATACATCCAGGCGCAAAGCAGCCTTGAATCTATCATCGTTTTGTAAATCGCTCAACCATTTCTCTCGCTCCGCCGGGTTAAATAGGTCATTGGTCATAACCACCGCTTTTATATTGGCCGTGTCAAAGACTTTATCGGTGTACTGCTCCGCTGTCATACCGGCAAAGAAATCCCTATAGCTCGCTAAATCTCTGCCGGCAGTATCCAATCCCAACTTATCCAACGTAGTCAAAACACCCCTGCACGCTTCGCTGTATGGTGAATGTTCGATAAAGAGCGTGTTCCATATCATATCAGCCTGCTCTTTTTTGGTCATAGACCAGAATTCTTCATATGGCATGCTGGTCCAACGCATCGTCTCAGCTATAAGATAATGATAATTCAGCAACTCATCCACGCCCCATAGCAGCATATCCCCAAACGATGGGGGATAGAGATGCGTATGAACATCAGTTATGGCAACATCTTCTACCGCTTTGTATACGGCCTTCCTTATATCCTCTCGACTATGTAACGACATATCAGCGTAACCTCCTCAAATGTTTTTTCTATTATACCACATTTTACAACAGAATGACACATTTAAAAATTTGTAAGAATCCTACATAAAATTAGTTATATTTTTCTATTGAAATTGCAAAAATGCAATAATACAATTCAAAGTAGGAAGAGGTTAAATATGACAAAAACGAGTAAGATAAGGAATTGCGTTTTTAGAAAATTCAAGATGAGAAACTGATATAAATGGGGTATCATAGATAAAAACGCAAAGAAAATCTTTGGACAAGATACAAAAATCAGTTGCGTATAAAATAGGAAGGATTTTTTTAATGGAACAAAAATTTACTCATCGTTTAGATACACGCAACATAAGTGCAAGTGAAAAAAGACAACATGAATTATCTTTATATTGGGAAACATT
>NZ_JAIHAU010000011.1 GCF_020054945.1 Mahella sp.
GTAATAAAGACATAATGAGATAAAAATCAAATTTTATTGGACGGCAAGGCTAATGTACTGTTTGATTTTGAGCGAAAATAGGTACAGCGCAAATAGCTCAGTAAAAGATATTCTTGAATTAGGGACGGGTTCGGTGATAGAATTGGATAGATTGGCTGGAGAGCCGATCGATATATTAGTCAATGGTAAACTAGTGGCAAAAGGCGAGGTGATAGTTATCGACGAGAATTTCGGAGTCCGTATTATAGAAATGATAAGCCAAACGACTGCAAAAAACACTAAATAAAATAGGGGAGGAGCTAGATATAATGGCAAAAAAAGTCTTGATCGTGGACGATGCAGCTTTTATGAGGATGATGATAAAAGATATACTTACTAAAAACGGATATGAGGTATCTGCCGAGGCCGAAAATGGCTTAAAAGCTATTGAAAAATATAAAGAGGATAAGCCGGATCTGGTCATAATGGATATAACCATGCCTGAAATGGACGGCATAGAATCTGTAAAAAAAATAAAAAGCTTGGATCCGAACGCTAATATCATAATGTGTTCGGCTATGGGACAGCAGGCTATGGTCATTGAGGCTATTCAGGCGGGCGCTAAGGATTTTATAGTAAAGCCGTTTCAGGCTGATAGGGTTGTAGAAGCTGTAAAGAAAGCTGTGGGTTAAGACTATGCCCGATGGCGGTAATGCATGGCTGAGCGCTGTGCTGGCCATATTTGTATTCGTAATAATCATTGCAGGCGCCTATTATGCCACGCGTTTCATAGGCAAAAAGTCTATCGGTTTGTCGAAAGGCAGGTACATAGAGATTATAGATCGAGCGATGCTTTCGAATGACAAATGGTTATGCATAGTTAAAGTGGGGGAAAGATATTATCTTTTATCTGTGGCGCCATCGTCGGTAAGCCTTATAACAGAGTTGACGCCGGACCAGATCGCGTTTACCGACAAAAGCGATGCGCTGGAGGGCAATACATCGTTTGCGGCATATATACAGGCTTTTAGGAAAAAGATTGGGAATAAGACGGATGAAACGAATAAAAATTAGGATTACGCTGTTATTTCTTGTCATTATGTTTGCGTGGGCATTAAGCGGTACAAACAGCGCATACGCAGCCCCTGAGATCCCTATACCCAATATAAGTGTCGATATAGAGCCTGCCCAGACGCCGCAGGAAACGGCGTTAAGCCTTCAAATACTACTGCTGTTGACGATACTGTCATTAGCTCCGGCTATATTGATAATGCTGACCTCATTTACCAGGATCATCGTTGTATTATCGTTTGTTCGGAGCGCATTAGGTTTGCAGCAGATGCCGCCTAACCAGGTCATCATAGGATTAGCTTTATTTTTGACGTTTTTTACCATGTCACCCGTAGCTACGCAGATCAATCAGACGGCGCTGCAGCCCTATATGAATGGGCAGATAGATCAGCAGCAAGCAATAGATAATGCGATGGTGCCGCTCAGGGAGTTTATGTTCAAGGAAACACGTGAAAAAGACTTGAATTTGTTTGTAAATCTGTCTGGCATGGGCACGCCTGAACAACTGTCAGACATACCGTCTACGGTATTGATACCGGCTTTTATAATAAGCGAGCTTAAAACGGCGTTCCAGATAGGTTTTTTGATATATGTGCCATTCATAGTGATAGATATGGTGGTAGCCACCACGCTTATGTCCATGGGTATGATGATGATACCGCCGGTTATGATATCGCTGCCGTTTAAGGTATTGCTGTTTATCATGGTGGATGGATGGAATCTGGTAGTGCAGTCGCTTATAACCAGCTTTCATTGAAAGGAGGCAGGAAAATGTCTCAGGCACAGGTTCTCAGCATAGTGCGGAATGCCCTTTACATGGTCATACTGTTGTCAGCACCTATGGCTATATTTGGCCTTGTGGTGGGGATAATAGTGTCTATATTTCAGGCTGTAACGCAGATAAACGAACAGACGCTGGTATTTATACCTAAAATAATAGCTATAATAGTAGCCGTTATATTATTCGGCCCATGGATGCTAAATACTATGATAGATTTTACCAATGATATATTTCATAGCATGCTATCGTTTATACAGTGATATCTATGGATATTTTGAATTATATACCGACGTTTTTGCTTATATTTATGCGTATGACCGGCCTGTTTGTGCTTTCTCCAGTATTCGGCAGGCGCGAGGTGCCGGCTTACTTGAAAATAGGGATGTCATTTATGATGGCAATGGTGCTGCTCAATACCATGCCGCTTCAAAGCATGGATATAGTAAATAATATCTGGCTATATGGGTGGATATTGCTTAAGGAAATGCTTATAGGCATGGTGATGGGTTATATAACCACATTAGCGTTCTCGGCTATCCTCATAGCGGGACAGATAATGGATTTTCAGATAGGCTTTGGCATGGTGAACGCCTTTGACCCCATAAATGAGGTGGCTGTACCGATAGTGGGCAATCTCATCAATATGATGGCCCTGCTGTTATTCTTCGGGATGAATGGGCACCATGTGTTGATATCGCTCTTGTTTGACAGCTATACGGTATTGCCTGTAGGCGGTTTTAGTATAGAACCCGACATATTATGGTATATATTGGACATATTTATTCAGACGTTTGTATGGGCTATAAAGCTGGCTATACCGCTTATGGCCGTATTATTGCTCACCGAGGTCATGCTGGGGATACTGAGCAGGGCGCTGCCGCAAATGAATGTATTCGTCATGGGCATGCCGATAAGGCTTATGATAGGCCTTATAATGCTATTATTGGTATTGCCGGTATATGTGAATCTTATGGAACCGCTGTTTGCGGATATGTTCGACGGTATAAGCGGTTTTATGCAAAGGATGGTGCAATGATCTGGTATATAGACCTTCAGCTGTTTGCTGACGATGAAAAAACCGAACAGCCTACGCCTAAACGCCGTAGAGAGGCACGGGAGAAAGGTCAGGTTTTCAAAAGTACCGAGATAAATATGGTAGCTGTCTTGCTGGTATCGTTTCTGATAATCAAAGCAATATTTCCCAGCCTATTGCAGATGCTGACCGCGTATGAGCGCCAGGTTTATACGATGGCCGGTTCAGCAGATAGCATATACACGAGCGAAGGCCTATCAACGCTATTTATGGATACTATAATGCAGATAGGCAAAGCCCTATGGCCGTTTATATTGAGCATGTCCATAATAGGGATAGCTGTAAATATCGCCCAGGTCGGTTTTATATTTTCCGGCAAGCCTTTGGCAATGGATCTTGGAAGATTGAATCCTATAGCCGGGTTTAAGCGTATATTTTCCAAAAGGGCTATAAACGAACTGGTAAAATCTATATTGAAAATAGCCATTATAGGATATGTAGCCTATATGGAGATAAGAAATGATATAAATATATTCCTCGCTATGAGCCGCGAAGGCACGTCGGTCATGGTTTATGATATGGTCAACATAGTATTGAATGCAGCTATAAAACTCACGGCTGTAATGGCAATAGTGGCTGTATTGGACTATATATTTCAGCGCCGGGAATATGAACGAGACCTCAGAATGTCCAAACAAGAGGTAAAGCAGGAGTTTAAGGAGACCGAGGGCGATCCGCAGATAAAAGCGCGGATCAGGCAAATACAGAGGCAATTGGCTATGATGCGGATGATGCAGCAGGTACCCAAAGCGGATGTGGTTATAACAAATCCGACGCATTTTGCAGTTGCTCTGCGATACGACGCCGAAACTGAACAGGCACCGGTTATATTAGCCAAAGGTGCCGATTATATGGCACAACGCATAAAAGAGGCGGCCAGACAAAACCGTGTGCCGATAGTAGAGAACCGGGAATTAGCCAGAAACCTTTATTATGCCGTGGATATAGGGCAAATAATACCGCCTAAATTTTACGAGGCGGTGGCTGAAGTGCTGGCTTACGTATATAACATGGGTAGGAGGTGAAATATATGAAACTCGGCGATATAGCGATAGCATTTGTAGTGGTGGCTGTGACACTGTTGATAATAATACCGTTGCCATCGGGATTATTGGATGTGCTTTTGTCATTTAATATAGCATTGGCTTTGATAATACTGCTCATAAGCCTATACGTAAAAGAGCCTTTGGAATTCTCCATATTCCCCTCGTTGCTGCTTTTAACGACTATTTTTCGCATAGCGCTCAATATATCATCGACAAGATTGATATTATCGGATGGCTATGCCGGTCAGGTCATAGAGGCCTTTGGCAATTTTGTCATAGGCAATGACATAATAGTGGGCGTAATAATATTCCTTATCATATTTGTGGTACAGTTTATTGTCGTAACCAGAGGAGCGGAAAGAGTGGCCGAAGTGGCTGCAAGGTTTACCTTGGATGCTATGCCGGGCAAACAAATGGCCATAGACGCCGATCTCAATTCCGGTATTATAAGCGAAACCCAAGCCAGGGAGCGACGTACCAAGATACAGCGCGAAGCCGATTTCTACGGCGCGATGGACGGCGCAAGCAAATTCGTCAAAGGCGATGCGATAGTAAGCATCATAATTGCCGTTATAAATATAGTAGGCGGCATAATAACCGGAATGCTGGTGCAAGGCATGGACTTTGCCGAGGTACTGAACCGCTATACGCTGCTGACGGTGGGCGACGGTTTGGTGAGCCAGGTGCCGGCTCTGCTTATCTCTGTGGGAACAGGTATAATAGTGACGCGCGCAGCCTCGGAGTCCAATATGAGCCGCGACCTCATATCACAGGTATCATCTCAACCTATAGCTATGCTTGTAGCCGGTTTAACCCTGATAGTGCTGGCTTTCATGGGACTGCCGAAAGTGCCGATGTTTTCCATAGGAGGCGTTTTTATATATCTAGGCTATACCATACAAAATACGACAAAACTTAAGCAACAGCAAGAGGAAACCAGCGCTGAAAAAACGCGCACCGATGAGATACGCCGGCCGGAAAATGTATTGCCGTTATTACAGGTGGATCCGATAGAATTGGAGTTCGGATACAATCTTATACCGTTGGCCGATGTTAATCAAGGCGGCGATTTGCTGGATCGCGTCGTTATGATAAGGCGCCAATTGGCGCTGGATCTGGGCATAGTGGTGCCTATGATACGCATACGCGATAACATACAATTAAAGCCCAATCAATATGTCATAAAAATCAAGGGGGTCGAAGTGGCTGATGGTGAATTGATGCCGGACAGATACATGGCTATGAACCCGGGTACCGTGGAGCATGAGGTAAACGGTATACCGGCTGTCGAACCGGCTTTTGGCTTACCTGCCATATGGATAACAGCCGAACAGAAGGATGAGGCTGAAATGGCCGGTTACACCGTTGTGGATCCGCCGTCTGTGATGGCTACCCATTTGACAGAGGTCATACGAAGGCACAGTTATGAATTGCTGGGTCGCCAGGAGGTACAGGGGCTCATAGATAATATAAAGCAGACCCATCCGGTATTAGTGGACGAATTGATACCCAAACTTATGACGGTTGGAGAGGTGCAAAAAGTCCTGCAGAATTTATTGAAAGAGAATGTGCCGATAAGGGATATGGTAACTATATTGGAAACGTTAGCGGATTATGTAAATCTTACGCGTGATCCCGATATGCTCACCGAATATGTGAGGCATGCCTTGTCCAGAACGATTACAAGGCGTTTTATCCAAGGGAACAAAGCATCTGCCATAACAGTGGATCCCTCGCTGGAACAACTTATAATGGATTCTGTAAAACAGACCGAGCAAGGCACAATGATAGCGATGGAACCGTCTAAATTGCGCGCTATGCTATCGTCGTTATCCAATGAGATACGAAAGTTGTCCGGTACCGGCATACAGCCGATAGTTATAACATCGCCGGTAGTAAGAATATATTTCAAGAGGCTTACGGAACAATTGCTCCCCGATTTGCCGGTGCTGTCATATAATGAGCTGGAACCTTCTGTCGAGGTGCAGTCTGTAGGGATGGTGAGAATATAGACGATGGATGTAAAACATTACGTAGGCGACAATATGAGGGATATAATGGATCAGATAAGGGCGGAAATGGGCTCTGACGCCATAATACTTCATAGCGGTAAAACGCGCAAGAAAGGGTTTAAGGGTTGGTTTTCCAAACCTTTGATAGAAGTGGTGGCAGCGCGTGACCGTACTGCCGATGATAAACAGAATGATGCGGACAGCCGCAGGCTTCAAGCGATGGAGTTGCAGCTGAGCGGCTTACATTCGGCTATAGAGCGGCTTGCAGATATCAAGCAGAGCCAAAATACCGCCGAGATTAATCCAACATATTCAAAGTATATAGATATATTATCTGCCCATGGTGTCAACCCTGATATAGCGTCCGAAATAATGAATAAAGCGATGGCTATATATAAAGGCGGAGATATGCAGTGGTGCGTAGAAAGTGTGATAAAGGAATATTTAAGCCAACCCGTACCAATAAGCTTGGATAATGGAAGACAAAGTGTTATAATTTTCTTAGGGCCTACCGGTGTGGGCAAGACCACTACGCTGGCGAAATTGGCCGCGTATTACGGCATACAATTAGGTAAAAAAGCGGCGCTCATTACGGCCGATACATATCGCATAGCGGCGGTAGAACAGTTGCGCACATACAGCGATATAATGCAATTGCCATTGTCGGTGGTCTACTCGCCTAACGAGTTAAAGCAGGAAATCGCTCGTTACAGCGATACCGATATTATAATGATAGATACCCCTGGCAGAAGCCCTAATGACATAGATGGCATAAATGATATAAAAGATTTAATAAAAGCGAGTCAACCTACTGATATTTTTTTGCTGGTCAGCGCATCGTTTAACTATGCAGCTTGCCAGCGTTTGTGGCAACGTTTCGGCGACATCAAGGATATAAGGCTGTTGTTTACAAAGCTCGATGAAACCGATTGCTGGGGCACGATATTGAACATGCGGCATATCTCACGCCGGCCGCTGTCATATATAACCGACGGCCAGGTGGTGCCCGATGATATAAAGGTCGTCGATGTGGATGCGGTAGCGGCCAAGATAGCGAGGAATTAATATGGCGATAGGCGATCAGGCTGAACGTTTGAGGAGCATAATCAGCGATTTGAGGCTTCAGCATGATGAGCAATTCAATAGCAGGACTATCACGATAACCAGCGGAAAAGGCGGCGTCGGCAAAACCAATATAACGGTCAATCTGGCCATATGCCTGGCCATGCGTGGTTTTAGGACGGTAATACTGGATGCTGATTTCGGCTTATCCAATGTCGATGTCATGCTGGGTACGGTATCGAGGTACAGCTTTGTGGATTTATTAAAAAATGATAAACGGCTGGAAGATATATTGGGAATTGGTCCGGCTGGCGTAAGATTTATATCCGGTGGTTCGGGAGCGATAGAATTATTGAATATGGATAAGCGGCAACTGGATAGCATAATAGATAAGATGGCGTCTTTGGACAAGACGGCCGATATAATTCTGGTGGATACGGGGGCAGGTATAACGCCATCTGTTACAAGATTTATGCAGGCGTCCGATGAGGTGATATTGGTCGTGACACCTGAACCAGCCTCCTTGACCGACGCCTATGCCTTGGTGAAATCGTCCATAGGGTTAATAGAGCAATCCAAGATGCATATTGTATTCAATAGGGTGGCCGATATACGCGAGGCCAAAGATACGGAGGATAGATTTCTGACCACTGTCGAGCGTTTTTTAGGGGTCAGAGTGAATTCACTTGGCTGCGTAAATCATGATAATGCTGTACTTAAAGCCGTAAAAAAGCAGCAGCCGTTCATATTGGAGTATCCTCAATGCAAGGCGGCAGAGCAGATACGCACTATAGCCGATGCTTTACTGGGAACAAATAAAACCTATAGCATCGGAAGAAGTTATAATGGGATCAGAGGATTTCTAAACAGATTGTTGAAGGGGGCCTAGCGGAAGGTGATGGTTTATAATGATTATGAGATGAATGTGGGAGAGCGCATAGAATTAGAAATAGAAGATGATAATGGGGCTAAAACCACTTATATAAGTCAGGTGTATAACGTGCTTGATCAGAACCATATAGTGGTGGCCGGGCCTATAAAAAAAGGCAAAATAATACTGCTGCCCGTAGGCCAGCTTTTGGGAATTATATATTATAGATCGGACGGATGTTATCGATTCTACGCTAGGATAATGCAGCGTTTTAAAACAGATAAAGATGTGTATATCTATACCGTTGAAGCAGTAGGGCCGCGAGAAAGGATACAGCGCAGGAATTACTACAGGTTGGATATCGTGCTTCCGGTACAATTCATAAAGATAAGCGAAGGTGATGATGGAGTTCGGCGTCCGTTGCATAAGGCTTATACATTGGATATAAGCGGCGGCGGCATGCGAATAGCGGTACCTAAAAGTATCCCAATAAAAGAGAGGGATTTGCTGCAATGTCATATATTGTTAGACGATAATGTTAAATTAGAAGTAAAAGGCATTGTTGTGCGCGTATCGGCTTCCGACGATGAATCTAATATGCAGGAAATAGCCGTAGAGTTTAATGATATTCCCAATAATATCCGGGACAGATTGATAAGTTTCATATTCAAGCAACAGCTTAAATTGATTCAAAAGGGCTTGATATGACAGATACCATAATAGCGATAGGCTCGTCTACCGGCGGGCCAAGGGCTTTGGAGCGGATACTGACAGCACTTCCGGCAGATATCAAAGCGCCTGTAGTTATAGCGCAGCATATGCCTAAGGGATTTACGGCGTCTTTAGCTCAACGTTTGGACATGCTGTGCGATATTCATGTACGCGAAGCTGGAGATGGGGATATATTGGAGAATGGTACGGCTTATATAGCGCCGGGGAGCATGCATATGACAGTGACTCCGAGAGCGAATGGCCGGCTTGCGCTGCATATATTTGAGGACGAGATAAAATCGTATTATAAACCGTCGATAGATGTGCTGATGAAGTCTATAGCGCCTTTGCCAATAAGGAAGATAGGGATAATATTAACCGGCATGGGCAGCGATGGAGCAATTGGACTAAAGGCCATTAAACAAAACGGCGGCATAACGCTGGCACAGGATGAGGCCTCATGCGTGGTATTTGGCATGCCGGCGGCCGCCATAAAAGAGCAAGCGGTAGATAAAGTCTTACCGTTGAACGATATAGCGACAGAAATAATTAAGATATTGGGGGTATAGATATGGAGAATGAGCAGTATTTGCAGATGTTTATAGAAGAAACCAATGAACATCTGGAGGCCATGAACCAGCAACTTTTAAAGTTAGATCAGGATCCTGGCGATACTCAGGCTATAAACGAGATATTCAGGGCTATACATACTATAAAAGGTATGGCGGGCAGCATGCAGTTTAACAAAATGCAGCAATTAGCACATGATGTGGAGAATGTATTGGATGCACTGAGAAAGGGAGAAATTACAGCTACGCCGGATATGCTCGACCTCTTGTTTCAATGCCTGGACGTATTGCAATCGCAGCTTGAAAGCATAGCATCGTCAGCGACCGAGGGCGACAATGATTTTACTCAGATTATCGATAGGCTCTATACTTATTTGCCCTCTAATGGGCAAAACGTATCAGCAGTCGAGAAATCTGTACCGCCGTCGATAAATCAATATGTGGATAATGTCGTGCGCGTAGCCAATGAAAAAGGATATACAGCGTATAAGATACATATCGTATTGCGCCCTGATTGCCTGTTGAAGTCAGCGAGGGCATATATAGTATTTAAAACATTGGAGGAATTTGCCGAAATAATAGACTCTGTACCATCTGCTCAAGATATAGAAAATGAGAAATTTGACAGGGACTTTACGCTTACCGTGCTCACAAAAGAACCCGAACAATATATATACGAGAGGATAAATTCCGTATCGGAGATAGAAAGCGTAACCGTACAAGAATTAAACGAAAGCGATGATAAAACGCAGAAAACTGAGCGTGTTCAGCAAAATCAACAGGATCAAAACAAATCGTCGTCCGGCAGCGCACCAGTGGGACAGAAAGCTAGTAAGAGCATACGTGTAGATATAGAGCGTCTTGATGATTTTATGAATTTGGCCAGCGAGCTTATAATAACCCGTAATCGTATAGAAGGTATAGGCGTCGGACAGGATAACCCCGAATTAAACGAGGCTATAGAATATATGAGCCGCCTTACCTCGAATCTGCATGACCTGGTCATGAAGATACGCATGGTACCTATAGATCTGGTATTCAATAGATTTCCGAGGGTTATAAGGGATTTATCCAGAACCACTAATAAAAAGGTGGAATTGGTGATGAGCGGTAACGAGACCGAGATCGATAGAAGCATAGTGGAAGAATTAGGCGATCCGCTCATACATCTTATACGCAATGCCGTGGATCACGGTATAGAGCTGCCGGAAGAACGCGTAAAACAGGGCAAACCTGAGATCGGTACGGTAGAGCTACGCGCATATAATGACGGCGATAATGTGGTGGTTGAGGTCAAAGATGACGGAGAGGGCATAGACATAGCTAAAGTGGCCAGAAAAGCCATAGAAAAAGGATTGGCTGATGAAAGCCAGGTAGAAGAAATGAGCGATGAAGACATAATCTCATTTTTATTCCAGCCAGGTTTTAGCACATCCGATGTAATAACTGATATATCTGGTAGAGGCGTGGGGCTCGATGTGGTCAAGACCAAGATCGAATCTTTGGGCGGAACGGTTGACGTAAGAAGTGAACTCGGAAAGGGCACGCGTTTTATCATAAGGATGCCGCTAACGTTATCTATTATTCAAGCATTGCTGGTTATGGTAGGGTCTGAGGTGTATGCTATACCTCTTAATTCCATAATTGAAATAATAGATGTAAACGCTGCTGATATAAAGAGCATAAGGCGTCAGCAGGAGGTCATAGACTTCCGTTCGTCCCTTATACCGTTTGTGCGCTTGAAACAAGTGTTAAATGTACTGGATAACCAACAAGATGTCCACGGCACTATTACCACGGTAATAGTCAGAAAAGGGGATAAAATTGCAGGTTTTGCAGTAGACGCGTTAATAGATCAGGAGGATATAGTCATAAAGCCGTTGGGCAAATACCTTTCGCACATAAAGAGCATATCGGGTGCCACTATACTGGGCAATGGGCAAATAGCCTTTATACTAGATATAAATCATTTGCTTTAAGAATGGGAGTGATAGAAATGGTAGAGCAGTTTGTAATATTCAGCATTGGTCCGGAAAATTATGGATTAGATGTTGCTATGGTTTCATCTATAGAACGCATATTGCCTATAACCAGAATGCCGTATGCTGAAGATTTCGTTATAGGCGTTATGAATCTGCGCGGCGATATCATACCGGTTATAGACATGCATAGGCGACTTGGGATGGATGAAATTGAAGATACGGAAACCAGCCGGATCATAATAATACAATATGAGGATTATATCGTAGGGTTGAAGGTTGATGCCGTATCCAATGTAAAGTATTTTGATACAGATGAAATTCAGCCGTTCGATAAGATTTCCTCTGCTGATAGAAACCAATATATTGACCGCGTCATATATGATGGCGACGATATGATATTGGTACCAGATGTGTCCGGGTTACTCAATATAGCCAGGGATTGAAAGGAAGGAATGTTGGCATATGGTCGATATTGATGGGCTTAATTCATTTGAAATAGATGTATTAAGGGAAATAGGTAATATAGGTGCCGGCAATGCGGCCACAGCGCTTGCCAAAATGCTTTCCAAAAAGGTAAATATGCATGTGCCAGAGGTCAGGATAATGGATCTAAAAAATGTTCCTGATGTGCTTGGCGGCGCGGAACAGCCTGTAATGGGCGTTTATCTGGATTTTGAGGGCGATGTGGAAGGAAGTGTATTGTTGGTGATGGATGAAACGTCGGCTCATATATTGATAGATATGATGATGGGCAGGCCTGTCGATACTAACCGTCCGTTGAATGATATAGATCTCTCGGCTGTACAAGAATTAGGCAATATACTGACCAGTTCGTACCTCGGAGCTTTGGCTACGCTGGCAAAACTGAATGTTAGGCCATCTATTCCATGTTTAGCTATAGATATGGCCGGCGCGATATTGAGCGTACCCGCTGTAGAGTTCGGGATGACGAGCGATAAGGTGTTATTTATAGAAACGGAATTTATCGAAGGTGCTGATAATGTGCGCGTGTATTTTTTCCTTGTACCCGACGTCGATTCTTACGACACCATATTAAAGGCATTGGGGGTTATACAATAAACCATGCCTCAATTAATAAAGGTTGGTATGGCTGATCTGAATATAGCATTGTACCCGAATATATTGACCACCATAGGACTGGGTTCATGCGTTGGGATTGCGCTATATGATAAAATAAATAAGATAGGCGGGTTGGCGCATATAATGTTGCCATCCAGCAAGGATATAAAAAATAATTCTAATAAGGCCAAATTCGCGGATACAGCCATCGAGATTTTACTGACGATGATGCTGGAAAATAAAGCGGATAAAAAGAACATAGTATGTAAATTGGCCGGAGGAGCTCAGATGTTTGCGTTGAAAAACAGCTCCGGCAACAACGACATACTGAATATAGGCATACGCAATGTAGCGGCAGTTAAAAAAGTTTTAGAAGAGCTTAAAATACCTGTTATAGCCGAGGATACAGGTGGGAATTTTGGCCGTACCATAGAATTGTATACGGAGGATGGCGGATTAATGGTAAAGACTATAGGCCACGGAACCAAGATAATATGATATTGAAGCAAGGACTGTAAAAATGGACGGAAAAAATATACCTATAGATATAGATGAATTGTGGCAGGAATATAAAAAAACATCGAATATAGAGTATCGAAACAAATTAGCCGAACATTACGCGCCGATGATAAAATATATCGCTTCCAGGTTGATGATATATAATACGGGCGATGATTTGGACGACCTTGTAGGGTACGGGGTTTTCGGCCTTCTGGATGCCATAGAGCGATATGATCCTTCTCGCGATGTGAAATTTGAGACCTACGCTTCTCATAGGATAAGGGGCGCTATAATAGACAATTTACGTAAAAAGGACGTAATCCCGAGGAGCGTGCGCGATAAAGTGAAGCATTTAGATGCGGTTTATAAGCAATTAGAGGCGACTTCTGATAAACCGGTTTCAGATGAGGATTTATGCCGTTACTTGGGGATATCGATCGAACAACTCGATGCCCTTTATGCCGATATCAATAGATTCAATTGCATATCCCTGGATGAAATATTTGTAGATGAATGGAATATAGGCGATGCCGAAAGCTCGGAAAGCGTTTACGATAGGGTGGAGCTTAAGCAGGTACTGAGCGAAGCGGTTTCCAAGCTGTCGGATAGGGAGAAACGGTTGCTGCAGTTGTATTATTATGACGGCCTGACGTTGAAAGAAATCGGCAAAGTATTGGGAATATCGGAATCAAGGGTATCGCAGCTTCATACCAAAGCTTTGCTTCAATTGAGAAACAGATTGCGCAAAATGCAGTTTATCGCCGGATAAATTCATTAATTTTTATATAGAATGAGGGATGGCTATGACGCAGCAGGATTATATAATAGTGGAGGCCGATACATATGAGGAAGCTGTCAGCCGGGCGCTTAAAATGTTGGATAAGAGCGCCGAAGAAGTGGAGATTGAGGTTTTAGAACAGCCTAGGAAGATCCTTAATGTAACAGTGCGCCCATGTAAGATCATGGTTAAAATCCGATCTATCGATAACAAACCTGAATCTATAGACGGAAGCTTTGTGCTGGAATATAAAGAAGACGGTGTTTATCTTACCGTGAATGGGCCTGTAGGAAACGGCAAACCTGTAGATGAAAGGGTTTTAATAGACAAAATCAAACGAAAGAATATCGAACAGATAGATAATAAAGCGGTATTTTTAGCTATTTATACGGCTGACGGCATTCCCGTAAAAATAGCACCGCCACAGAGCGAACATCCTGTAGACGCCGAGGTCGATATTTCAATTTCCCGAGATGCTATGGAGGCATACATGTGTATCTTCCCGGAGGACGGGGGCAAGCCGTGTGATATGGATATGGTAAGAAACGCAATAGATAAAGCCGGGATAAAATATGGTATAAATTGGGACGCCATAGAGTCAGCTTTGCAACAAGGGCTTTTTAATCAAAATATCTTGATAGCCAAAGGTAATGAGCCAATAAATGGACAAAATGGATACATAGAATACACTGTGCAATTGGATGCCGATGCAAAGCCTAGGATATTGGAAGATGGGACTGTGGATTATAAGCATCTGGATTTGATAAAGAATGTGCGAAAGGGGGATGTGCTGGCCAGGCGGATACCGCCGACATCGGGGACAGCGGGGCGGACCGTGCTGGATAAAGAAATACCGGCAAAGGATGGCAAGCCCGTTAATCTTTTGGGCGGGAAAAACACGGCAATATCGGAAGATGGCGATACATTGATAGCATCCATAGACGGACAGGTAGTAATTAGAGATGGCAAGATAAGTGTGCTGCCGGTGTATGAAGTGCCGGCCGATGTGGACAACTCCATAGGTGATATTGAATTTGTCGGCAATGTAAAAATAAAAGGCAATGTCCGTACAGGATTTAGTATTAAAGCTGCAGGTGATGTGGAAGTAATGGGTGTGGTAGAGGGCGCTACTATAATATCCGATGGCAGCATAGTATTGAGGAGCGGCGTGCAGGGTATGAATAAAGCGGTGCTAGAAGCAGGTGCCGATATAATAGCGCGTTTTGTGGAAAATGCTCATCTCGAAGCAGGGCATGATGTGGTTGCTGATGCTATAATGCATAGCTATATAAAAGCAGGAAATTCGGTTACAGCCGATGGCCGACGCGGCTTGATAGTGGGTGGCAATATAAAAGCGGCTATGGCGATAAATGCCAGGAATATAGGATCTTTTATGGCTACGGCTACAGAGTTGGAAGTTGGTATTGACCCTGGATTGAGGGAGCGGTATAATCAAATCAGCGTTAAACTGGAGGAGATGGACCGTCAGCTGAAAAATTACGATAAAGACATACAGACACTTACTAAAATGGAGACTCGCGGCGGATTGCCGGCGGATAGGCAACACCTGAAAATTGCCCGTATACAAAATAAAATTAAATTAGTGCAGGAGATAGCCGAATATAAAACACAATTAATTGAACTAGAAGAGCAGATGGAACAACTGTCGAATGGAACAGTAAATGTAAAAGATACTATTTTCCCGGGCGTTAAGATAACTATAGGTTCATCTGTGCTTAATATAATGAAAGAATTCCATTATGCGACTTTTAAGCGAGAGCACGGAGAAGTAGTGATGGTGGCTTATGAGAAGAAAGGGGGCTGATGATGGTCATGGATGTTCGTCCTATAGAAATGCTGCATGTTATCAATAAATCCGCCGAAGTATCAAGGATACAGAGCAATGACCAACATAGATATATAAATATGCAGCAATATATGGCCGAAGAGTCTAAAATACAATTGGAGCATAGGATGACAGAAGTAAATTATTCAAAACAAGCATATGCTGATAGCAATATATCGCCAGATGACCAAAGCAAAAGCGAATATCAGCCGAGCAGAAACCGGCATGAAGATAAAGAAGGAAACGATAAAGAAGATGCGATACGACCGTCCGGTTCGGTTATCGATATTATGATATAAGGGTATTTGCCATGTATATAGTATTATTAATAGGACTGTTTTTTATCATATTCTCCATACCTCTGCTTAAACGCGATATATCGGTCGTTGAAAAATATTCGATCGATATAGAGAAAAGCAAACATGAATTGGCTGAATTAAGGGAGTTGAAATATAATATACTCGCAGAGCTGGAAGATACGGTTGCGGAAAATGACGTCGACGATTTGTCAAGCGATATCGTCAGGCTGGCCGAGAGCGGATATACTGTCAGCGATATAGCGCGGCAGTTAGACAGAGGGGTAGGAGAGGTACAGATTATGTTACGCATAGGCCAAATGCGCCGTCAGAAACGCGATGATGTCTCGCCATGAAACGGATATTTTGGGGCAGCCTTGTATTAGGCATGGGCATAGGTATTTTTGTTACGGCGTTATTGTCTATTATATGGTTTGACAGACAAGCTGTCGATAATGCCTTATCCGACCAACAGATAATGGAAAAAGCTAAAGCGCTCGGTATGATAGACCCCACAGAAGGCAGTTATAAGCAAAGCATAACGGTAGATGAAAAGGCACATGAGGAAACCGAAACAGGATCTTCCTCACAAGAAAGCTTTGTGATATTGACTGTAAATAAGGGCATGACTGTGTCCGATGTGGCCGGCATATTGAGGGATAGCGGTGTTATATCCGATGCCGATGCTTTTATAAATGAGGTGCGCAAAGCGGATTTGATAACCAGACTTCAGCCTGGTATTTTTGAGATAAAGAAGGGCAGCACCACGGATGAAATCATCCGTTTATTATTTAACAAATAATGGAGGTAATATTATGTTAACGAGTAGCCGGATAGTTGAGGCTAGACAAAGGGCACTGGAATTTTATGAAAAAGCCCATATCGTATTAACCGATGAGGAAAAAGCAAATATAGAAGTAGCGGACTTTGGCTTAGGTGATTTAGAGCATAGCGGTTTGGAACTGGTTGTCTATGTAAATACTGATAGGGTATGTGCCAAAGAAATGGTTTTATTTCCGCATCAAACATGCCCTGAACATCGTCATCCTGATATAAACGGCAAGCCAGGCAAAGAGGAGACGTTTCGTTGCCGGTGGGGAAAGGTTTATCTGTATGTACCAGGGAAAGCGACGCCACATCCGAAAGCCAAGCCGCCTGAAGGTCATGAGACTTATTATACCGTTTGGCATGAGGTGGAGCTGAAACCTGGCCAGCAGTACACGTTGCTGCCTGACACGCTCCATTGGTTTCAGGCCGGTCCGGAAGGTGCGGTAATATCAGAATTTTCCACTACCAGTATGGATGAATTCGATATATTCACCGACCCCGATATAAATCGTGTACCTCAAGTAGTAGAATAAGTATCGGTGTCGAGGCTTTGCTTTAATAAGCAAGGCTTTATTTTTTGTTGGTGTCAATTATTCACCTAACAAAATAGGCATATATATTACAAAGTATTGTGTTATCATTAAACCAGTATAAAAATCGTTAAAAAGCTATATTAACGCGTGCGAAATTTATGGTAAAATATTAACAAATCGGAGGATGAGGAAATGTTATCGGATATCGAAATAGCACAGCGGGTCAAATTGCAACCTATAAGCGAAATAGCAAGGAAAGCGGGGCTGTCGGAGGACGACCTGGAGATGTACGGCAAATATAAGGCCAAAGTAAGCTTAGATGTATATAATAGGCTTAAAGACAAACCGAACGGCAAACTTGTATATGTTACGGCTGTGACGCCGACGCCGGCCGGCGAGGGCAAGACATGCACGGCGGTAGGCACCACGCAGGCGTTGGGCAAGTTGGGCAAAAACGTTATGCTTTGCTTGAGAGAACCGTCATTGGGGCCTACCTTTGGTGTAAAAGGTGGTGCTGCCGGCGGAGGATATTCACAGGTGTTGCCTATGGAGGATATAAACCTTCATTTTACAGGGGATATACACGCGGTGGGCACAGCGCATAATCTTCTGGCCGCTATGCTGGAGAATCATATAGTACAAGGCAATAAATTGAATATAGATCCGACACGTATCATATGGAAACGCGTTATGGACATGAACGACCGCCAGTTGAGAAGGATTGTGGTCGGATTGGGCGGCAAAGCCAACGGTATACCGTTGGAGTCGGGCTTTGATATAACGGTAGCGTCGGAGATTATGGCTATATTATGCCTTACCAGCGGTATGGCAGATCTTAAAAAGCGTTTGGGTGATATGCTGGTAGCATACACGTACGATAACGAACCGGTATATGCAAGGGATCTAAACGCTGTAGGCGCTATGGCTGTGTTGTTGAAAGATGCCATAAAGCCCAATTTGGTGCAGACGCTGGAAGGTCAGCCGGCTTTTGTGCATGGCGGACCATTTGCTAATATAGCCCACGGCAACAACAGCATAATAGCCACCAGAACAGCTTTGAAGCTGGCCGATTATGTTGTGACCGAGGGTGGATTCGCTGCCGATCTTGGAGCCGAGAAGTTCTTCGATATAGTAAGCCGCGTTATAGATGTACATCCCGACGTAGTGGTTCTGGTAGCGTCGATAAGGGCATTGAAGTCGCATGGAGGCGTGGATAAGGATAAGCTGTCCGAGGAGAATGTAGACGCTCTGGCCAAAGGCTGTGCAAACTTAGACCAGCATATAGATAATGTGCATAACAAGTACGGATTGCCGTTGGTAGTGGCTATAAACCGTTTCCCGAGCGACACCGAAGCCGAGATAGAATTTTTAAGACAGCATTGCGAGGATGTCGGCATACGCGTCGCCCTTTCCGAAGTGGTAGCCAAGGGCGGAGAAGGCGGAATAGAGCTGGCTCGGCAAGTCATAGACGCATTGGAACACGATGATAACAACTTTAAGACCATATATGACCTTGAGCTTTCTTTAGAAGATAAGATAAGGACTGTAGCCAAAGAGGTATACAGAGCTGATGATGTGGTATTCAGCGGCAGCGCGGCCAAATCGTTAAAAACTTTGACCCAGTTGGGTTACGGTAAGCTGCCGGTATGTATAGCCAAGACACAAATGTCTTTTTCGGATGATCCATCGCTTAAAGGTGCGCCGCGCGGCTGGAAACTCAACGTTCGCGAGGTTAAAGCATCGGCCGGTGCTGGATTCATAGTGGCATTGGCCGGCGATATCATGACCATGCCCGGTTTACCGCCGGTGCCTGCGGCAGAAAAAGTCGATATAGCCGAGGACGGTACTATTACAGGATTATTCTAAATGAGATGCCGGATGAATATTGAGTTGATATCTTGGATGTGGATATTGTTAAAAGTTTGTCCGAATCAGCGATTATTAGCATTTTGACCTGTGGATAACTTTGTGCATAATGTGGATTACTTAAAGTTACAGTTAAAGTTAAACATATCTTCTATTGCATGAGCATAGATATGATTATAACTTAAAAGAATGGTGAATGCTTTGATATATCTCGATAATGCCGCTACATCTTATCCTAAGCCGGAATGCGTATATGAAGCCGTACTCAGGTGTATGAGAGAATACGGGGCAAATCCCGGCCGCTCAGGCCATAGAATGGCTATTGAGGCAGGCCAAACGATATATAGATGCCGCAAATCATTGGCCGAGTTGTTCAATATACCCGATCCTATTGATATAGTATTCACATATAATGCTACCGATGCAATAAACCTAGCTATAAAAGGGTTTATTCACAGCGGCGATCATATAATATCCACATCGATGGAGCACAATGCCGTTGCCAGACCGCTTGCGGCACTGAGCGCCCAAGGGGTGGCCGTAAGCTTTGTTCCGTGCAGCGGCGACGGCACATTAAATGCGCCAGATATAGAGCGTTATATCCGCCATAATACGCGTCTTATAGCGATGACGCATGCATCTAACGTTACGGGCACGATTATGCCAATAAATGAGGTCGGTGAGATAGCTCACAAGCATGGAATAACATTTCTGGTTGATGCCGCTCAAACGGCGGGCACGTGTGATATAGATGTGTGCAGAATGAATATCGATATGCTGGCATTTCCCGGGCATAAGGGGCTCTTAGGTCCACAAGGGACCGGCGGACTGTATATAAAAAAAGGAGTAGAATTGCAACCCTTGAAACAAGGGGGTACCGGAAGCAATTCTGAAAGCCTTATACAACCGGAGTTTATGCCGGATAAGTTTGAGAGCGGAACGCTCAATACGCCGGGGATAGCCGGTCTGGCGGCGAGTGTCGAATATATCTTGGACAAAGGCGTCGACGCCATACATAGGCATGAGACGGATCTGATAAAGCATATGCTCCAAGAGCTGCGCTTTCTAGACGGCATATCCATATACGGTCCGTCAGATTCCGAAGGCAGGGTGGGCATAATATCGCTCAATATAGAAGGCGTCACAGATGGCGAATTGAGCAACCTTCTGGATCGAGATTATGGTATAGCCACTCGGGCAGGTTTACATTGCGCTCCGTTGGCGCATAAAACGATCGGCACCATAGATAAAGGTGCCGTGCGGTTCAGCGTAAGTTATTTTAATACGAGAGATGATATAGATGCAGCCGTGTCCGCGCTTAAAGAAATAATATATATGAAAGATTAGTTCATATCCTATTAAAAAACATGTGCTTCAACGTCAAATAAACTGTTGACTTCTAACCAAATTGGTGATAAGCTATGCTGTGGAATATGGAGTGATGCTGATGCGGAAAGCTGTTGACATTTTTGATTTAATGCGAGATACTGCGAAAATTAAGGTGTATGAGATCATAAGGGAATACGGGCCGATCACGCGGGCAGAGATCAAACATATAACCGGAATGAAATTAACTACATTATCGCGCATATTGGATGAATTATCTGATAAAGGGCTCATAATGCAGACCGGTTTTGATGTATCGGGCGGAGGTCGGAGGCCGGTGCTTTTTGCCATAGTGCCGTCGTTCGCTTACGCCGTAGGTATAGATATATCGCGCACATACACCAAAGCGGCGCTGTTTGATATGGCATTAAAAATGGTCGACAGCTATACTATGGACATGGACGAAAGCTGCACGCCTCAGAGCGTTATCGAACGGCTGGCAGCTTGGTTAGACGGTACGGCGGTGGATAAAGATCGCGTCCTGGGTATAGGCATTGGAACGGTCGGTTCCATAACGCCGGACGGTATTATGAAACATTCGCGTGACTTTCCATCTCGCGGATGGGATATGGTTCCGATAAAGCATATGATGGAAACATATACCGGTCTGCCCGTTGTAGTGGCCAATGGTGCGGATTGTGCGGTCATGGGTGAATATTCATGCGGTAAAGCAGCAAAGCGCTCCGGTGTAATAGCGTATATAATAATAGGCATAGGCATACGCTGTGGAATTATGGTAGACGGTGCTGTAGTGAGCGGGCTCAACGAGCAAGAAGATGCTTTTGGGCATATGGTAGTGGATATAGACGGTAAACTGTGCGGTTGCGGCAATTACGGCTGCCTTGAAACGTACTGCTCGATACCAGCTATTATGACGTCCTATGCATCGCATATAAAGAAATACCGCTCCAATGACGATTTGCCGCTATCGCGTTTGGTTTTTCGAGATTTTTGCGCAGCTTTGGAGAAAGGCGACGAAATAGCCTTGCGCGTGGCCGACGATTCTGCCGCGTACCTTGCGGCCGGCTTGGCGAATTTTGCTCGTCTGTTAAATCCGCAGCTTATAATGTTAGGCGGGCCGCTTATAAACGATTGCCATCGAATATATGACGTTGCGGTCGAAATGGCCTATAAACGATTGTATGGGAATGGTAGCGTTAAAACCCATATTTTCGACGAGGGTTTGTTGTCCAACCAAGCCGTATGCACAGGTGCCGCTGCTATGATAATAAATACAACGCTCTATCGTTCCGGGGCCAATGCAATGCGCGAATCACGCGACAATACAAACAGATTGTCGCGGATAAAATTAAGTTAATGGAATGGAAAGGATATTATAATGGATGATAAAACACGGTCTATAGATTTTAAGATGCTTTGGGTTCTTTTTATAACGTTTTTTAAGATAGGAGCATTTACATTTGGCGGCGGCTATGCCATGATACCTCTGATAGAGAGGGAAATGGTGGAAGGCAAAGGGTGGATAAGCAGGGAGGATATAGTCGATATATTAGCGGTATCACAATCGTTGCCCGGTGCCATAGCCATAAACTCCGCTACTTTTATAGGCTATAAGATAGCAGGTGTATCGGGTGCGATATCGGCGACATTAGGCGTCATACTGCCGTCGGTAATAGTGATCACAATTATCGCATCTATTTTTGTGGCTTTTAAGGAGAATATGATCGTGCAAAAGGTATTCGCCGGCATAAGGTCTGCCGTAGTGGCGCTGATAGCCGTAGCGGCATGGAATATAGGCAAAAGCTCTGTTAAAGACTTTACCGGCCTTATTATAGCTGTCGGTGCCTTTATAGCTTCGGCCATATTCGACGTACATGCCGTATATATAATATTGATCGGCATAATGCTTGGGATTATATTGCAGGGCATAAATACCAGAAAGATCATTCAGCGAACTTATAGCAACGATAATCATGCTGGAAAGGAATAATATAAGATGGATATCACAACGATTATTCAATTGGTCACGACCTTTTTTAAGATAGGTTTATTCAGCTTTGGCGGCGGTTATGCTATGATACCCCTTATGGCAAAGGAGATAGAGGGACATGCATGGCTGACGGCACAGGAATTTGCCGATATAATAGCTATAGCAGAAATGACGCCCGGCCCTATTGCGGTGAATTCGGCAACATTTACCGGTTATCAGACTGCAGGCATAATAGGCGGTTTGGTGGCCACTTTCGGCGTAGCTTTGCCATCGTTCATTATAGCTACTATCGTATCGCACTTTTTTATACAATTTCAGCATCATCCGTTGGTTCAAAACGCGTTTTATGGTATACGTCCGGTGGTGACAGGGCTTATAGCCGCTGCTGCCGTAGCCATCGCTCAGACGTCGATATTTACAGGCGCTCTCACGCCGCAACTGCTTATCGGTATATTTACGCATCCATTACAATACATAGATGTTAAAAGCCTGGTCATATTTATGGGTTCGCTTGCTGCGCTCATTTGGTGGAAGAAACTGCATCCTATATTGCTCCTAGCTATAGCCGGTTTGGTGGGGGCTATTATATTTTAGGCTATGGCCACTGTTCAGATACCATATGTGACTGTTTATCCGGCTTGGCAACGGATTAGCCTCAGGCTTATTTCCAGAAGCCTTAATACATATGTTGAGCGGGCTTTTGAAGCATGGGACCACAGCCATAGTGAGGTATATATGAATTTACAACAGCACGAATTGCAGGGGCTGCTTTGAAAATGCTTGAAAAAATGAGGTTGGTGATATAAAATTAAACAGTAATAATTGATAAAGATGAGGATATTATTTATGATGGATGAGTGCAGCATGGCTTTCATATTCAAACAATGTTTGGGAAAAGATGTAGACCGAGCATTTTGTAAAATATACTGATGACAACAAAGGGGTATCGCTGTGAAAATAAAGACGCCGAAATTTAGAGGTGTCATTCTAACTGCTTTTATAGTTATAGTGAGCATGGCCCTTATTGTGCTCGGCTTTTTAAACCTTAAAAATTGCGATAATACTTTCGGCGGTATATTTATAGCTTTGACAGTGGCTATTTTGACTATAAGCGTTACCTTATCATGTTATATAATATGGAAGCTGGTTAAAGATGCAGATGACGCGGATAATTATAAAGCCCGAGTAAATGACTATGAACAGATCATAACCGAATTGCGTGCTCAGCGCCATGATTTTCAAAATCATTTAGCGGTCATATCCACATTGCTTCAAATGGGAGCCTATGACAATGCTATGCAATATATGAGCAATATGTTAAGCGACGTAAACAGTTTATTCAACGTAGGAACGCTAAAAAAACCGGAAATAGCGGCAGTACTTATTAGTAAGATAGATGAAGCCCATAAAAAGGGCATAGATGTAGAACTGGACATCACGGCTTCGCTGGAGGACGTTCAAGCTAGCGCAGTAGATATTGTCAGGATATTATCAAATTTGATGGATAATGCTATCTATGAACTATCCCATCAACCATCACCACATAAAAAGCTTTTCGTATCTATAAAAGAAAATGAGCTATACGCTATATTTGCAGTCATAAACAATATCCCTGTTATTCCGTCGGATATCAGAGAAAGAATATGGCAAAAAGGTTTTACAACAAAAGGCCATAACGGCGAAGGTTTGGGCTTATATGTGATAAAGAAATTAGTAGATAAAAATGGAGGCCGGATATTGTTCAATAGCGATGAGCAAAATGGCACAGTGTTTCAGATAATGTTGCCGCTTTCCCAAAATATATAGATTATCATCGCTAAATGATGTATAATACAGTATATACATTATATGAAGGTGGTTAATATCTTGGCCAAAAAGATACTTATAATAGATGATGAACGCATTATGGTCAAAGGCTTGAAATTTAGTTTAGAACAGGATGGCTACGAGACCGATGCGGCTTATGACGGCGAAGAAGGTTTGAATAAGGCGTTAAACGAGCATTATGATCTCATAATATTGGATATAATGTTGCCTAAAATAAACGGGTTGGAAGTTTGCAGACAAGTGAGGGAGCAATCATCTGTTCCTATTATTATGCTGACAGCTAAAGGCGATGACATGGATAAAATACTTGGATTGGAATATGGCGCCGATGATTATTTAGCCAAGCCGTTTAATATACTGGAATTGAAAGCCAGGGTAAAAGCTATATTTCGAAGGCTTGATTTGGCAAATCCTAAGAAAAATGATAAGTATTTGAAAATAAAAAATTTAACTATAAATTTTGAAAATCGGACAGTATTGGTGGATGGCCGAGACGCTAATTTGACAGCAAAAGAATTTGATTTGCTCGAAGTATTGGTAACTGGGAGAGGTAAGATTTTCAGCAGAGAGCAATTGCTCGAAACAGTTTGGAAATATGATTATTTGGGCGATCTTAGAACAGTGGATGTGCATATAAGACGCTTGAGGGAGAAATTGGAGAAAAATCCGAGTCAGCCCGAGCTTATTTTTACCAAATGGGGAGTGGGCTATTATTTTGCTCAGGAATAAACATATACGTTTACGTCCGGTAAGTTTGCGATGGCAGATATCGGTTTCATATTTTGTTATAATAGCCATCTCGTTTACGATGCTCAATATAGCGGTGGTAAATATATTGGAGCAAAATTATATTTCGTCAAGGAAAACCACCTTAATAAAGCAGGCTAATATAATATCGGTGGTGTCCGCGGGCTATCTGCAGGATGCCAATCCGTATATAAATAATGTGATATCGGATTTCAGCGATAGCTTGAGCGCTAGGATACTCATATTAAACCATAGGGGGACGGTGGTGGCGGATTCATTCAACGACATAAATATCCTTAACCGCACGTTGAACCATCAAGAGGTTTTGGAAGCCCTAAAAGGAGAGAGCGTAAGCCAACAATATTATTTGCCCGAGGGACAATGGGTCATGTATTCCACAGCACCTATAACCGCCGACGGCGATATCATAGGGGTGGTGTTCATATCCTCTTCCCTTGCAGATATATATGATTCAATTTCACAGGTACGGAGCAGATTGTTGGTCTATTCTGTATTCTTAGCGGTAGCTATAGCGTTGTTCAGTTACTTTATATCGGGATTTGTAGCCAAACCCATAAAAGATATAACCGATGTTATACGAGAGATGGGGCGCGGTCATCTGCGCCAAAGGGTAAAGGTCAACGGTAGCAGGGAGATTATAGAGCTCGGCAATGCCTTTAATGTTATGAGCCAGCGCGTTGAAAGTCTGGATAAGGCCCGATCGGAGTTTGTGGCCAACGCGTCACATGAATTAAAAACGCCCTTAAGCTCGATAAAGGTATTGGCACAGTCGCTTGTTCAAAATCCGGACGCCGGCTTGGACGTATATAAAGAATTTATGCATGATATAGATTCAGAGATAGATAGGATGAGCAATATCATAAATGATTTGCTTACGTTGGTTCAGTTGGATAAAGACAAGCCCCAAATAACATATGGCGATGTGGATTTGGATAAATTGATAAATGAAACGTTGAAAGTATTGAGGCCGTTAGCGGCTGCTAAAAATATAAAATTGAACTATAGATGTGAAGAAGGCGCGTACATTAAGGGAGATGCACCTAAGTTAAAGCAGATGCTTATAAACTTAATAGACAATGCATTAAAGTATACGCCGGCGGGCGGCAGTGTGGATGTGCGCTTATACAAGAAGGACGGCAGGGCGTTGATAGAAGTTGCGGATAACGGCATTGGCATACCGGAAGCCGATCTGCCCTATATATTTGATCGTTTTTATAGGGTGGACAAGGCCAGATCCAGATCTACGGGAGGGACAGGCCTCGGCTTGTCTATAGCACAGAAGATAGTTTACCTGCATAATGGTACTATAAACGTTGAGAGCAATGAAGGGGAGGGTACGCGTTTTTTTATAGAATTACCCATAGATATCGGCTAGATTTAATGAAAACGTTAAAAATGCTTAAAACATTTGTAAAGAATCAGGCGTATAATAATGGCGGAAGGAGTGGACGCAGGTGTATAATTCGGGTAAAATTATGACGCATATTAAACTATTAGCGATATGCCTTATAGCAGTATTATTTCTATCATCGTGCGCGTTATTTGACCAGGATACCGGTCAAGAGAATTCCGGGTCCGTACTGGCGGACGGTACTCAGACTTCCCCCATTCCCATAAGCCCCGATATTGAACAATATGATGTGGATGTGATGCTGTACTTTCTGAGCCAAGACGGTACCAGCTTGGTACCTGAGAAACGCAGCATAAAAAAAGGTCCTGAGAGATTGGAGGAGCTGGTGGTATCCGAGTTGATAAAAGGTCCTGTGCAGAGTGGCCATATAGCTATTATTCCGCCTTCTGTCAAGCTGCTGTCCGTAACCTCCAGCGATAATATAGCCTTTATCGATCTGAGCCAGGATTTTTTGTCCGTCGATAAAGAGTCGCCTGATAAACGAGCGTTAATGGTATATTCTATCGTAAATACATTAACTGAATTAGACGGGATAGATAAGGTTCAGTTCCTTATAGAGGGTAAAAAGGCCCCTATATTTTCCCCGGAGAATGAACAGATTCCTATTGAAGATAAGGCACAAAACATACAAAGCGGGCCTATAGCTAGAGCCAACAGTTTAATACAAAGCCCGATAACTGCTGTAAATGGCTTTTTAAAGGCATTATCGGCAAACGATCTCGATAAAGCGTATATATATATGTCGGATGATGTTAATGATAAGAACAGAAAATCTCTTCAGGAATTCAAGGATGCGATAAAACAAGTAAATTTTAAGCTTGTGGATTATGAGGTTTATGATTACAGCTTGGGTCTGGACAATAATGAAGCGCTGGTATCTACAGATTTTGAAATAAAGTTAAGCGACGGCAGCACTATAAAAAGGGATAAAGCGTTGCTGAGGACGATACGCTTGAACGGTATATGGAAACTGGAATGGACACGGCTATTATTTGAAGATTTGCAGTTAGAGGCGTTGAATACTACGAGGAAATAGAAAGCTGGTGGAAGGATCATGAATAGACGACGAAAAAGCTGGTCTGCTTTTAGGCTGATAGCATTGGTTATGCTGCTGTTCTTGCCGATCATGGCTTGTTCTAACTCAACACTGCCTCAGGAACAACAAGACTCTGATGCTGATGCGCAGAAACAAAATGTTTCGCAACAACAGCCGGGGAAGATTGCGGTTACTTTGTATTTTACAGATAAAAATTTTGAAAAACTGGTTACGGAAAGTCGTGAGATAGAACTGCAGACGGGACAAACTCTTGTTGAAGCGGTGCTTGAAGAGCTATTCAGGGGGCCGCGCCAATCCGGGCATGAAACAGCCATACCGCCGGATGCCAAGCTGCTAAAGGTCAGCCAGGCCGAGAATATAGTGACGGTAGATGTGTCAAAGGAGTTTGATGTAGGCGATATACAGGAAATAGTAGCTAGGATAATGGTAACCAATACCTTGACGGAGCTGCCTGGCGTTAAATATGTTAAATTTTACAAAGATGGCCAAGAATATATAGGCGCAAGCGGAGAACCCCTGGGATTAATGACCAAAACTGAAACCCCGCAAGAGCAATTGGCTTCAGAAAACCAGTCTGCGGACGATGCCGCTAAAAAATACAACATGATATTATATTTTGCCGGTTCTCAAGCTATGTATGTAGTGCCTGAGGTGCGGGAAGTAAATATCGCAGGCCAGCGTTATGCTCAGACGGCTATAGAAGAGCTTATAAAAGGTCCTACGACACCGGGCTTATATCCTACAATACCCAACGGTACAAAGCTTAAAAGCATAAAAATCGAGAATGGTACGGCCGTAGTGGACTTTTCAAAAGAATTTAAGGAAAATCATCCCGGTGGATCAGCCGGCGAGCTTATGACCATAACTTCGATAGTCAACACTTTAACGGAGTTTTCTTCGATAAAGAATATAAAATTTTTAATAGAAGGCAAAGAAAACGAAACCTTGGCCGGCCACGTTATATTCGATCAGCCGTTTACTAGGAACGAGGACATAATAGGGCAGAGGATAATACTGTATTTCAGCAATAAGGATGCAAACTATCTGATTCCAGAGTATCGCGACATTCAACACGACGAGCCGAATGTTGTTAAAAGAATAGTTCAGGAGCTGATAAAGGGGCCCGTGGCAGAAGGATTAGAACCTACCATGCCGGAAGGTTTAACCGAGAAGGATATTCTGGATGCTAAAATAAACGGCGACACCGCTGTATTAAATTTTTCTTCCAACCTAAAGACCAAGCATAAGGGCGGTTCCGCTGGTGAGACATTGACAGTATATTCTATTGTTAATTCTATAACCGAGCTGCCTAATATAAAACGTGTGCAAATATTGATAGACGGCAAAGTGCAGGATACGTTAGCCGGACATATGGCGCTGGATGAGCCTATAATGAGGAATCCTAATCTGATAAAAGAGCAATAAAAACCGTTTGAATGGCAACAATAAAAAACCATCTTTGCTGAAGATGGTTTTTTTATTGAATAAGGCTGCGAATAGTGGTAAAATTACCAGTGAGGTGATATGAATGAGAATAAAGCCTGAGGAAGTGGACTATATAGCAGCTTTATCAAGGCTGGTTTTATCGGATCAGGAAAAAAACATGTACGCCAGGCATCTTAGCGAAATATTGGAGCACGCCGAGCGCTTGAGCGAATTGGATACCGATGACGTTGAACCTACAGCGCATGTTTTGCCGTTGAAAAATGTCTTTCGCGATGACCAGGTTAAACCGTCATTGGAGAGGGATATATTGCTGAGCAATGCGCCTGAAGTAGAAAATGGCTGCTTTAAAGTGCCTAGAATAGTGGAATGAGGAGGACTTTCGGGTGGAATTATATAGGCTTACAGCTCATGAGGCTTACGAGAAGCTGAAAAAGCGTGAGGTGAGTGCTCGTGAGCTTGCTCAATCCGTGATAAAGCATATAGAGGACGTTGAACAAAGCATTGGAGCATACATACATCTTGATTTTGACGCAGCTTTGAAACAGGCTGACGATGTGGACAGGCACATAGATGAAGGCCATGAAGTACCGTTGCTTGGCGGTTTACCTATAGCCATAAAAGATAATATGTGCACAGAGGGTATAGCTACGACATGTGCGTCGCGTATGCTGGCTGATTTTGTACCGCCTTATGATGCTACGGTTGTGCGTCGTTTAAAAGAAAGACAGGCCGTTGTATTGGGTAAATTGAATATGGATGAGTTTGCCATGGGCTCATCGACCGAGACATCGGCATTTAAGAAAACTAAAAACCCATGGGACACAGATAGAGTACCTGGTGGTTCCAGCGGAGGGTCGGCAGCGGCAGTGGCGGCCGACGAGGCATTCTTTACACTCGGTTCCGATACCGGCGGCTCCATTCGACAGCCGGCGTCATTGTGCGGTGTGGTGGGCATGAAACCCACTTACGGAGCGGTATCGCGATACGGGTTGGTAGCATTTGCTTCATCTCTTGACCAAATAGGACCGTTAACAAAAGATGTAAAGGACTGCGCTATGGTATTAAATGCGATAGTCGGTCATGATCCCTATGACGCGACGTCGGTATCGAGATCATATCCCGACTATACATCTGCTTTAATCGATGATGTCAAAGGTATTAAAATCGGCGTTCCCAAGGAATTTTTCGGTCAAGGCATAAATGAAGAAGTGAAAAGTGCCGTAACAAAGGCCATTGAGTTATTCAAAGAGATGGGAGCGGATTATGAGGAAACATCTTTGCCCTATACGGATCATGCGCTTTCAGCCTATTATCTTATAGCATCGGCTGAAGCCAGTTCAAATCTTGGACGCTATGATGGCGTAAAATACGGTTATCGGGCAGCTCAATACGACGATATGATAGATATGTATAAAAAAACGCGTAGCGAAGGCTTTGGCAGCGAGGTAAAGCGCCGTATAATGCTGGGCACATATGCGTTGAGTTCAGGTTATTATGATGCCTATTATTTGAAGGCGTTGAAGGTCAGAACACTTATAACAAGGGATTTTCAGCGAGCTTTCGAGAAATACGATGTTCTCGTGGTGCCTACGTCGCCTACGACGGCTTTTAAGATAGGCGAGCGCTTGGATAATCCCATGGAGATGTATTTATCCGATGTATGCACAGTGCCGGTAAATATAGCCGGATTACCTGCCATATCCATACCATGTGGTTTGGACGGCAGAGGTTTGCCTATAGGCTTGCAGATTATAGGCAAGGCCTTCGATGAAGAGACTATACTGCGCGTGGCATATGCCTTTGAGAGCAATACGCCGTATCATAACCAAAAACCTAGTGAAAGGTGAACATAACAGATGGAAGTACAAACCCTTATCGGATTAGAAGTACATGCTGAGTTGGCAACCGAAAGCAAAATGTTCTGCAGTTGCAGCACCGAGTTCGGAGCCGAACCCAATACGCATTGTTGTCCAATATGTACGGGCATGCCGGGTGTCTTGCCGATGCCCAATAAAAAAGCCATAGAATATGCCGTTAAAGCAGGGCTGGCTCTGAATTGCGATATATCGGAGTTCAGCAAGATGGATAGGAAAAATTATTATTATCCTGATCTTCCCAAAGCCTACCAGATCTCTCAGTATGATTTACCGCTCTGTACCGGCGGTTATGTGGATATAGAAACCGAAGACGGGCCCAAGCGCATACGCATACGCAGGGTCCATATGGAAGAAGATGCTGGTAAACTGTTGCATGAAGGCTGGGGCAATAATTCATTGGTAGATTATAACCGAGCCGGCGTGCCGCTGATAGAGATAGTAACCGAACCGGATATGAATTCACCGGCTGAAGCAGGGGCATTTTTGGATAAATTAAAAGCTATATTGCAGTACATAGAGGTATCCGACTGTAAGATGGAGGAGGGTTCTTTGCGCTGTGATGTTAATATAAATGCAAGGGCCGATGATAAATCTATGGCTACTGCTATCACGGAAATGAAAAATCTGAATTCATTCAAGGCTGCTGTCAAAGCTATGGAATACGAAGAAAAACGCCATCGCGAGGCTCTGCTCGAGGGAGATCCGACAGTGCATGAAACACGGCGGTGGGATGATGCCAGAAGCGTCACCGTCGCAATGCGCAGCAAAGAGGAGGCTCATGACTATCGATATTTCCCCGAGCCGGATCTCGTGCCGATAGCTTTAGACAAAAGCTATATAAAAAGCATAAGAGAGAATCTTCCGGAATTACCGGATCAAAGATATCAGCGCTTTATTTCTCAATATGGTTTGCCGCAATATGATGCCGGAATCTTGACATCATCGAAATATCTGGCCGACTACTTTGAACAGTGCATGACTATTTACGATAATGCTAAAACCGTAAGCAACTGGCTTATGGGTGACGTCTTGAGGGCTTTGAATGAAAATGGCAAAGATCCGTCGGACATACCATTTCCGCCGGCATATTTGGTAGATTTGATTAAATATGTCGATGATGGCACCATAAGCATAAGCATTGCCAAAAAGGTATTCGATGAAATGTTTGCAAACGGAACCGACCCCGGTGCTATAATAAAAGAGCAGGGATTGGTGCAGATAAGCGATGAAGGTGAATTATTGGGAGTAATACGGCAAGTTATTCAGGAAAATGCGCCTTCGGTAGCCGATTATAAAGCCGGTAAAAAGAAGGCTTTAGGTTATCTGGTAGGTCAGGCCATGAAACTTACCAAAGGTAAAGCCAATCCACAGCTTTTAAATAAACTCTTAGAACGGGAATTAAATTAATCATACCAAGCCTTCTTGCCTAATATAATTGTAACAAGATATTAGGTGAGAGGGTGTTATATTAATGGCTTATAAGAAGTGGATAATATTTCTAGCGTTGGCCTTAATATTGTCTGGCGGATTAATGGCATGTTCTTCCGAGAGCGATGATGAGGCTGACAAAAGTGATACGGCAAACACAGATAGTGCTGCCGAAACGGCCGGCCAAACCGAGATAACCAGCAATATGCGTCCCACAGTACTGTATTATCAGGATGCCGATGGATATGTTGTGCCGGTGATGCGCAGGATACAGTGGCAAGAGGCCATAGCCAAATCAGCATTGCAAGCCATAACCGATGAAACCGTAATGCGAGAAGATATACAAAAAATAGGCTTATTGCCTTCCATACCGGCTGGTACCCAGATAAATGGCATAAGTATACATGACGGTTTGGCCACTGTGGACTTCAACGACGGCATAATGAACTGTGCGGATGCTACTGAAGAACGCAATATGGTCGATGCCATAGTGTATACTTTAGCCGAGTTTCCGACTATAGATAAAGTGCAGCTTCAGGTTAACGGCAAAATTGTCAAAAAGTTAAAACATGGTACAGCTGTGGATAAACCGCTTGAACCTACTGGGATAAATGCGGAAGCCAGTGATGAAAACCTCGATCTAAATAAGGCTTCGAGGGTAATGGTATATTTCACAAAAACATCCGCTCCTAATTTTGCTTGCATGGTTCCTGTAACCAGATTTACATCAGCCAGCAGTGCTAATATAGCTGATGCTATAGAAGAGCTGCTGAAAGGGCCTAAAGAGAATGGCAGTCTGGCTACATCTATACCGCAAGGCACCAAACTTTTGGGTGTTCAGGTAAAAGAGGGGGTAGCGTATATCAATCTTTCTAAAGAATTTGAAGCTGTTCAAAATGCGCAGGCCGATATGGATATGGCGCTTAAGCAGCTTATGATGACGGTTAAACAATTTGACGGAGTGCAAAAGGTTAAGATTCAAATAGACGGCAAAGATATGGGTTCAGGTGAGAATGCTGTTGCTGAGCCGATAGCCGTTCCAGCATTTGCTAATGAATACTGATTTTTGGAGGATATAATGCGGGCTTACCATAGAGGTCTTGATCAACTGCGGCCGGTAATATTAACGCGCGATTACTTAAAACACCCTGATGGATCGGTGTTGATCGAAGCCGGAGAAACCAAAGTAATATGTACGGCGATGATAGAAGATAAAGTTCCACCCTTTTTGAAAGGCACAGGTAAAGGTTGGATAACCAGCGAATATGGCATGCTGCCGGGGTCGACCCAGGCGCGTAAAATAAGGGAGTCTACCAGAGGCCATATAGAAGGGCGTACGCAGGAAATACAACGCATCATAGGCAGGGCGCTGCGTTCAGTTGTGGATATTTCTGCTTTGGGTGAACGCACTATATGGATAGATTGCGATGTTATACAAGCTGACGGAGGTACGCGCACAGCTTCTATAACAGGGTCTTTTGTAGCGTTGGCTATTGCTGTTAACAAACTGTTTGAGAAGAAAAAAATAGAGCGTTTTCCCATAAGCAATTTGGTAGCTGCTGTAAGTGTGGGTATAGTAGATAGCCAGATTATGCTGGACCTGTGTTATGATGAAGATGCAAGGGCTCAGGTGGATATGAATATTGCTATGACCGATGACGGCCGCTTTGTAGAGATCCAGGGAACTGGCGAAGCGGCGCCGTTTTCGCGCCAGCAGATGGACGAGCTGATAAACCTTGCTGATAAAGGGATACAGGAGCTTATGGCCTTGCAGATAGATTGTTTGGGGGAAATAGCTGATAAAATAGGTGACAAAAGGTGAAGATCAAGGACATCATCATAGCTTCTAATAATGTGGGCAAGATTGTGGAGATCAAACATATATTGACGCCTTTAAGCGTCAATATATGGTCTATGCAAGAAAAAGGTATATATGTGGCGGTAGAAGAAGATGGCGACAGCTTTCAAGAGAATGCCGTTAAGAAGGCTATGACTGTATGTAAAGCGGCTGATGAGTGGACGTTGGCTGATGATTCAGGATTAATCGTACAAGCATTAAACGGGCGACCAGGTATATATTCGGCGCGTTTTGCCGGTCAGAATGCCGGCGATGAAGACAATCGCAAAAAACTTCTCGATATAATGAAAGATATACCGTGGAGCCAACGCAAAGCGTCATTTTACTGTTGCATCGCTCTTGTTTCGCCCGATGGCCATGTAATAACGGCAGACGGCCAGTGCGACGGGTATATAACATATGAGGAGAGGGGAAACGATGGTTTCGGATATGATCCTGTATTTTGGATACCCGAATATAACAAGACATTTGCCCAATTGGATGCATCGGTAAAAAATAGGATAAGCCATAGGGCGAAGGCATTAGAGGCATTGAAGGATAAGATTAAAGATTACATATGAGAGGTAAACTAATGAGGATAGGGGTAATGAGCGATACCCATGGTCATCTGGCCACAGCCAGAAGGGCCATAAAGGATATGGGTAATGTCGACATGCTTATACATCTCGGCGATTATTGCCATGATGCCGTACTGTTATCGGCTGAGCTACAAAGAGATATAATATCTGTAAAAGGGAATTGTGATTTTTCTTCCAGTATACCGGCAGAACAAATTATAGAGGTCGAGGGATTGAGAATTTATGCTGCACATGGACATCAGCACGGCGTCAAGTGGGATCATGACGGTATAATTCAAAAGGGCGTGCAGGTGAAAGCCGATATAGTATTGTTCGGCCATTCGCATGTATCGGAAATATTCGCAGATAATGGCATACTTTTCATCAATCCTGGCAGCATAGGGGAACCGCGCGGTTCGGATACGCCCAGCTATGCGATTATCGAGATAAAAGACGGCAAGGCATATCCATATATAGTGTCCCTATAATCTCTTGCGTCATCTAAGCCTTACATTGTTGAAACTTCAATTCGTAATATATAGCTGAAATGAGTAATATAAAGCGATGCAAGTGATATAAAGCCGGAGAACGCCTTGAAATATTGCGTAGGCGTACTCA